>NZ_JBXCJE010000005.1:0-367877 GCF_056786535.1 Sporosarcina sp. Y352
AAAGTTAGAGAGCAAGCTCTCTAACTTTCGCTCGACTTGCATGTATTAGGCATGCCGCCAGCGTTCGTCCTGAGCCAGGATCAAACTCTCCATAATAGAAGAAAATGAATAGCTCATTTCTTGCTGACTTAAGGAGGAATTAATTCCTCCTCTGAATCCGAAGATTCTTGTGTGTGTTTCTTTTCGTTCGACCGAAATCGACTTACTTCGAAACGTTTTGCTCAAGTGCGTTCACACTCTCGCGATATCTCATTGATGTTTTGCTGTTCAGTTTTCAAGGTTCATTTGGTTCGGAATCATTTACGATTCTCTTTTTTTAAGTTCGCTACTGTTCTTACAGCAACTTTCTTAGTATAGCATTCGCTATTTAGGAAGTCAACAACTATTTCATTTTAACTTTCAAGCGATATTCACAAATTTGTTTCTAATAAGTAATATGGAGCGGGTGAAGGGAATCGAACCCTCATCATCAGCTTGGAAGGCTGAGGTTTTACCACTAAACTACACCCGCGTATATAATATTGGCGCATCCGACATAAGTTGGATGATAACCATTTTCCTTTTGATAAAACGAACTGTTCATGAGGTAGAGAACTTTTTAACTACGAAAGTGATTTGGTGCGGTAAAGAGGACTTGAACCTCCACGGGGTTAACCCCCACTAGGCCCTCAACCTAGCGCGTCTGCCATTCCGCCACTACCGCGTTGTTTTAGCGACAAACCTTATTATATAGCATACAATTCATTTGTCAACATTTTTTTAAATGGTGAGCCATGCAGGATTCGAACCTGCGACCCTCTGATTAAAAGTCAGATGCTCTACCAACTGAGCTAATGGCTCTTTATTATATAGAAGAGATATTCTTCTTGCGCTTCACGCAGGTAAAACATTGGCTGGGGTAGCTGGATTCGAACCAACGAGTAACGGAGTCAAAGTCCGTTGCCTTACCGCTTGGCTATACCCCAATGATACCTAATTCAGCAATATAGTTTCACACTGTACAAAACTTATTCATTTCGTTACTTCGTATTCAACCTTATGGATGATTCTTTTCGATACTTCAAATCGAAGTTCTTATGGATAACTCTTTTCAATACTTCGTATTGAAAAAGTTTTGGTGACCCCTACGGGATTCGAACCCGTGATACCGCCGTGAAAGGGCGGTGTCTTAACCGCTTGACCAAGGGGCCATGTTGAATGCTTATATCTTCATGGAGGAAGAATCGTTCTCCATAATGTCTCGGTGTCTTTCCCAACCGACTTTTCCTATTATAAAGAGAGTCATCCATTTCGTCAACACTTATTTATAGATTTGTTTTATGAAATATCAAAAACACGATCAGACCGCAGTTTGCGATGACTGATCGTGTTCTTTTTATACTAAACAGGTTGTATTTCTTCAATTCGCCCTGCACATTTTCCGCATCTGTATTTGGTAACGTCCATTCTCCTTTTACGGTTGTAGAGTAACTTACAAGATACACACTTATAGACACGGAGCGAAACTACCTTACGATTCCGTTCAGTAAGTGGTCGGCAAAACCTCGGGGATGATGTGCTTTTCAGCAAATTCCTGAAGTCCACATCACGGTGCCGATAACCTCTTCCTTCTATATGAAGGTGGTAGTGACAAAGCTCATGTTTAATTACACCCACCAGTTCATCTATTCCGTGCTTAACTAGAACTAATGGGTTAATTTCTATGGAATGGTCTGAAAGCATATAACGACCACCTGTTGTTCTTAGCCTTTTGTTAAACCGGGCACTATGAATAAACGGCTTGCCGAACGCTTCATCCGAGACTTTCTCTATATATCTCTGCAGTTCTTCATCCGTCATAGTTACCACCTCCAGTTCCACTATCATTTAGTTGACGGTGGCAACATCGTCAATGAAATACGTCCTTTCCCTTTATCGACGCCTTCTACCCAGACAGTGACGATGTCACCAGAGGCCACAACGTCAAGAGGATGTTTTACAAAGCCTTTTTTTAATTTGGATATATGAACAAGACCGTCTTCCTTAACGCCTATATCAACAAAAGCACCAAAATCAACTACATTACGGACTGTTCCTTGCATTTCAAGACCTTCGTAAAGATCCTTCATATCGAGGACATCTGCTTTTAAAAGCGGTTGCGGATAATCATCACGTGGATCCCGATTCGGTCTTTGAAGTGTTTCAATAATGTCTTTGAGCGTCACTTCTCCAACATTCAACTTAATCGCTAGGGCTTTACTATCGAGAGCCGACAGCGCATCAGAGGTTTCTTGCTTTCCTAGCAACTTCTTACTTGCTCCTGATTCTTCTAATATTTGTTCGGCTAACTGGTAGCTCTCAGGGTGAATACCAGTCGAATCAAACGGATCCTTTGCATCAGGCACTCGCAGGAAACCAATCGCCTGTTCATAAGTCTTCGCGCCAAGGCGTGGTACTTTCTTTAATTGATTGCGTTTCGTAAAGAGACCATTTTCTTCACGTGACTTCACAATATTTTCTGCAACCGTTTTGGATAATCCCGCGACATATTGAAGCAGCGACGAGGAAGCAGTGTTGACATCAACCCCTACCCGGTTCACTGCCGTTTCGACGACAAATGATAATGATTCGGATAGGCGTTTTTTTGCAACGTCATGCTGGTATTGCCCGACACCAACAGAACCCGGATCAATTTTCACTAGTTCCGATAATGGATCCTGTAAGCGTCTCGCTATAGATACCGCACTCCGTTGTTCAACTTGAAGTTCAGGGAATTCGTCCCGTGCTTGAGGTGAAGCTGAATAAACACTTGCGCCTGCTTCATTTACAATTACATACGAAACACCCGCTTGTGCCTCTTTTATACAATCTACTATGAACAGTTCAGACTCACGTGAGGCTGTCCCATTTCCGATTGCAATAATAGTAATCGGATACTTTTTCAATAAATCCAAAATCGTCCGTTTCGATTTTTCTTTTTCCATTTGTGGCTGATGCGGATAAATTACTGATATTTCAAGCAATTTACCTGATTCATCGACAACCGCAAGTTTGCATCCTGTACGGAAAGCCGGGTCAAGGCCCAGTACAACTTTCCCTTTCAACGGGGGTTGCAGAAGTAGACTTTTTAGGTTTTCTGAAAATACATGAATTGCCTGTTCTTCAGCCTTTTCTGTCAGTGCCGCCCTGATTTCCCGTTCAATTGAAGGCGCTATCAAACGCTTAAACGCATCCTCTGTCGCTTCTTTTACGTATGGTGCAGATGGCGAATGCGGTTTGCGAATTAGCTCACGTTCAAGTCCTCCAGAAATTCTATCGACTGGGAAAGAAATCCCAACGCGTAGCACATCCTCTTTTTCACCGCGGTTTAAAGCCAAAACGCGATGAGGTACAATTTTCTTCAAAGGTTCTTCATATTCATAGTAATTTTCAAAAACATTTCGCTTGTCCTCTGCACCTTTACGTATCGCTGAGACAATCATCCCATCTGACCATGCTAATTTCCGTATGTTTTCGCGTATTCCAGCGTCGTCAGCAAATTGTTCAGCCATAATATCTCGAGCACCAGCAAGCGCATCTTCAACGCTATTGATACCGCTTTCTTCATTGACAAAAGGATTGGCTAGCTGTTCTGGTGATTCTCCTGAAAACTCCATTAGACTTTTCGCTAATGGCTCAAGGCCGCTTTCAATTGCAATCATCGCACGAGTACGTCTTTTTATTTTGTAAGGTCTGTAAAGATCTTCAATTCGCTGTAAGACAGTTGCACCTTCAATCGATTTTCTTAATTCCTCGTCCAACTTACCTTGTTCATCGATCAGGCGAATAACTTCTTCTTTTCGTTGTTCAAGCCCTTTAACATAATTGTAAGCATCCTCAACCGCTTTAATCTGTACTTCATCCAGCGAACCGGTTTCTTCTTTCCGGTACCTTGCAATGAAGGGGACAGTGTTTCCTTGGTCAAGTAATGCGATAACCTTTTCAGTTTGATGTATACTGACGGCCGCTTTACCAGCTGTAGCCTCAACAATATGCCTCATCAATAAATTCACCCTTTCTTTACTTTCTTAATTTTACCAGAACTGCATCATGAGTGCCTAATTAAAGAAAAGCACGCACAAAAAAACCTACTTCCGTTTTATAGAAGTAGGCTGCCCGCTATAAATGTGGCGTCGTCGCCGTGTTCAATCGATTGGAGCACGTTTTGGTATAATTCATAAGGTCCAGAACTTTCCTTTAATGTTGCTTTCGGACTTCTCAGTATGACACCGTCCGAATGGAGAAAGAATAAATCACCTTTGGAATAGTCATATTGTTGTGTCTTTAACTTTTGTGGTCTACCCGATAAATAACCCATTACAGGCAAAGGATAAATCATCTTATCACAATCATGCAGCATATAAAAACGTACATTTCCTACACAGCTATACTGAATCGTTTTTTGTTTATAATCCACTTTGACAATAGCTACAGCTGCTCCACGTTTTTGCACCATATGCTCATTGCAACGGCTAAGTAATTCATCAATTGACTCGTGATGATACTCTTTCAATACTTTAGGTATGATTTGAGATGATTGACGCGCAATTGGTCCATTACCAAGTCCATCAGCAATTGCACAGATGAAATAACCTTCCTCTTCATGGATGAAATACGTGTCCCCACATTCTCGATTCCCAAACTTCGCCTCTTGGTAAACATATGCTTCGACATGATTCGTTAAGATTGAATCCACTACGATACACCGCCAGCCGCCAATATTGCTTCCTGCAACTTTTTAATCGCTTTTCGTTGTAATCTTGAAACGTGCATTTGAGAGATTCCGAGTAGCTCTCCCGCTTCTTTTTGGCTTAGTTGGTCAATATATGTATACTGAATAATTTGCTTTTCACGTTCCGACAACACATTTAGAGCATTAGCAACAACCATGCGTTGATCTGTTTTCTCAAAACCGTCATCATTTTCCCCGATAATATCAAATAGAGTAACCGTGCCACCTTCAGAATCTGCTTCTAGGGTATGGTCCATAGAGAGAGCTTGATAACTTCTTCCCATTTCCATTGCTTCAAGAACCAGTTCTTCATCCACATCTAGGTAATCCGCAATTTCACTGACCAGGGGCGAACGTTGCATTTCTATTGTTAACGTCTCAACTGCTGCTTTAATTTTCGGTCCGAGTTCTTTTATACGTCTTGGGACATGTATTGCCCATGTTTTATCACGTAAGAAACGTTTAATTTCACCGATAATTGTCGGCACTGCGAATGCTTCGAAACTTCTTCCAAATTCAGGATTATAGCGGCGTATCGCTCCAAGAAGACCTAGCATACCTACTTGTGCTATATCTTCATGAAAAGGCTTTCCATTCGAATACTTTCGTGCTAATGATTGGACAAGCCGTTCATAGTGTACTACTAGTTTCGTCTGTGCTTCATCGTCATTCGTCTCCTGGTATTGCTTTATCCATTGAAGGACTTCCGCCTTTGTTCCAGTTTCACGAGGAGAAGGGTCTTCTATAATAGGTTCGACGGTGGGTTTTTCATTCCCTTCAGACTCATGAGGTGATTGTTCGTTCGACATCCTCATCGCCCCGCTCTCCACCTAGGTATTTGGTCATAAAGACCGTTACACCCTCTTCATGATGTACTTTTACATCATCCATAAGTGTTTCCATAAGGTAAAGGCCCAATCCTCCTTCCCGAAGAAACTGTACCTCCTCCTTTTCATTATACGGTCCTACACTCTTTTTCGTATCCTCGAAATTAAAGCTTTTTCCGTGATCCGCTACCATAATTTCTAATTTATCCGCGAAAAGGGCACAACCAACCACCACTTCGCCTTCATCGTCTTCTTTATATGCATGTTGGACAGCATTTGTAATCGCTTCACTCGACGCTATTTTTAAGTCTTCGATTTCATCATATGTAAAACCAAGTCGACTAGCGAGACCTGAAATCGCGAGACGTGCTACACCAACATATTGAGCTTTTGCGGGAACTCGAATTTCAATGTAATCATACGGTTGCATCTACGTCCCCACTTTCTTCCATTTCAATATCCATAACTTCTCCCAAGCCAGTTATATCAAAAAGTTTTTTCAAACGTGTGTTAACGCCAACAATTTTCACATGTCCTCCATTGGCCTTGACAGCTTTATAAAAACCAACAAAAACTCCCAATCCTGTACTATCCATATAATTAACTTCAGACAAATCCAATTCTGCTTGCATATCAGTTATTTTTTCAACAGTTGCAAGACGTTCTCTTAACATTGGTGCTGTGAAGGCGTCAATCTCCCCAACAATTTTGAAACGCTGAACACTATTCTCTTCTAACAACTCAACTTGCAAATCCATATTTCCACCCCGAATTTCTCTGTTTTTATGATAACGCATACTATAAATTAGGATACCCTTTATTGCAAAACTTAAACCTTTTCAATCTCTTTCTTAAAAATGACGAGAGTAAAATCATCACGTAAATGAAAGTCTTGAAGATAGGCCAGTTTTTGGTATACCGTATCGGCTATTTTTTGCGCGGATTCATCTTTCACTTCCAGCATAATATTTTTAATCACTTCATCATCAATGAAACCTGTTTCCGTTCGGACCTCAGTCACACCATCCGTCATCATCGCGATAAAGTCGCCCTCTTCCAAGATAACGGAATGCTCTTCATAAACAACATTCGGATGAACACCAAGCAGTAGTCCTTTTGCGTTTAGCTCCGTAAATGTACCAGTGGATGCTCTATACATAATGGCGGGTTCGTGTCCCGCAGAACCGTATGAGAAACTTGAATCTCTCGCATCGTACTTTCCGTAAAACATGGAAATAAACATCGAATCATCGACACTTTTTTCAACGATTCTATTTACGATATCAAGGACATGGCGCGGACTTGTGTTTTCGTTTTGCAAACTGTCCATTCCAAATTTAATCATCGACATACAAAGTGCTGCCGGAATCCCTTTACCTATAACATCAGCCACAGCTACGCTTGCTTCAAAACTAGTGTCATTGAGAAAATAAATATAATCGCCACTCATTTGTTTTGCGGATTCTGTTACAAGCCCGATATCAAGTTCTTTGAAGTCTGGTTTTCTGGTTTTCAGCAACGTATCTTGCACTCTAACCGCTAGGTTCATTTCCATTTGGAGTTCTTCCTGCTTTCGAATAAGGCTCTGATGTTCTTGTAAAGCAAGCCCATAGTGAATCATCATTTCTATCAGAAAGTCAAACGAATAATTCAGCTCATCCGACATAGTAGGAAGGACTTCTGTCAGTGCCGTTTTATGAATACTAATCACTTCTTCAGGCGAAATTTCTTTCTCGATGAATTGCCTACTAAACTGCTGTCCTATATAAAGTTCCTCTTCGTTTTGTCCATCTAAGTATTTCCGCAATATTTGTTTGTACTGCTTTGAAACTTCCTTAGGCATCCATCATCATCTCCTTAGCGAAGCCATTTTGTGGCGGTGATTATTGTACCCACACCCAGTTCCGTTTCGACTTTGAATTCATCCATGAGCCTTCTCACACCTGGCATTCCGGCACCAAGTCCTCCGGATGTTGAAAAACCATCTTCCATCACTTTACGCATATCCGGAATCCCCGGACCGTCATCAGATGCAATAATTGTAATCCCGTAGATGTCATTCTCAGAAAGTCTTTTAATTTCAATTTTACCTTTTCCAGCATATAAATAGATATTACGCGCCAATTCGCTAATAGCCGTAGTAATTCTCGCCTGATCGACCGTTCCAAAACCAGACTTCTTCGCTTCATTCCGGCCCAGCTGTCGGGCGGCAACAATGTCCCACTCCGTGTATATGTCTACAGAAGACCAGTACTCCATGGTTAGGCCTCCAATTCTTTATGAAGTTTATCCAATCCGTTTTCGAGATCGAGTGCCGTCATAACGTTTTCCAGACGGATGCCTAATTCTATAAGCGTAATCGCTACTGCTGGTTGGATTCCTGTGATCACAACTTTAGCCCCCATCAACCCTGACATGCTGATGACGTCACCCAATACTTTTGCAATAAATGAATCTATGAAGTCTATTGGTGTCAAATCGATAACAACACCTCTAGCTGTCGTTTCATGCATTTTTTTCAAAAGGTCTTCTTGGAACTGAAGTGCGGTATGATCGTCAAGCTCCCATTGAACAGAAACAATTAAAGTGTCACCCAGTTTTAAAATCGGGATTCGCATATTCATGAATTATCAACCTCCACGATCGTTCGGTTTGTAAGTCCAAGAGCCTTCTGCATCCCACGTTGCAATGTGCTAGTCGTCGTAAAGTCGTTGAGATTTATGCCAAGTGTAACGATAGTTTGAGCGATTTCCGGACGAATTCCTACCAGCATACATTTCGCTCCGACAAGTCGTACTGCATCTGCTGCTTGAATGATGTGATGGGCTACCATCGTATCTACAACGGGGACGCCAGTAATATCCAGAAGAACGACTTCAGCTCGTTGTTTCACTACACCTTCAAGTAGATTTTCCATGATTAGTTTGGCACGCTCTGTATCGATTGTTCCGACAAGCGGCATGACAGAAATTTTGTCGAAAACCGGTATCAAGGATGCAGATAGTTCCTGCAATGCGATTTTTTGCAAACTGACTGTCCGTTCCCATTCTGCCGAATAGGCTTCAATGATACTTTCACGGAGAGGCATAATCCAGTTATCAAAGATTGTCATAAAAGCTCTGAGATTACCAGCATCAATAACCCCTTTTTCTTCCAATAGTTTAAATACAACCTGCGAGAAATTATCAATCGCTTTATTAACGAATTTGATAGACCATCCGAAACGAACGACCTTTTCTGTAAATTCGTTCAACTTTTCTGAATGAATAACATTCGCTTCATAAATATTCGATGTCATTAATGCAGCAAATTCACTACTCGTCTTCTCTACAAGCTTCGTAGGCATGAAATGGAAGAACTTCTCTCCCTTTTCGTCCTTCATAAGTTCTTTCCATCTTTCAATTATCTCTATGATATTCTGATCAATGCTTTCTACCATCTTAATATTCATAAGTGTTTCGATAAGCCTCCTTTTGAATTGAAAACCATTGTCTCTTCATTGTATCGAAAAAGAGGACGCAATACACTTTTTTTGTCGACAGACATGCTGTTAATATGAATTAATCGAAAAAGACATCATGGAAATATCTCCATGATGTCCCTTATATGTATGCTCAGAATTTGATTAGACCGAAACTAACTTCTAGCGCTTCATCGACCTGTTCCATCAAAAATTCATCTAGATGTGTAATCTTATCGGTAAGCCTCGACTTGTCGATTGTGCGGACTTGTTCGAGCAGAATAACCGAATCCCGCTCGAAACCATATCGTACCGCATCGATTTCAACATGTGTAGGCAATTTCGCTTTTTGAATTTGCGCAGTGATAGCCGCAATAATGACTGTCGGGCTAAACCGGTTACCTATGTCATTCTGAATGACAAGAACCGGTCTCGTTCCTCCCTGTTCAGAACCGACGACAGGCGACAGATCTGCAAAAAAGACGTCTCCACGTTTTATTGCCAACTTTTCATCCTCCGCTTACGAGACGTTCCACCGTATGCTGGGCTTCGTATTCCACATGCAAGCATTCCGTGGCGATTTTAAGGTTGATTTGCGACATTTCGAGATAACCGTTCATCATCTCTTCTCTGATCGTATCCGATTCATAGTCGGTTACATATCGCTTTGTCGAAATATAAACTGAATCTCCACGGTCCAGCTCTTGATGGACGACCGTATGTTCATTTTCGTTCAGCATCCGTTTCGGAATTTTAACAATAACTTCTTTTATGTTTTTATTTGCACCCAACTTCAGCACCTCCGACAAAACCGTTCCTAATCTCAATACTAGTCCATCTTACCATTGAATACCGACAATGAGAAGACATAGAAGGAACTTTATTGACAGGATTCTGCAAAAGTGCTAGTTTATTTTGTCGAAAGTACGGATATTATACATACTGCCCATCTTTTCCTGTATATATTCTCGGTACTCGTTTGGCGATGGTTACTGCAATTTCGTACGGAATCGTTCCAAGTCGTTCCGCCCACTCTTCCATCGTAATTTCTTCTTCCCCTTGACGACCAATCAGCACTACTTTTTCCCCAATTGGTAATTCTCGTGAAAGTTTTACCATGCATTGGTCCATACAGATCGTTCCAACAATCGGCATTCGCTCACCACCAATAAGAACTTCCTGTCCACGTAGCCCACGCTTTAAACCGTCTGCATAACCGATAGGAATTGTGCCAATCCATTCATCTCCAGAAGTTTCATATGTCCCGCCGTAACTGATTCGATTGCCAGCCTCCAACAACTTTACATAGGCAAGTTCACTTTCAAGTTGGAATGCTTTTTTGAGTTGAAACGGCAATTTCCCTCCTACGTATTCTGAAGGTGCAATTCCGTATAGTCCGATTCCGAAACGGACTGCGTCAAGAGCATATTCAGGATAGAGAAGGGTTGCCGCGCTGTTTGATGCGTGAATGAGCCGAGGTTTTTTCGGCAATGTATTAACAAGCTGCATGAATGTCGCAAACTGCTCTTGTGTGTGGTCTGGATCTTGTTCATCTGCACAAGCAAAATGAGTAAAGATGCCATCCATAAGCACAAATTCAGATTTATCGACGATATTAACAAGGGATTGGAGCTCACCTGCATCTCTCAATCCTATTCTTCCCATTCCGCTATCAATTTTTACATGAATTTTCAACGGTTGCACAAATGTTGCACTACCCCCTATTGCCGCTTGTAACCATTCAGCACTATATACTGTAATTACAATTCCTAGCTTAGCTGCTTTTTCAGCAAACGCAAGCGGAGACGGCCCCATGACGAGGATGTCCCCGCTAATTCCCGCCAATCGGAGTCGTACCGCCTCGTCCGGTGTTGCAACCGAAACCATTTGTGCACCTGCTTCAAAAGCCGCTTTTGCAACTTCCACTTCCCCGTGGCCGTATCCGTCCGCTTTCACAACCGCAATTATTGCAGTCTTATTCCCCAAGAAGTTCTTTAAATTTCTGACGTTATCCCGAATAGCTTCAAGATTGACGAGCGCTTGCGTCGGACGATAGTGAACAGAGTTTTCCAAGCCAATCCCTCTTTTATATTGTAATACTCTCTATTATCAATCCTCTGCACATTCTACGTCAACTAAAGTTATTTTTCACCATCCGCCATCATCGATCCGGCCACTTCAATCATTTCTTCTGGCGTTAATGTTTCGGATGCGATAAAGAATGAAACTCCTTCACTTTCCCAGCGAATTGATTTGTCTGCTAGAGCTGCAACTGTGAATCCAAGATCTACAGGATCACCTTCAATAGATACTGGCATTTTCGTGTCTGGTCGAACTGCCGGCTCTTGAATAATGATGAATTCTTTATCTCCACCATAGGTCATGAATGAACGTGTGCCACTTTCTGTTTCCACACTTTTTTCATCGACAAGATTGCCTTCCGCCCAAGTGACTGATGGATAGTACGTGGCGAGTCCAGTTTTTTCATCTTCTGTAGGCTCAGTCTCTTTACCAGTATTCGTGTCATCCATATCTACTGCATAATCTGCAGCTTTCCGTTCTACACCAAGAGTAATCTTTTTAAATGAAATGCGAATTTTCTCAACCTTATTTTCATCCAGTACGGAAACATACGTTGGTAGCAATGTCTTTTTGTCAATATGAATCTGTTGAGTCGGCAAAACCTTCTTATGATTGTTTCTTGTGGCAGTTTCAAAGACATATGTTTTGTCTTTTTCCGTCATCGTTGCATTTTTATCCGCTTTAATATCATCTGACAGAGCGCCAATCAAGTATGCCTGGCTATTTTGCGCTGGCCAATCACTTTGAAACTTATACGTCTTACCAAGCGATGGCGTAACAACATAAACGCCTTCTTTATTGCGCACAATCATCTGAGAGTCCTTGCTTCCAGCCTGTGTTACGTTAACACGATAAAAGGCAGGTTTTGTATGCCAGACAGCAACATCGTATAAACGCGGTTCTGCTCCAGTCTTAATCTCCATTGTTGCTTGCAAATCATACCCTTTCGTATCATTCCACTTCCCACTGAGCTTCTTCATGACATCCTCTTTTGACGGCGCCCCACATGCCGCGAGGATTACCATGACCGCAACTAACAAAAAAACAAATATCCGGCTACGCATACAGTTCATCCTTTCTCATTTCAATCGGGTAGGTCATCTTATGAGGAAGGACGAACAATTATGCAAGAAGGATTACTTGAGCTGCAGCAACAGTTCTTGTGTGAGTGATGGATATTAAGCCATTTACTGCGATTCCTTTAAAAAATAAATTCGGTTTCCCACTTTGTTCAGGCAATATACTAATGTCCGTGAAATTGCACTGCGTACCAATTCCTGTCCCCTTCGCTTTAGCAAATGCTTCTTTTCCTGCAAATCGTCCCGCTAAGAATTCCGTCCTGCGGTGGCTTGTGTGTTTTTCGTAAATGACTAACTCTTCCTTCGTTAAGATGCGCATACGGAACTTCGATGATTTATTATCTAATACGGAAATTCTTTCTAACTCAACAATATCAAGCCCAATTCCTTCAATCAATCGAACTCCTCCTTTCCAACCTGACAAGAAAATATGTATAATGAAATTATAGACTGAGGTGAATAGATGTTTAGCCGTACAGAAAGCTTTTCGCAATATATCCGCCTATATCCGGTGGTGACGTTTTTCCTTGCTGTCAATATCCTAATTTACGTAGTGACAATGCTACCATTCATCGGGGATCCTGTTTTTGAAGCGGGCGTGGGCGTCAACTATCTTATCTCCGACGGGGAATGGTGGAGACTTGTTACTCCGATGTTCCTTCACGGTGGTATTATGCACGTGCTGTTCAATATGTTCTCTCTCTTCATCTTCGGACCCGAACTTGAGAAGATTGCAGGCAAGGCACGTTTCTTAACAATTTATCTGCTCTCGGGCATGTTCGCAAACATAGCAACATTTTTCCTGCAGCCCCCCGAATATGCAAGCGTAGGAGCCAGTGGAGCGATTTTCGGGATTCTAGGAGCGTTTGGTGCACTTGTTTATTACACAAAGCGCATCCTTCCACAATTAAGACAGATCATCCTGCCGATTATCGTAGTCAGTATAGTAATGACTTTCATCCAATCCAACATTAACACAACCGCACATATAGCAGGCTTAGCAGTCGGTTTTTTAATTGGTCTTAGTTACTTCCACCCAAAACGTATTGGTAGTTGGAATAAGAGAAAGAGAACAAGATAAGAGAGCAGATTACTTCTGCTCTCTTTTCTCATACCATAACAGGATTTCCTCCGCTTCAGACTCATCCATATGATGCACTTGTGCACTAAAGATACTCATACCAGATTTTACGTTTGCAACTAAAGTTGCCACACCCTTGCGCTTATGAAAGTAGTTTTGTTTCATTTCCATTGATTGAATTCTTTTTCTCACCAAGTAAGCGGTTTGTAAACTGAAGTTCCTAAATCGCATTGTTAGCTGATTATCCGTTATTTCAAAAGCAGCTGAACGGTGCTGCCATAATCCAAAGAGAATAATAACTGGAACGATGAGAAGTGATAGTAGGCCATACGGATAGAAAAAGTATATAACTGTCCCAATCGTAGGGATCATCCAAATGAAATCAATCCGATAGAAAAACCGTTTTCCACGCGCTGGCAATTTCTTCTTCGGCTCTTCTAGTACAAGGTCCGGGAAGATTTCTTTTAACGGCCCATAGATATCCGTTTTTTTCACAAGTGGAAACAAATTGATTTTCGCCCCTTCTGCCCCTCCTCCACCCGCACTATCTATAGCAACCGATGCATAACCGAATATTTGGCGAAACGGATTTTCAATGATACGTACACTTTGAACTCTTTTCAGTGGCACAGTCATACGTTTCTTCTCAAGAAGGCCCCTCGTAATTACTATGTCCTCCGATTCAAGCGTTACGGCAAAACCGTAATACGCCAGGAATGTCATAGCGACAGATAATCCCCAAACTAAAACAAAACCTAGTAGCACCGCTATCCCAACGATGAGCAGACCGAATTTGATGAAGCCTGAAATCTCTTCAAACATCCAGTCATAAGGAATCATTTCTCCAAACTGCGATAAAAATACGCCTACACCTGAAAAAATGATACCTATCCCGCCAGATGTTGTCGCGAGAATAAGCAGATCTTTTGGTTTCATCACAAAAACTGATTTTGACTGTGATTGTCCCACCGCTTCTACATCCACCAAATCCCCTTCACCTAGGGATGAGATCGTTTTCCTACCTGCTTTCGCTTTTGCCATTTCAGCTTCAATGCGATTTGCCGCTTCCTTTGAAACAGCAGTAAGTTCAACTTCCGCCGTTTTAGGAGAAGAGCTGCCCGCCGTTTCCACTTTCACTTTAACTAGTTTGAAAGGTCGATGCAGAATGCCTTCGTTGTAATCAAGGCTTTGAATACGATCGAAAGGTATGTATCGTTTCTTTTTTACAAATAGACCATATTCAATACGAAGCTCATTGTCTTCAAACCAATATTCGAAACGCTTCCACTTAATAATGCCCGCGACGAAAAATGAGATCATAAGTACACCAAAGATAATGAAAGATAAATAATCTAGATACCACTTTCCCGAACCAACATCATTCAATCCATTCGCGAAAACAATGATAATAATAGGTAGAATTGCTTCTTTCGCTGTTTTTAACACTTCTATAATAGCTGTTATCCAATGCAATTTATAACGCGTTTCAGACATCGTCTTCCGCCACCCTCGCAAGCACGGATATTCTGCTACGTAGCTCATCCGCTTCTTCCATGACAAGAGCTGGAATGGTGTGATTTGTAGCAGCTGTTGAAATCGTAATCTCCGCTAAGTTATATTTCCGAAGGATTGGACCTTGCGCTGTGTCTACATGTTGCACGCGGACCATTGGAATCAATGTCCGTTTAACGATGAAGATACCACGTTGCAACTCGATTTCCGATTCCCGCACTTCATAACGCCAACGCATCCATCGCACTTTCGGAAATAAGTAGATAAATAAATAAGCAAATAGAACAATCACAATGGCTGCAATTGCATAAATCCACCATGGCCCTTCAAATATGTAAGCCAATACCCCTGCGCCAATACCCAACAGTAATAGAATTCCCGTTTGCATAATGCCATATAATCTCCATACCTTCAATCCTTTTTCCGAAATTCGGTTCACTGGTTGTGCCCTCACATCAAACACCTCTTTCCCTCTACTTATTCTATACGATTGGAAACCTTAAATGTTTCATTTCATTGAGTAATTCAATAATTGAGCAATAAAAAACCGGGTATGCGCTAATTGCGCTACCCGGATTTTGTAACAGTTACGTATTAACGTTCTGATTTCGTGTTGCGTGAACGACTGCTGTCTCTTCTAGCTCCGTCACGACTTCCACTAGGTGCGTTTCCGCCACTTCCACCGCTACGACGAGCTCCGCCGCCACCGTATCCACGACCGCCACCACTAGTTGAACGACCACCGCTACGATTTCCTTTGTAGCCGCCGCCACCGCCACGAGAATTTCCACGTGAAGGTAATGGACGCTCTTCAGAGATTGATACAGGTGTATCATTCGGTTCGCGTGTTAATGAACGAAGTGCTGCTGCAACTAGATCTTTAGCTTCGAATTTCTCAAGCAAGTCTGCTGCAAGATGCGTATAATCGCTCAATTCGTTTTTAGTAACAATTTCAGTAAGTTGTTCCACAGCCACACGTTGCTGACCAAGAATTGCTTCGTCAGAAGATGGTGGATTCAATGGAGTCATTTGTTTTTTAGTTGTTTCTTCTACAATTCGAAGGTAACCCATTTCACGTGGTGTTACAAATGTAATTGCCACTCCACTTTTACCTGCGCGTCCTGTACGACCGATACGGTGAACATAGCTTTCAGGATCTTGTGGAATATCGAAGTTATAAACGTGTGTTACGCCTGAAATATCAAGTCCACGCGCCGCAACGTCAGTTGCAACTAGAATATCAACTTTACCTTCTTTGAATTGCTTAAGGACTGACATCCGTTTTGCTTGAGTCAAGTCGCCATGAATTCCTTCAGCAATGTATCCACGGATACTAAGTGCTTGTGATAGTTCGTCAACGCGACGTTTTGTACGACCAAAGATGATTGCAAGTTCAGGTTGTTGAACGTTAAGCAAACGAGATAGAATATCGAATTTTTCACGTTCCTGTGATTTCACGAAGAACTGTTCGATATTTTCAACTGTCATTTCTTTAGACTTGATTTTAACCATTTCCGGGTTTTTCATGAACGTTTCTGCAATTTTGCGGATTGGTCCAGGCATAGTAGCCGAGAATAAAAGTGTTTGACGCTCAGATGGCACGCTAGCAAGAATCGTGTTGATATCTTCGATGAAGCCCATGTTCAACATTTCGTCCGCTTCGTCAAGTACAAGTGTTTGTACACCGTCAAGTTTCAAAGTTTTACGTTTAATATGGTCAAGAATACGTCCTGGCGTACCAACAATGATTTGTGGATTATTACGCAATGCGCGGATTTGACGTCCGATTTCTTGTCCACCGTAAACGGAAAGAATTCGTACACGTTTGTCAGCACCAATTCTTGCGATCTCTTCAGAAACCTGAATAGCTAATTCGCGAGTTGGAGCAATTACAAGTGCTTGTACTGCTGAGTTTTTAGTATCTACTTTTTCAATGATCGGAATACCGAATGCAGCTGTTTTACCAGTACCAGTTTGTGCTTGACCGATAACGTCGCGGCCTTCCATACCAAAACGGACAGTACCTTCTTGGATTGGAGTCGCTTCTTCAAACCCCATTTTAGATAGTGCGCGTTGTGTTGATTCACTGATGTTTAATTCTGAAAAATTAGTCAAACTTATCAATCTCCTTTGTTTTTTCATTTGACAATTGGTTACATTTGCAAATGAAGGCACGGCAAATTCGAGCCTGTTAAAAGGGAACGTTTCCGATATTTTGCATTCTCTAATGTATAAGTAGAGGTTATGGTTGAAAAGGAAAGCCCGGTCTTTGCCGAGCGGTTCGATCAACGGACAAATCATCCGATTTATATGAGCAAACCGTTAAATTCAAAAAAAAGTACTCTTCACTTACTGAAGAGTGCTACGTAAATGTATCCAATGTTCATCACATTGTACCACGGGTAAGCGTCATTCGCAATCAAAGTGCTTAATATAGTAATAATCAGTTTACTACCTGAAAAGCGGAGGCGCCTGAATAAAGGAACGCAGCCTAAGTTCGCCGCGTCCTGCGGCAATAAGGAAGGATGCAGTTCAATCCTTCCCCGCTGCATGACCTGCATCTTGCAGGCCCGCGACAGGCATAAGGCGGATTGGCGACGCATTGCTTTCCCGCACAGCCCATTTCTCCTAAGGAACGCAACCTAAGTGCGCCGCGTCCTGCGGCAACAAGGAAGGATGCAGTTCAATCCTTCCCCGTTGCGTAACTCACATCCTGTGAGCCTCCGAGCCCCTAGGCGCTGAAGCCAGACACGAAAAGCGTAAGCGGCCGTTTTAAGGAACGCAGCCTAAGTTCGCCACTTCCTGTGGCAATAAAGAGGGATGAAATTCAATACCTCCCCGCTGGAAGACTTGAAGTGAACGCCACTTCTTGCCATTCATTCCCAAACCGAAGCGCACCAAGTATCTGGCCGCCAAAACTAGCCATCATCACGCATAAACCGAAGCACTTCATTGAACCAATTGTCACAGTCATCGCTGTAACAGATATGATGCTTCCCGAGAGGTGATTTTATGTATTCCTTTTTTTTGGAGCCCAGTTTTTTTAGCAAATGCTCGGCAGTTCCAGCGGGAACAATCCCGTCTCTGCCACCTTGAACGATACAAACAGGTATTTTTATCAAATGGTAATAGGGCTTAACAATTTTCACCACTCGCAAAAATTCGAATGTCGCCCGCAGTGGCGTATGTGCCAATTTGTATTCATAAATATGATAAAACGTATTCGGCGGAAATCTTTTTATTAACGGTTTCGCTAACATGATTCCCAAATCTTTTATTAAGATACGCGGACTTATATACTTTGCAGCCGCACTTAACAAGACAAGTTTGTCAATTTTATAGCGAAGTGCCAAATACATGGCGATAAGTCCACCCATAGAAAAGCCGACCACAATCACACGGTCGACTTCTTTTTGCAGCTTTTTAAATGCTATTTCTGCTTCCATCAACCAGGAATCAGCAGATGAATTTCTGAGATTCAGCATAATTCCGTGGCCTGGAAGTGTCGGCACAGACATTTCCCAGTCCGTTTTCCTTTTTAGAAAACGTACAAACGGCCGAACTTCAAAAGGACCGCCTGTGAATCCATGAATGAATAACACACCTGTCTTTAATTTCTGATTCATTTGCTATTCAGCCCTTTAAGAATATGCTCTAGAGCCATTCCTCTTGAACCTTTTAATAACACGATTGAATTTTCACCTGTCTGTTTCTCGAGTATATCTACGAGTGGAACATAATCCTTTTCTGACCATACTAGAAGTGTTTCGCTATCTCGTTTTTTCAAGACGTCGTACAACCACTCCATCCGTGGACCATAGAGCAGGATACCCTCTAAATCCATAGCCATCATTTCATCGGCAAGATTCTCATGATATTCCCTTTCATTGTCACCAAGTTCCAACATGTCGGCTAGTACAACCCACTTTTCTTTCCGTAATCCTGTTTCTTTCATGAATGCCAAGGCCGCGCGCATAGAAGTCGGCGCTGCATTATAAGCATCATTGATGAACAGTGCACCACTTTCCATCAGCACTGGTTGCATACGCATATCTGTCAAAGTCGCTTGAATTAAAGCAGCACGGATATCATTGACACTGATAGCCATTGCATCGGCGATTAGAATTGCTGCAAGTGCATTTTTCACTTGATGGGCGCCATAAACAGGAATAGTGAATTCCCCTTCGAGTAAGCCCGTTACTGTGAAACGGCTTCCCGTATCTCCTGATTCAATGTTTTCAAGCGCCAACGCTGCGTTCTTGCCATAACCAAATGATACGCTCTCTACAACAGTCTGTAGTTCAACTAGTTCTCTCAGAAGCGGTTCATCTCCATCGTAAAAGAACTTTCCACCTTCTTGTAAGCCGTCAATAATTTCAAATTTCGCTTTGGCGATTCCTGCACGCGAACCAAGATCCTGCATATGCGCTTCCCCGATATTCGTAATTACAGCAAAGTGTGGTTTTGCAAGTTTCGATAAAAAGGATATTTCCCCAAACCCGCTCATGCCCATTTCAAGAACCGCGATTTCCGTATCTACTTCAAGCGATAATATCGTCAGTGGTAATCCAAGTTCATTATTATAGTTACCTTCTGTTTTTCGAACGTTGAAATAAGGCGCTAGAACACTTGCAATTAAGTCCTTTGTTGACGTTTTCCCGTTTGAGCCTGTAATACCAATAACTTTACATTGAAGCATCCCACGGTAGATACGTGCCATTTCCTGGAGTGCTCTCTCTGGATCATCGACAAAAATTAGTGCTATGTCTTCTGGTGGATTCGGCTCGTCTTTCATCCATAACGCCGCTACTGCACCTTGTTTAATTGCCTGTTGTACATAGTTGTGGCCATTCACATGTTCTCCGCGGAAAGGGATAAATAGATCTCCCTTGCTAGCAGTCCGTGAATCGATGGACACACCACTCACTACCTTGTCGCCCATATTTTGTCCTGACTCTTGTATCCATTCAGCGATTTCGGTTAACATCCGTTTCACTTCTAATCACACTCAATCCATCGTATATTGTAATTTTTGTTTTTCAGTGTGCCTTTCAAGCGCAAGTTCAATAAGCTTATCGATTAATTCCGGATATGTGACACCTGTTTTCTGCCACAAAAGCGGGAACATACTCGTCGGCGTGAAACCTGGCATCGTATTGACTTCATTGATCAATACTTCGTTGTCTGCCGTGACAAAGAAGTCAGCGCGTACAAGCCCCGAACAGTCGAGCACTTTAAATGCACGAATCGCCATGTCTTCCATTGTCTTTATTACGTCCTCGGTTACTTCTGCAGGTATGGCAAGTGTTGTATTACCATCTGTATATTTCGCTTCATAATCGTAAAATGCAGCGACAGGTTTGATTTCTCCGGATACCGAACATTGCGGTTCATCGTTACCCATGACACTCATTTCAATTTCACGTGCTGTTGCAGCTTGTTCAACGATAACTTTACGATCAAATTTCAAAGCAAGGTCCACCGCTGTTATTAAACTCTCCCGATCCGTTGCCATGCTGATACCGACACTAGAACCCAGATTTGCAGGTTTTACAAACATTGGCCAGCCGAGCTCCGCTTCCATTCTATCTACTAGTTGTTGTTGTTCTTTCACCCATCCAGTACGGATAAAATGCACATAAGCCACTTGCTTCAATCCCGCTTGTGCGAATAATTGTTTCATAACAACTTTATCCATTCCTGCGGACGATGCAAGGACACCGTTACCTACGTAAGGAACGTTCATCACTTCAAAAAGCCCTTGAACCGTTCCATCTTCACCGTTCGTTCCATGAAGAAGTGGGAAGATGACATCTGGCGCACCCGTTCCACCGTTAAGGAAGTCATGGATACTATCCGGTTTACTGCCGTCATCCCCTTTTAGCCGTAGCTCTTCAATCGACCCTACAGGACTTTCCAGTGATTCACCTTTTCTCCATTCGCCGTCGTACGTAATATAAATCGGTACCACTTCGTACTTTCCAAAATCAACTGCCTGCGTCACTGCACGGGCAGTTGACAAAGACACCTCGTGTTCAGCCGACTTCCCTCCATAAACCAAACCTAACTTCTTCTTCATGGTTTCCCCTCGCATTCTAGTAGTTTTCGTTATTTTAGTTTACCACGAACGGCTCCCTGTCATAATTAATATATGTAAGTTATTCAGCTAAACGACTTAAGTCCTGCAACACCTATGATGATAAAGGACAAAAATAGGAACTTTAATGCGCTTCGCTTTTCCCGAAAGAAAACCATGCCCATCAATACACTCCCCGCCGCACCAATACCTGCCCAAACTGCGTACCCTGTTCCAACCGGCAATTCTTTCAAGGCAACTGATAATAAAAAGAAACTGACGGCAGCTGATAAAACTGTAAGGATACTATACTTCTTATTGCGAAATCCTTCCGATAATTTCATCGTAATCACGAACGCAACTTCGAAGAGTCCCGCTATAATGAGGATGAACCAAGACATTATTGCGTCTCCTCCTGACCATCTGCCAATTTGAGACCAACGATACCAACAAGCAGAAGCACTAGAAAAAATAATTTTCCGACGCCTGCTCCTTCATTAAATACAATAATCCCTACGATTGCTGTTCCGATTGCCCCTATTCCTGTGAATATAGCATATGCAGTTCCAATCGGAATTGTTTCCATCGCTTTTGCAAAGAGAAAAAAGCTAACTACTATGAAGATTAGTGTAACTACCGAAGGCAAAAGGACGGTGAACCCACGTGCCTCTTTTAAACCAATCGCCCAAACAACTTCGGTCATACCCGCAATCAGTAAATAAATCCACGCCATATTTATGATCCCTTTCTATGCGAAGGGCAGAATAACCCTTAAATTTCCCACAAGTCTAACATGCATGCCTTAACTGGGGCAACTTCGCGGACACAAATGCGTCCAATATGAGGATATGCATCTGTACTCATATTACGTTATACTAAAGGTGCTATTATTTTATAGAAGTTTAGGTGAATAGATTTAACATTATTAAACAGTCCAATAAACTCTTTTTAATGAGGATTGAATGACTATCATACTAACCTGCCTCTATTTTCGTTTTATTTTTCTTCAAGAATGCAACTCCATTTTAGTGAAACCAAGGTGACTATAGATGAAAATGAACAACAAACCCGCAGATCGTTTTGACTGGACTCTCGCATTTATCCTTTTGCTATTTTTCCTCGTCAGCCTATTCGCGATAGCTTCAGCACAAACAACAGGCCAATATAAGGACATGAACTCTATGCCCATTAGCTTCGTAGCTTCACAAATTCAATGGTACGTTATCGGTTGTATCATTATTGCAATCACAATGTTTTTGGAACCAGACCAATATAAAAAAGCTGCCTGGATTATTTATGGGGGCGGTGTATTTTTATTAGCTATGCTCTTTATCCTTCCTGATGGCATGAAATTGGTCGAACCAAGGAATGGAGCCAAAAGTTGGTTCCACATTCCTGGAGTCGGGAGTATTCAGCCCGCTGAGTTCATGAAAACATTCTTCATCATTGGGATGGCACACATGATTACAAAACATCATGAAAAATTTATGAACAAGACTTTAAAAACCGATTTTTATTTACTAGGTAAAATAATTGCCGTATTAATCTTACCTTTGCTTTTCATCATGATGCAGACTGATCTTGGAACAGGACTTGTCTTTATCGCAATAACAGCAGTGTTCGTCATCGTTTCCGGCATTTCATGGCGAATTATTTTACCTGTTTTTGCAGGGACTGCAACAATAGGTGCAACATTGCTTTGGATGGCTCTTTACGCTCAGGACTTCCTTCAAAACAAACTAGGTTTTTCCTCTTACCAGTTTGAACGAATTTATTCTTGGATCGATCCCTATTCGTATTCATCTAATGAAGGACGGCATTTAATTACGTCACTCAATGCAATTGGCTCAGGTGAAATTTTTGGGAAAGGCTATAAAGGTCGTGAAGTATATGTCGCGGAAAGCCATACCGATTTCATCTTTACAACGATTAGTGAAGATTGGGGATTTGTTGGTGCGAGTCTCGTCATTTGTCTGTATTTCTTCTTGATTTATCATTTGACTAAAATTACGCTTGAATTAAAAGATCCCTTCAGTACCTATATATGTGCAGGTATCATTGCGATGATTACTTTCCACGTCTTTGAAAATATTGGAATGACGATACAACTTCTTCCGATTACAGGCATTCCACTTCCCTTTATCAGTTACGGTGGTAGTTCACTTATGGGTAATATGCTCGCAATTGGATTGGTATTCAGTATGAAGTTCCACCACAGGACGTATATGTTTAGTTCAGACGACGATGAATAAGAAAAACTCCACTGAAATTCCGGTGGAGTTTTTCTTATAAAACGGATACTATCATTTCCATTATTGCGACTGAACTTGCGGGCCTTGTGCAGGTGGCGCGAGGGCCTTCAGCATTTCCAGACGAGATTTCGTCATCGTTGCCGAAACACCCAACTTCGCCAAGTTGGAGATAATTGATTTCAAATCAACTTCTTTAGCCATCTTTTCCACCCCGACCTTTCTATTAGTAATAGACGAAAACGCATGAAGAAAGTTTCTTTTCATCGTTACAAGTTGTTCTATTTCGCTCATACTACAATCATACCACCATTGTCCACTTTTTAATCTTTCATTTCTGTTACAGTGTGGATTTATTGTAAATAATTCATACAGAAAATAAAAAGGGGTTTTTATTGACATACCCCCTAAGGGTACATTATGCTTAAATAAACAATAAGGGGGCGATAAAATGACAATAGACGTAATTCTGGATGAATTCTCAGAAGAGTCCGCGATACAATCTTGCAGGAAAAGCCACCATCCTGAAAGCGTGAAAACAAATATGGTTCATCGACTGAATCGGATCGAGGGACAAATTAGAGGCATTAAAGGCATGATTGAAAAAGATGTGTACTGCGATGACATCATTACACAACTATCCGCAACCCAGTCCGCTCTTAATAGCGTGGCTAAAGTACTGCTCGATGGTCATCTAAAAGGCTGTGTTAAAGACCGGCTCACTGAAGGCGACGATGAAGTTCTTGATGAATTGTTAGTTACAATGATGAAATTAATAAAAAAATGAGGAGGCATTAATTATGACGACAACAACATTAAACGTTACAGGAATGACTTGCGGCCATTGCGTAAAAGCGGTAGAAGATAGCGTTAGCAAACTTTCCGGTGTAGAAAAAGTGAAAGTGAATCTCGAATCAGGCAGTGTCGAAATTGCTTTCCAAGACGACATGGTCAATGTAAAAGAAATTACCAACACGATAGAGGACCAAGGTTACGACGTCGAGCAATAAGAAAACAAACTGCGGCCTACCGCAGTTCTTTTATAACTGAATTATACCCCCCCGAGGGTAAGTGAGGAGGTTTTATTCTAATGACTGAAAAGAAAACCGACATCGCAATTACAGGGATGACCTGTGTCGCCTGCTCCAACCGGGTAGAAAAAGGATTGCAACGGCTGGATGGTGTAACCTATGCCACCGTTAACTTCGCGACAGAAAAAGCAGCCGTGTCTTTCGATGACGATATAGTCGACATGCATTCCATTCAAGAAAAAATTCGTTCACTCGGTTATGACGTCGTTAAAGAAGAGGTCGATTTCCAAATTTCCGGAATGACGTGTGCCGCTTGTTCCACTCGAATTGAAAAAGGATTGGCGCGCATGGATGGTGTTTTCTCAGCAAACGTCAATCTCGCACTTGAAACTGGGAAAGTAAAATACGACCCATCCTATTTAAATTCTGAAGACATTATTAACAAAATAAAGAACATGGGTTACAGTGCAGAACGAAAAGGCGACATTCCGGAAGGTCAAGAAGATCACCGTCATGTGGAAATTCGTGAGAAGACACGATTATTTTACATCGCGGCTGCACTCTCCTTCCCCCTTCTATGGACAATGTTCTCTCACTTTACCTTTACGTCTTGGATGTATGTACCCGCATTTTTAATGAACCCTTATGTACAATGGGCGCTTGCTACACCAGTACAGTTTTGGATTGGCTGGACCTTTTACAGGGGTGCATACTTCTCACTGCGCAATAAAAGTGCCAATATGGATGTGCTTGTTGCACTTGGAACGTCCGCAGCATACTTCTATTCAGTCTATCTGGTTCTGAGCGGTTTCCCACATGGCCTTTATTTTGAAACAAGTGCTGTGTTAATAACATTAATTCTTCTCGGAAAAGTATTCGAAGCTCGCGCGAAGGGGCATTCGTCTGATGCGATTAAGAAATTAATGGGCTTACAACCGACGATGGCAATTGTGGAACGTGAAGGTGTAACTGAAGAAATACCCATTTCCGCAGTCAATGTAGGTGATATTCTTGTCATCCGTCCAGGTGCTTCAATCCCGGTCGATGCAGTAGTCATTTCCGGTTTGTCAGCCGTGGATGAATCAATGCTTACGGGTGAAAGTTTACCTGTCGATAAAATAGAGGGCGACACAACCTATGCTGCCACCGTAAATGCGAATGGCGTTTTGCGTGTTCGCGCGAAAAGTATTGGCAAAGATACGGTCCTTTCAAACATCATTCGTGTTGTAGAGGAAGCACAAGGTTCTAAAGCGCCTATTCAGCGGCTAGCCGATCAGATTTCAGGTGTGTTCGTACCTGTTGTCGTCGGAATTGCCGTCTTAACGTTTCTCGTCTGGTATTTCGCAGTCGCTCCAGGTAACTTTGCACAAGCTCTTGTCAGCATGATTGCTGTTCTCGTTATTGCTTGTCCATGTGCACTTGGACTCGCAACACCGACGTCGATTATGGCTGGCTCGGGTCGCGCCGCGGAACAAGGGGTTTTATTCAAAACGGCAGAAGCAATGGAAAACACGAAAACGATTGACACCATCGTTTTGGATAAAACCGGTACAATTACAAAAGGCGCACCTGAAGTGACTGATTTCATTGTTGCAGATGAAATGAATCGAAATCGTCTCATTGCAATAGCGGCAGCAGCAGAAAGTGATTCCGAACACCCAGTTGCGAAAGCTATTACAGTTTTCGGATTGAATTTAGGTAGTTCGTTGCCAGCAGTAGAACACTTCGAGGCAATTCCGGGACACGGGATTAAGAGCGTTATAGGCGGTTCTACAGTTTTCATGGGAACACGAAAATTGCTCGCTGACAATGAAATCTCTCTGGACACTACTATTTCAGATGCAGAAAAACTTGAAAACGACGGCAAAACCGTCATGTATATGGCAGTCTCCGGTGCGCACGTGGCGACACTTGCGGTTGCAGACACGTTGAAAGAAACCTCGAAGGAAGCAGTCGCAGAACTTCATGCGCTCGGACTTGAAGTCATTATGCTGACAGGAGACCAAGAACGTACTGCACAAGCCATCGCGAAGATAGCAGGTATCAATCACGTCGTTGCTGGTGTTCTTCCTGAACGCAAGGCGCAGGTCATCGCCGAATTACAGGCAAAAGGAAAGCGAGTCGCAATGGTCGGAGATGGCATTAACGATGCACCTGCACTGGCTGTCGCAGATATTGGAATGGCAATGGGAACAGGAACGGCAGTTGCGATGGAAGCCGCGGACGTTACGCTGATGCACGGCGATTTATTGCGCGTCGCTGATACAATCAAAATGAGCCGGTTAACCGTACGCAACATTAAACAGAACTTATTTTGGGCCCTCGCCTATAACTCAGTCGGGATTCCCATTGCAGCGGCTGGGCTTCTGGCTCCATGGGTTGCAGGCGCTGCAATGGCATTTAGCTCGGTTTCAGTTGTGCTGAATGCACTCCGTTTACAGCGAGTTAAATTAAGGGATTAAATTATTTGTTGGACGCCGTGGATTTTTCTCAACGGTGTCCTTTTTGTATTTGCATCGTTGGACAGTTCTGGATGTTCATTGGACACCTTGATACTATTGTTGGAAACTCACCATTTGAAATCATCTTCAATCAACATGTTTTGCATTACAACAACTGAAATAGACTTATCCATTGTACGTTTAGGGCTTGATGGGTAAAATGAAAGTAGTGATTTGAGAGAAAGTAGGTTTAATCATGAAAAAAGCGATCCTTCTTCTTATGTCCGTACAATTCTTTGTTTATCTCGGGTTTGGAATCATTATCCCGATTCTCCCCGAAGTCATCTTGCAGCAAGGTTATTCCGAAGTGCATGTTGGCGGACTTCTGACCATTTACGCACTCGCCTCATTTTTCACTGCACCGCTTTGGGGTGTTTTCTCAGATCGTACAGGTAGAAAAAAACTAATTTTGATTGGCCTTATGGGCTTTAGTCTTAGCTTCTTCTTGTTCGCACTATTCCTAGAGAACTTGCCGTTGCTATATGCTTCGCGTGTTGTCGGTGGAATATTCTCTGGGGCACTTTACACTGCCGTAACAGGGTTCGTAGCAGATATGACAGATGAAGAAAACCGCAACAAATACATGGGTCTACTTGGCATGTCAATTGGTCTCGGTTTTATATTCGGTCCTGCAATTGGCGGTGTACTTGGTAATGTCAGCCTTCAATTACCGTTTCTAGCGTCCGGTTTATTAACCGTACTTCTTATGGTTTATGCGGGAGTCATTTTAAAAGAGCCTGAACGGTGTGGTGTAGCCAATAAACGCGCAATCCTCCCAAAAGGAGCGGCAACACTTTGGCAATACCGAATCCGCTATTTGTTTCTGTTCTCCTTCATGATAACGTTCCTACTAGCGGGACTCGAGTCAACGTTCCAATTGTTCCAAATCTCGAAAATTGAAATCACACCGCTACAGCTTGGTTACTTGTTTATGGCTAGTGGATTTGTCGATGCGGCAATTCAAGGCGGGGTCGTTCGAAGGGTAAAAAACGGTACAGAAACGAAATGGATTATCGGGGCGCAGATTGTTACTGCACTCGGACTTTTCCTAATCCCATTCTCATCCAGTCTCTTCTGGGCAGGTTTTGCACTCAGTGTCTTTACTGCTGGGAACGCACTTGCACGGACAGTACTCGTTTCATTAACAACAAAAGAATCAGGCGGAAAATATGGAACCGCCGCCGGAATGACGTATTCCATGGATAATATGGGGCGCATTATCGGTCCGCTCTTATTCACATGGATTTTCACACAAGAAGCCGGCAATATGTATTACATCTCTGCAGTTCTTGCTCTCCTTTCTATTGCGTTAATCTTTGCTTATAGAAAGTCTGCTAAATCGTTGCGGAACTTGGATACGGCGACTGAATAATTAGCAAAAATAATAAAGGCAACCTCTCTAAATTAATGAGAGGTTGCCTTTATGATTCCCGTAGAAGACTGTAACATCTTCTGCGGTATTTTTTATTTTATGGTACAACAATTTACACTTCAACAGTTTGCTTTTTAAGTGGCGCATTGTACAAATCTTTATCCAGTTCACCTGTAACCCGCGCAGTTGTAACCCCAGCCATCATGGAACCGTTGACGTTCAATGCTGTACGGCCCATATCGATTAGCGGCTCTACCGAAATCAAGAGTCCTGCTAGTACGACTGGCAAGTTAAGTGCCGATAAAACTAGAATGGCTGCAAATGTCGCTCCCCCACCCACACCGGCAACTCCAAATGAACTGATTGCCACGATCGCGATCAATGTAATAAGGAATGTCGGCTCAAGTGGATTTTGTCCAACAGACGGTGCAATCATAACCGCAAGCATCGCCGGATAGATTCCTGCACATCCATTTTGGCCGATTGACAAACCAAACGACCCTGCAAAGTTAGCAATTCCATCAGGCACACCAAGACGTTTGGTCTGCGTATCGATATTAAGTGGGAGTGCTCCTGCACTCGACCGTGAGGAGAATGCAAAAATCAATGCTTCCGCTACTTTTTTCAAGTATGTGATTGGATTCAAACCACATAACGCAATAATAATTAAGTGAATACCAAACATGACAATAATTGCAACATATGACGCGAGTACAAATTTACCTAGACTAAAGATGGCAGCAAAGTCAGACATTGCGACAGTGCGCGCAATAATCGCTAAAATCCCATAAGGCGTCAACCGCAATACTATTTTTACTACGCCCATGATTAAAGAATAAATAGCATCGATTCCTTTTTTAACGGTAGCCGCATTTTTCTCGTCTCTTCTCGTTAGCGTCAAGTATGCAAAACCGAGAAATGCAGCAAAAATGACAACCCCAATTGTTGATGTTGGTCGTGCACCCGTCATATCAAGGAACGGATTCGCCGGAAATAAGTCGATTATCTGATCTGGCAATGCGCGATCTGCTACATCAACGGAACGTTCTTCGATCTCAACGCCGCGAGCAACTTCAGCATCCCCTTGCACAATTTCACTTGCATCAAGTCCAAATAGAACTGTCGCAGCAATCCCAATGACTGCGGCAATCGCCGTTGTACCAACGAGAAGCCCTAATATTAATCCGGCCATTTTCCCGAAGTTTTTACCAATTGTTATCTTCGTGAATGCCCCAAGTATTGATATGAAAACAAGTGGCATAACAATCATCTGGAGTAACTTGACGTAACCTGTTCCTATCAAGTTGAACCACGGCATTGACTCTTGCAGTATGGACGATTCTGTCCCGTAAGCAAAATTTAAAATGAGTCCGTATACAATTCCGAGCCCAAGTGCAGTAAAAACACGTTTTGAAAACGAAACCTTTTTGCGATGCATACTATATAGTATACCGACTAGCAATAGCAAGCCGACGATATTCAAAATCAGCAATAATATATCCACGTCTATTCCTCCTATTATTAATAATGGCACAAAGTACAAATTACACTCTATACTTTTAATACCAACCAGTCAAGTAGGTTTTATTGTTGCAATTGTCACTATTATCTTCATTTTCCTTAGTTATCCGTTATACTAATAAAATAGGCATCATTTCTGAAGGAGGTAGCTAATGAGTCAACTTATCAGCATTTCAGTGATAGCAGTTTTTATCTTGAATATATTTCTTGCGATTGCTCTTATTTTTCTAGAAAGAAGAGATCCTACCTCAACTTGGGCATGGCTCCTTGTCATATTTTTCATACCATTCTTTGGTTTCTTCATCTACCTTTTACTCGGCAGGCGGCTCAGGGAAAAACATCTTTTCCGCTGGGAAGGTCGGAGTAAGATCGGAATCGATCAATTAATTGATTATCAAATTGAAGCAATCGAAGAAAACACCCTCGAATTTAGACTTGACGACACTGCACATTACCAAGATATGATTTACCTTCACCTAAGAAATAACCACGCTGTGTTGACCCAAGACAATGACGTTCAAGTCTTTAACGATGGGGCAGCTAAATTTGACGCACTTATTCATGACCTTGAACAAGCCAAAGATCACATCCATTTTCAATACTACATTTTTAAACTCGATACCCTTGGAACTAGGATATTAAACGTTTTGATTCGGAAGGCAAAACAAGGAGTTAGAGTGCGGGTGTTATTTGATGATATCGGTTCAAGGGGACTTCGCAAAAGGCATTTGCAAGAACTGATAGATAGCGGTGGGGATGTTGAAGCATTCTTCCCAGCTACGATGCCACTCATCAACCCTCGGATGAATTTCCGGAATCATCGCAAAATAGTTGTTATTGACGGACGCATCGGATATGTCGGTGGATTCAATGTCGGTGACGAATACTTGGGTCACAACAAGAAGTTCGGCTATTGGCGTGATACACATCTTAGAATTGAGGGTAGCGCAGTCCATCCTCTTCAGACAAGATTTATATTGGACTGGAACCAAGCATCCGAAAAAAATGATATTGAATATGCGGAACACTTTTTCCCGGCAATCCCAAGAAAAGGTTCAGTCGGTATGCAAATCGTTTCTAGCGGGCCTGATTCCGAGTGGGAACAAATTAAGGACGGTTATCTAAAAATGATATTCATTGCGAAAAAGTATATCTATATCCAAACACCTTATTTCATTCCCGATATCAGCTTTTTGGATGCTCTACGCATCGCTTGTCTTTCAGGAATCGATGTACGAATAATGATTCCAAATAAACCTGATCACATGTTTGTTTACTGGGCCACCTACTCGAATGTTGGAAAGCTATTAAAAGCAGGTGCTCGTGTTTATATTTACGAGAACGGTTTCCTGCATGCAAAACAGATTGTCGTAGACGATGAACTTTCGACTGTCGGAACTGCCAATATCGATGTACGCAGCTTTAAATTGAACTTTGAAGTCAATGCATTCATTTATGATCGACAAAAGTCACATGAATTAGCCGAGCTGTTTGAACAGGATATGCAATTATCAACTGAATTGACATATGACATGTATTTGGAACGTTCACGTATGATTAAGGTAAAAGAATCTGTCTCTCGTTTATTATCGCCAATACTATAAATTAGAATGAAAGGGACGTACCGATAATTCGGTACGTCCCTTTTTGAAGAATGCAGAGTAAGTTTACTTTACTGTATACCAAGATATTCTTCCAATGTGATTTTCCTATTGTAGATGTCAGTTGCAATTTCTGTTCCAACATAGCGGTAGTGCCACGATTCATGCATATAACCCGTGACAAGTTCTTTTCCTTCAGGGTATCGCATAATGAAACCGAATCGATGCGCATTTTTCGCCACCCATTTACCCGCACCTGTTTCTCCAAATGATGATGATGCAAAATGCTGTTCAAAATTCACTTCACCAATGTCGAATGCGAGTCCTGTTTGGTGTTCGGAATAACCTGGGCGCGCACTGTATGTATCGGCTGCACTCTTACCGTCACGCGCAACATATCGCTCGTAAAGGACAGTCTGATAATCATACGAACGATACGTGCTGAAAGCCGTCAAAATGTACTGTGATAGTTTTGCTTCTGCCGCCATCTTTTCAAAGGCTGTGCGCGCTTCTTTACTCTCACCCTCCGCATAATCTTTCGGCAACGGATACTTTTTGTTGGCTATCAAAATGTTTTTAACGTATTTCGGTTCTTTTGGAAGTACTTGCCCTGCAATATATCCACCCTTGTCAATCAAGAGTGCCGGTTTTTCTGTAGTGCCAGCATCTGTATTGTCGTTTCCAGAGGATATGGATGGTGGAGTAGTTGGCTTCACTGGTTTTTGATTCGTTTTTCCCTCTGCATCCGGATCAGCTACGTCAGGCACTTCTGACTTATCGTCGCCATTCTCCACGGGATCGTTCAGTTCATTCGGTTCCGTTTCAGGAGCTACAGTTTCATTCAACGTCGAATTCGGAAGGCCAATGACTTCCTTGACTTTTTGTACACTTTTCTCTACATCCCAGTTATTCAACCCAACCCAAGTCACCATGCCAGTCACAAGGATTCCAGAAATAAGTAGCGTGAACGTCAAAGCTTTACCACGTTTCCTATTTTTTTTATTATATTTATTGTTTTTCCGTCCCATTGTCGAGCCTACCTTCTCAATATATATCTATATTCTATCATCATTTTTCTTTGCAGTCAGCGTAAACTATCATTTCATTCTACTAAGTTAACAACTCGTGGCAGCACATGAAATGGTCGTCTATTCAGCATCCTCCATTTTCATCGTACTGATGACTAAGAAGAAATATGCCTTTTGGATGTAGCCCTAATAAAAAGACGCACACCGGAAATTTCAGTTCCCAGTGTACGTCTTTTTCAAGCAACAATAATAACAACGAGTCCCACAATAAATGCTGTTCCAAAAAAGAGTGACATCCATAACATCCATTTCGACTCACGCGTCATACCCTGGTCACGAAATGATAATGAACGAGCTCCATTCGTCAATGAAAATAGTGCGAGCATCGATAGGACAGCAAAGTATAAATTCAGTTTGATAATGTAATAGATAGAGGCTATTGCAGCCGCCCCAATTCCGATTCCAAACAACCATTTTGCTTGCATGTATATACCTCCAAAAAAAAGACCGAAGATTTCTCTTCAGCCTACTCTCATTTATCTTCTTTTTTATCTAGCTCTATTTCTTTTACTTCTTCTTTTACTTCTTCTTTTTCTTCAATAATAACCTCTTCAGCACCTTCTACTACGACCTCAGGATGCTTATAGTAGAACTTGCGTCCCAAATACGTTTGGAAGATAAGGAGAAGTCCGCCAACAGCCCAGTAAAGGGGTAATGCCGCCATCGCTTGAAACGAAATGAACATAATCATGATTGGTGACAAGTAAATGAAAGCCTTCATCTGTTTCTGCTGCGTTTCAGGCATGGTCCAAAGTGAGACACGTGCTTGAACGAAGTAAACTGCACCTGCAAGTACCATCATAATCATATCGGGTTCCCCAAGGTTAAACCAAAGGAACGTGTGTGATTGTACTTCAGGGGAATTCAAGATAGCAAAGTAGAGGCCCATGATGACAGGCATCTGAATAATCAACGGAAGACAACCCATGTTAAGCGGGTTGACGCCATGCTTCGAATATAGCCCCATCATTTCTTGCTGAAGCTTCATTTGCTCATCTTTTAGTTCTTTTTCTTTCGCTTCTTTCAAACGTTTCTGAATGTCTTCCATCTCAGGACGAAGTGCATCCATTTTTATCTTCATGTTCTGTTGCGCCTTATAGTTTTTCAACATGAGTGGCATAAGGATGACTCGTATTAATACTGTAATCAGGATAATCGCTAGACCGTAACTCCCATTGAAGAAGTCACTGAAGAAACTAAGTGACCAATCCATTGGCTTAACAAAAAGATTATAAAATGTACCTTCTTTGTTCTCGATGGCCGCACATCCGCTTAGAAATATGGCAGTAGTCAGTAACATCGTTAGTAACCCAATCTTCTTCTTCAATAAACTCACCTTCACTATTTCAAACTACTGAAATTATACCCTAATAGCACAATCAATTACAATGTTTGACCTTTAAAGAATCAGTTTCTTGTATAGGTAGACTGTAATGAAAATACTCCCCCGCTAAACTACTTCGGAACCGTCTGGGCGTTTGGCCCGTATATTTTTTAAACATACGAGTAAAATAACTTTGATTACAAAAGTGAAATTTGTCGGATATACAAGAAATTTTCTCTTCAGAAAAACGAAGATAGTATTGAGATTCTTCGACCTTACAAATAGCTATGTACTCCACTAGCGTAATACCGGTATGTTCTCTAAATATGCGAGATAAATGACTCGTACTAATGCTGTACTTTTTCGCAAATTCCTCAACAGTCATAGCCGTTTCCACGTTTTCATTTATATACTTGATGACATTATTCACTGTACTATGCATCAGTACTGGCTGTCTTCTCTTCGAAAATACATGTATATAATACTCAATCAATTCATATGCCAGTTCAACAGTATTATTTTCATTTAATTTACCAGCTATCAACATGAAACACTCTAAATTGAAATCTATCGCCTTACTAGCAGAGTGAGATGTACACTCTAACTTTCTTGCCACCATCGAGGATAGTGTGATTAGGTAATATTTTACAGCATCATATTTGTTGGTCTTAGTACGGGCTGTAACACAATTCAGAACTACTTTCACTACTTGCTGTGCTTCTTTTTTTTCAGAACGGAATAGATGGTTTAATAAATTTTCTTCTAAGCGGAAAAAGTTTTCTACTTCTCTGTTTGTATTCCTTTTTCCCTTTTTATCAAGTTGCATTTCATACTTTGTTTGTAGTTGATTTTCCGTTGCCGCATTCATTTTTATATCACCTCGTTGTTCAATTGTTAGTTGTATCTGATATATTCAGAAAAAAAAGCACTCCCTTATTGGGAAGCGCCTTTGGTACCATCCGTCAATACTATTTATTGGATTGTTCCGTTATAGGTTCATCTGATTCTTTTTTGTGATATAGTCCGTCTGTTTCAGCCGTCATCTTCACGTCGTCTTCAACTTCTTGGTTATAATAATGGACACTTGTTTGAGCACCTTCACTGACCATTTTATTATCTTGAAGATCGTACGGATCCGAATGACCAACTTTTGTGTCGGAAGAGCGGTTTAACTTTTGTGATTCAATAAAGGAATCAACTTTTGTCTTCATATTTCCGAAAGCAACTTGTGCCTTATCTCTGTTTTCCTTTTTACTGAAGTAAGCATATGCACCAGCTGCAATCGTCGCAAGTAGTAAATTGTTATTTTTTTTACGAGCCATTCAAATCATTCCTCCCAAATATAATAAAGATGCGTTATGTAGTGAGTATACCCTCATCTTCCCATTTAGAAACTATCATTCATCACCAATATATAAAATCATATCTATATGTGGTATTCCTCCATCGTCATAAGGCTTGGAAACGGCTTCAAATCCATGTTTTCCGTAAAATCTTGCAAGATGGGACTGTGCTTGTAGACGGATTTCTTCTGGACTCCATTCGTCTGTAATGTAATTAAGGCACTTTTCAATGAGCTCATGCGCAAGCCCTGACCCTCTTTTGTCTTGTCTGACTATTACGCGTCCAACTGAGGGATCCGGATACTTCACATTCGACGGAAGAAGCCGCGCATATGCAGCGATTCCTCCTTCATCTAAGCAAAATACATGAATTGCTTTGTAATCGTGACCATCTACTTCATGATACGCACAATCCTGTTCAACAATGAATACATCAACTCTCAACTTCAACATTTCGTATACTTCACGACCGCTTAATTTCTCAAACTCTCTGTAAATCCATTCCATATAAATCTCACTCCCATATATTTCAATTTGATTACATCGGTAGTTATTGACTCTGTTATTTGGTATAATGACAAAAAGAATTGCAGAGGTGACAGTGCGATGATCCGACTGATGACAGCTAAGGATAGTATGCACGTTCAACAAATTGTACTCCACACTTGGAGCGAAATGTACAATGGGACCATTCCCGAAGATGTTCAAAAATCATTTATCCATCGCTCTTATTCGGATGCGATGATAATGAAGCGTATGGAGAAAACATATGTAGTGGTAGCAGAACACAAAGGTGTTCCAATCGGCTTCGCAAACTTCACGAAAAAAGATGAAGATGGTGATTCCGAATTGACCGCTATGTACATTTTACCTTCTCATCAACACAATGGATATGGAAAACGGCTATTCGATTACATGTTATCGTTACTTTCTGACGCGCAGCAGCTGTTCGTCTATATAGATGGGCGCAACGCTATCGGACGCGCCTTTTGTGAAAAACAAGGCTTCCAACTTATTGATGTCTTCGAAGAGCATTTTGAAGGGTATCCTGTTGAAACTGCGCAGTATGTCTATTGTATTCGCCAGCCTGTACTTGTTTAGTAAAAAAAACGCTTTCCTCCAAACGGAGGAAAGCGTTTTTTTCATTATAAAGGTCTTATCTTTCCGTTATACTGATCATCTACAAAATGGGGTTCTTGAGTTAATGGTGGTTTCTTTGTGAAACATAGAATTCCGGCAATATAGAGAAGTATTGAAGTAATGTTTAAAAATCCTCCCAACACCCCGGCAATGATAAATAGTATTCCAGCCAGTTTTGGATTTTTGTTATTCCAAATATTTACAAGCCCAATAATTATCAAAACGAGACTTATGATCAAGGCAATAATGATTAACCACATAATACCACCCAAGAAATTAAAGGCTGTAAAGAAAATCTCAATGTCTGCAGGATTAAGCGTAGGATCAAATAATAATATCTCCGTTCGGAATTCATCCTGGAACTTAGGATCTGACTTGATAAAATTCAAGAATGCCAGTATCGCAAAGCTTAGAATAACTCCTATCACTGTTAGTCCGGCACTAATAATCGATAATACTTTTTCTACTGTGCGTTTCACGAAATACCCCCTCCTTTATTGCTATGTATATGTCTATACGTTTTACATGGGAATAAGTTTCATCTCCCACGCATTATTTGTTTAATACGTTTGACTCTTGTCTTAAAGGGTAATAAATAGGTATTCACCATTTATACTTTTTGACGAGAGGGGACGTTACAAATGGAGAAAAAACTAATTTTCAGTCAAGCCGACATGATGTATACGATCGCCGGCGCTTCAGTTTTAACGAGTATTTTGTACTTCATTACATTACTGTGAGGGATACGAATGAACCAAACTTCATTAGGTAAAATATAAAAGGCAATCCGTAGTTACTATAACTAAATGGATTGCCTTTTATATGTTCACATCATACTTTGAGGTCGTCGTAGTCTTTATAACGTTCAAACGCAGTTACAACGTATGAACAAACAGGCTCCATTTTCAGTTCTTGTTCACGGGCGTAATCAGCTGCGCGATCGAGTATTTTTTTTGCAACCCCTTGGCCACGTAAATCTGGGGAAACGAAAGTGTGGTCCATTACCATGACGTCACCAAGAATAGTCCACGTAATTTCGGCTAGTATCTTTCCATCTTCTTCATGACGGAACGCGAATGCGTCCCCACCTAATTCCACAAATTCGAATTCCATTTAAATTGCTCCTTTTCCATAAATTTAAATCACTGAAATTTCACCACAATTCGGAACATGTTTACTTAAACCACGATTGAACAGATTCGATCAGATTCGCGAAAAACTCTTTCACTTTATCCCAGAATCCTGGATCGATGTCACCTATTGTATCTTTAATCTTAGTTGACATATCGGAAAGTTGCTCAGAAATCTTATTAAAGTCGATATCTAGACTTCTTATCCTATCCATTAAGTCAATTAGCAATTGACGGTCAGCTTCGCTTAACTCGATATTGTATTTCTCCAGCTGTTCAGCCACAATCCTTTCGACTTCTTCCTTAGTCGCAGGATTTTTCTCTGCAATTTGTTTCTTAATATCCGTTAGAAGTTCGGCAACTTTATCACTCTCGACTCCAGTTTCTTTTGCAAATTTCGTCGCAAGATTCAATTCATCGTTAGCAACATCCGTCCGCTCCGTATCGAGCTTCTCGCCAGTTACTTCATAAGCTTTGTATATACCAACAAGCGCTGAGTGACCCGTCACTTTTTTGGGTGATGCCACTTCAACAATTGCATCTTCAATACCCGCTGTTAGCATTGCTGTAGCGTATATTTCTGATGTTACTTGTGTAATGTTATCTTCAGTAACAATACTGATGACGAGTCCTTTGCCTTCTTCTTGCCTCGTAATTTTAGCTGAAGAATACATTCTTGCCTGACTATTTCCATCTTTAATATATTTCACAAGGTCACTGCCGTCAACGGTGATTTCTTCAACTTCCGCTTCTTTTGCAACGCCTAAACTTTCTTTAACACTTTCTTTTTCTGCATCGGATAAGTTCGCACCATATACGACAATTGGTACACCCAGTTTCTCATTAATAATCGGTTCTTCCGCACTTACAGTTGCCGGTCCCAGAATTCCGATAACTAATACGGCTGCAATCATTGTTGTTAGTAGACGTTTCAATGAACATTCCCCCTTCTTTACATGAATAAATACGATTCGGGGTCAAAAAAGTTCCCTTGCTTCGGTGTTATTTCAATAATGTCTTCCCTTCACTTTGTTCAATTCTGCCCTCTTTCATGAGTTTACCGAGCGCACGCTTGAATGATGCTTTGCTCATATTGAACACTTCTTTAATCTCATCTGGTGTTGACTTATCAGTAAACGACATGCGCCCATTGGCTTTGTCTAAGTAACGTAGAATTGTTTCAGCGTCGTCTCCTAAACGCTCCTCTTTACGCGGGAGCATTGACCCATTCAATGTTCCATCTTCACGGACACCGATTATACGTACTTTCATTTCCTGGCCGAGACGGGGTTCTCGTTCCTGTTCCGTATTGTGAATGAAGATACGGTAATTTTCCGGAACACTAAGCATGAATGACCCTACTGGCAACAGACGGTACGCTCTAGCTTTTATATCCATATTGAACAGGGATGAAGGTGCTTCGACAATTTGTTCCAATACGCGTTCTTCCGTTGCAAGTCGTCCAAAAATCGTACCGCCCAAATCCATACGAAGTGTCATATACAGTGCATCATCCGTTTTCGGCCAAAGCGCCCGCACTTTTGGCATGTCATTTTTATTAACTAGCACTTCGATAGAGGAGCCGATATCCACGTAGACCCCTTCATGTTCATCTACTCTGATTACACGTGCCCACCCAAAAGTGTCAGCTGTCATGTGTGGAATTTGCATGGTCGCTGAAAGTTCTCCACGTCTGTTTGTATAAAGAAAGACGTTAACTTTATCACCCGCTTGAATGTCCTCATCCGCATCGGATGTGTTCATCATAATATGATCGCCATCTCCATCCAATACCCACCTCGAACCATCCTGCTCCAATACTACCAATTCTGCTTTATAACCCGATTTAAGTTCTTCCATTACTTATCAACCTCTTTCTCAAAATCCATTACTCGTAACTTTCTAACAAACTCATCATCTTGTCCCATCGCTTCAACAAGATTTGTTATTCGATCCATCGCATTCCAGCTAAGATGATGTTCAATTCCTTCTACGTCCCCATAAATGTTTACCTCGTCAACCCCGATAATGCGGAGAAACTGTTCCAAAAGATCATGACGCCGTACAAGTCTTTTTCCGAATTCAGATCCTTTGTCCGTCAACTCAAGACCTTTGTAACGTTCATAGACAATATACCCTTCTTTATCTAGACGCTGTGCCATTTTTGTTACGGAAGAAGGAAGAACTGCCAATGATTCTGCAACGTCAGATACACGCGCAACGCCTTTCGCTTCAATATGCAAATAAATCTGTTCTAGATAGTCTTCCATACCCGGTGTTGCCAACTGTAACGCCTCCGTTATGTATGCCCGTACTCAATCCGAATTACTCCTGTCTCCTAAACTCTGTGTTTAACAAATCTGCAGAGGGGGTAAATTTAGAATACATACAGTAAAGGGGTGAGGCACTTGGGTCGAATTTTATGGTTAATCATTGTAGCACTATTCGTATTTTGGTTATTAGGTCTAGTTTTTAAAATTGGTGGAGGACTAATTCATATTCTTCTTGTAATTGCGGTTGTTGTATTTATCTTCAACCTCATTACTGGAAAACGGAGCGTGTAACGAAAGGGATGTCGACTCAAGTCGGCATCCCTTTCTAATGCACTCTTTCAAACTTTGGTAGCGAGACGGCTACTTTCGCTTTTCTTGTCTAGCTGCAGTAGCCAGCCCCTCGAGTCACTTCAGTCTTACTGTTAAAGGCAAAGAACGCCTTTATCAGTAAGACCTCCAGCGCTTTTCGGGGCTAAACGGCTACTTACGCTTTTCATTAGTCTATTTTCGCATAGATGCATGTATTTCGTAAAACATTACCATCCGGTGATAAGGAATCTTGGTTTAATATCCCTTCAAGCGTAAACCCAGCACGTTCAGCGACGCTCCGACTTTTCATGTTTTCTTCGTCACAGCGTATTTCTATTCTGCGGGCCCCCAGTTGTTCGAATGCAAATTGCTCAATAGATTTCACAGCTTCGGTCATATACCCTCTACCCTCAAATTCCGTAGCCAACCAGTAACCGATTTCAAATTTTGGAATCGACCAATCAATTCGATGAAGCCCTGACGAACCAACGAATTTGCCAGTCTCTTTTTCGTATATATGAAAGCGCAGGTCAACACGCGTGATGAAATTTGCAATTGCTTTTCGTAAGCTCTCCTCTGTCATATGCAGCTCAGGTTCCGGTTGCGCCCACGGCATCCACTTGCGAAGCGCCGGTAAGGAATCTCGAATTGCGTTCCAGGCATCCATTGCATCATCAAGTTTTGGAGCACGAATAACTAACCGGTCCGATTCGAATGAATCAGAAAAGCTTGGTATAAACGGAGTCCTTGCAGGCTTCCTTGACTTCTCACCATCTTCCCAAATGACAGGAGTCGTCGTCCCCGCCATAAAGTCTTCACGTGTTATACCGTAGGTCACTGCATCGTAATAGGAATTCTCTTTTGGTGAAAACCAAGCTTTCCGAAGATGCGCTTCTTTAACAAAACCTGCCCGTTCAAACGTTTTTCGCATCGCTAAGTTATCCTGCCTTGTGTGACCTTCGAGACGTATTTTATTGCCAAATAAATTAAATACATATTCTGCTACAAGCCTTAGTGCTTTGGGTCCGTAGCCGTGCCCTCTCGACATATCCGCTATTCGTAAATCGAATAACGGAATGGCATCTTGTAAATCGTATATCTTCACAATGCCCACTTTTTCCTCGTTTTCATTTTCTACCCAGAATGTTTTCACTTCATCCGACCCATATCCGCCTTCTTCAATTGTTTTTTCAATCAGATGGCGACCGGGATCGGAGTTGCCGTGGAAAGGCCACGTATTTGTAGTGATAAAATGAATTAACTGTTCCTGCTCTTCCATGGTCCATTCTTTTAAATGCATTCAATTTCGCCTCCGTTTAGAACCTGCTTACTTATTAACACGCAACAAACGAAGCGAGTTCAGTACAACGAGTAATGTCGCACCCATATCCGCGAAGATGGCAATCCATAATGTTAGCCAACCGGGAATGATAAGGAGCAGCGCAATAATTTTTAAGCCTAATGCAAACATAATGTTTTCTTTGATGATTCGCAATGTTTTTCGGCTAAGTTTTATTGTATAGGGCAGTTTTTCTAAATCGTCTGCCATCAGTGCAATATCAGCTGTTTCAAGAGCGGCGTCCGTTCCTGCCCCGCCCATTGCAATCCCGACAGATGCTGCCGCTAATGCAGGGGCGTCATTGATTCCGTCACCAACCATAGCGACACGGCCATATTGTTTGCTCAATTGTTTAATTGCTGTCAGTTTGTCTTCAGGCATCAGACCGGCACGCACATCCGTAACGCCCAATTCAACAGCAATTGCTTCTGCCGTCACCTGATGATCTCCTGTCAACATAACTGAATGACGGATTCCAATACTCTTTAATTGTTGAAGAACCTCTCGGCTTTCCGCGCGAATCGGATCCGTTACTGCCAGCAATCCACCGAACACCGATCCTGATACAATAGCCATCACTGACTTCCCTTGCTGTTGAAGGGATGCTGCTTGGTGTAAGACTGATTCCGGCAACGATGACAGCTCCTGCGCCCAACTGATACTTCCGATATAAGTCCTCACGCCATCAACCTCAGCATAAGCTCCTTTTCCAGTTACTGATTGGAAATTTGAAACCCGAACTTTCTGAGCACCGAATGCATGCGCATAATCAACGACAGCTTTCGCAAGCGGATGCTGTGACAACGATTCGACGGCTGCAATTGCATTTAGTAATTGTACTCGACTTCCTTCATCACTAGGAATGAAATCTGTTACTTCCGGATAGCCTTTTGTTAATGTGCCTGTTTTATCGAAAGCGACAACATTAAGCCTTCCCGTCTCTTCAAGGTGGATACCGCCTTTAATAAGTACGCCTTGACGCGCAGCGTTTCCAATCGCGGTCACGATCGCTACCGGCGTGGAAACTACAAGCGCACACGGACAACCGACGACAAGTACTGCGAGTCCTTGATAAATCCAAGCGCTCCAATCCCCACCAAGTAAAGGAGGAATGATAGCCACTAAAATGGCTATCAAGATAATAACAGGTGTGTAATAGTTGGCAAATTTATCGACAAATTTTTGCGATGGCGCTTTTTCCGCCTGTGCTTCTTCTACTAGGTGGATAATTTTCGCAATTGTTGTATCCCCAACAAGCTTCGTGACCGTTACTTCGAGCGCTCCTTCTTCATTGAGTGTTCCCGCAAACACATTATCACCTGGCTTTTTAAGAACAGGAATGGATTCACCCGTAATCGCCGATTGATTCACTGTAGATGCTCCCGTCAGGATCGCACCGTCCATGGCAATCTTCTGTCCAGGTTTCACGATGAGGATATCCCCGACGCGGATGTCTTCTGTCAAAAGCTCCACGAATTCTACTCCGCGTTTTACCAAAGCAGAGGGCGGTGCAATATCCATTAACTTTCGGATTGACTGCCGAGCTTTGTTCATTGAATAGGCTTCCAATGCTTCACTGACTGCGAACAAAAAGACAACAACCGCGCCTTCACGCCATTCACCAATGATTGCAGCGCCGATAATCGCAATGGTCATTAGTGTTTTCATATCAAATTCAAAACGAACAAGGTTTAGCAATCCTGTTTTGAATATACCCGCTCCGCCAACTACGATTGCAATGGCAAAAAATAGTATCGCCGCCGGATGTGTTTCTGAGTAGAGGAATGAGATAACCATCCCTACTACTAAAAAGATAAGCGAAAAAATTGTAACAAGATTTTCCTTGCGTTTAAAGAAAGGTATCTTCGCTTCAATTACCTTACGCTGTAGCGAAACCACTTTAATGCCATCAAAAGCACCCGCTGCTTCAAGGTCTTCTATACTTGCGGTACCGCTGAATGCTAATTTAGAAGCACCAAAATTCACTTGCGCATCTTGTACAGATGGTAATTTTTTGACGTTATTTTCGAACTTCATGGCACAACTGGCACAAGTCAGATTCTCAAGCCGATATTCTTGTTTTTCAACCATTGTCAAATTCAACACCTTCAATCGCATGCTCATGTGCAATCTTCACAAGTTTGTAGATGTGATCATCTGCAAGTGAATAGTAGACCATTTTCCCTTTTTTCCTAGACTTAGCAAGTGCTTGAACGCGCAAATACCGTAAATGATGGGATGCAGTAGCGACTGAAGAACCAATGACTGCCGCAACATCGCAGACACACATTTCTTCTTCTATCGTCAGGGAATAAGCGATTTTCAATCTTGTTTCATCTGCCAACGCTTTGAATATCCCTACTGCAGCTCCTAAATCCGGGAGCGCTTTCTGTACACCTTCAACGACTTCTTCATGAACTGATACCACTTCACACACTTCTTTTATCATCCTATATACACCTCATTCAAATGTTTGTTTGATTGTAATTAGTATATGCAAAATTCCGAGAAGTTGCAAGGTTAATCAAACGATGGTTTGAATGTTTATTCGTTCATCGGCGTTTCAATATACCTGCATGGACGAAATCCAGAATTTCTGCTAGAACGTGGCACGACTAAACTGCAATGACGGCTCGGAAAACTCATAACTCGTCGCTTACAATGCCGGAATCGATGATTTGCATTATCGTCCGCAAGAAACATCCAACGCCGATTGAGGAGCCTATTGAGCAGTTACACACCCCACATCAACTTGTCATTAAACATGGGGTCGGCGGACCAACAATCGTGAATTACCCGAATAGTAATGCCGTCGATCTCGTTGTTCCCGGCAGCCGCAGTCTTAAAGTGGAAAAACAGAGCGCATTTGCGTCCCGCTTTTCCACTTTTACGTATATTCTCGTACTATTCAACGATGGCATCCCTAGCTCAATCAAGCCGATTCTGACCAATTCGCAACATGCCTTCTAGTCCTTCATATAATCAAAGAAAAGGATAGACCCGACTTTAGTCGCCGGTCCCATCCTCTTCTTTATCCTTATGTAATACATCATACAATTCATCCTCAGTAGAAATCGCTGCAAGTTTTACATTCGAACGGTAAGCTGCACGGACAATCACATGCCCGGCAACCGGTGCAGTCAGAAAGACAAAAACAATTCCAAGAAGTAGACGAACACTTACGAAGTGTTGACTAAACAAAAAGTAAATGAAAGCACCTGACAATGTCAGCAAAACTGAGAGCGTCGAGCTTTTCGTAGCTGCGTGGGATCTCGTATAAACGTCAGGTAACCGAAGCAGTCCGAACACGCTGATTACGCTCGCAATTCCGCCTAGCAAGATTAGAAATGCACCTAGAAATTCACCGATCGCGTTTACGTTCAACAATAACACCCCTCTCAATGAATTTCGAGAAGGCGATTGTTCCGATGAACGATAGAATTCCCATTATGAGGATGACTTCTAAAAACGACTTTGTGTTCATCATTACTGAAATGACAGCTATCGTGGCAATTAAATTGACACCTATGACATCAAGACCTATAACCCGGTCCGGCATAGATGGTCCGAGAATAATCCGTATGACAGCAATGGCTATTGTTATCGAAAATAATATGAGCGAAGTTGTTAGCATTACTTGAATCATTAGCGGGTCACCTCCATGATCGCTCTTTCAAAGTTATGCAACTGCATTAAGAGTCCATCACGTGATTGTTCGACGTCCATCGCGTGGATGTAAAGTACATTTCCCTCAGGGGATACTTCCATGACGACAGAACCCGGGGTCAATGTCAAAAGCAATGATAGCAACGTTACTTCCGAATCACTATTCAATACAGTTTCATATTTGAAAATACCTGGTTTAATTTTCAGGGTTGGGCTAAGAATTTGTTTCAATACGACGACACTGGATTTGGTCAACTCCGAAATGAAGATGAAGAGCAACTTAATGGTTGCGTATAAGCGGCGCAAGTAAAATCGGGTACCGAAAAATCGGTGCATGAAAAATATGATTCCAATCCCTACTAGGAAGCCAGCAAAGAAAGTCGTAAACTTCAACTCGTCTTCATCCATTAGGAGCATCCAGAGCAAAGCTATAAATAAATTCAACAATAATTGGGCTGGCATAAACGGTCACCTCTTCTTTACGGTTAATGGATAGGAGTGTTCTCGATTATCCGTTGCCTTTCAAAACTGCATCGATATAAATTTCAGGATTCATCAGCGTGCGTGCCGCATCAGAAACGTATGGTGCAAGTCCCTCTGCTCCAACTCCCAATGCAATAGTCAAAATACCGAACAGCACGAGTGGAATAAGCATCCCTTTTTTTAGCGGGACATCGTCATCTTCATTAATGATTGTTTCACCCCAGAAACAGTTCATGAAAATGCGCAACAATGAATAAAGCACAAAAATACTAGATGCGAAGGCAATTGCCAGCAAAACGAATGAACCCGTTTCAATCGCGCCCTGTCCGATGTACACTTTGCCGATGAATCCGCTAAGTGGTGGAATTCCGGCAAGCGACAGCATCGTGATGAAAAATAGCCAGCCCAGCAACGGATAATTTCGGATCAAGCCGCTCATTTTTTCAATCCTACCTGTTCCTGTCAAGTAAACCATCGTTCCGGCAATCAGGAATAACAGCGCCTTGATAATCATGTCGTGAATCAGATAATAGATAGACCCTTGGATTGCCACTTCTGTCGAAACAGCTAGTCCAACAAGTATAAATCCGACTGCAATAACGACATTGTAGGAAACAATCTGTCGAATATCATTGTAGGCAATTGCACCGAAACATCCGCCAATCATCGTTACCGCAGCCATGATGCCAATCATCGAATGTGTTACACCCGGCTCGTGATAAAAGATGAGTGTAAACACGCGGAACATAGCATAGATACCCACTTTCGTAAGTAACGCACCGAACAAGGCCGCAACCGCTGTCGGCGGTGCACTGTATGATCCTGGTAGCCAAAAATAAAGAAGTAGTCCAGATTTCAAACTGAAGACTATTAAAAATATAATACTAATCACTGTCAATAGTGGCCCTTGTCCGACTTCCGCAATACGAACGGATAGATGCGCCATATTGAGCGTTCCTACTGTGCCGTATAAATACGCGATGCCGACTAGGAAAAACCAAGAGGACAGCACATTTATGGAGACATACTTTATCGATTCGACAAGTTGTACCTTCCTACCCCCAAGTGTAATAAGAACGTAGGAAGCTAATAACATCACTTCGAAACAGACGAATAAGTTAAATAAATCACCCGTCAAGAACGAGCCGTTTACACCAGCAATGAGAAAAAACACGAATGGATAAAAGAACATATTTTCATGTGCTCGTCCGATTGAAGAAAACGCATAAATTAGAATGATTCCTGTAACAATCGCGGTCGTTAATACGAGTAGCATGGAAAATGAATCCGCAACGAACGAAATCCCGTAAGGCGGCAACCAGCCACCGAAATCAATCCGTAAAATCCCATCCGCCTGAATCAGATTCAATATGTATATACTCACGGCGATGGTCACTGTAATGGAAATTAGACTGAATCCCCGTTGAATTTTTATATTGCGTCTAAGAAATATTAGTAAAATCCCCGTCAATAAAGGGATAATCATCGGCATTACAACAATATTATTCATCTTCGAACCCTCTCAATGCAGTCAGACTGTCCGATCCGGTCTCATTGTATGTTCGGTAAGCTAGTACCAGTAAAAACGAAGTCACCGCAAAGCTGATTACTATTGCTGTGAGAATTAGCGCCTGCGGGAGAGCATCCGTATAACTTTCTGCATTTTCACCCAATAGTGGGACAGCCCCTTTTTTCAGTCCACCCATCGTCATTAGGAGTAAATGTACAGCATGTGACAAGATAGCAGTACCTAGAATAACCCGAACCAGACTTTTGGATAGCAACAAATAGACAGCAACCGTTACCAGCACTCCAACGAGTATCGTTATTAACGTTTCCATCAGCTACACATCCTCACTAATACTTAATATAATTGTTACTACAACGCCGACAACAGTCAGCGCCACCCCAGCCTCGAAAAGAACCATAGTCGACAGCTCTGTTTCCCCGAATACTGGTAAATTGACATGGCTGGCCGCAATTGTTAGGAACTCAGCACCGAAGATAACCGGTCCGAGTCCCGTCCCCACGGCGAGCAAGACACCGAATGCTGCAATTTTCTTAAAATCGAATGGGATACCCTTATGAACTGTTTCGATATCGAATACCAAATAAAGCAGGACGAAAGCAGAAGAAAGAACAAGACCGCCTATGAAACCCCCTCCGGGATTATTGTGGCCAGATAGGAACAATTCAACGCCAAACGTCAAAATGATGAAGACAACGATTTTCGTCACAGTTTGTAAAATGACATCATTGGTTTTCAACGTCCTTGTCCCCCTTCCCTGCCTTTAGTTTAATTAATGTAAACACTCCGATTCCCGCGATGAATAGAACGACAACTTCCAACATCGTATCGAATGCCCGGAAGTCACCCAAGATTGTATTTACAATATTCTTTCCACCCGTGAGCTCATAAGCATTTTCAAAATAGCTGGAAATTGAATCGAACATTTTATTTCCCTGGACGATTAATGCCAGAACCGTTACAACCGTTCCAACTGATACCGCTATAATGCCTCTTGCAATCTTTGATGAACGGGTTGCTTTCTCTTTGCTCCATTCAGGTAAGAAATAATAACATAATAGAAATAACGCCGTGGTCACTGTTTCTACAATAGTTTGTGTTAAAGCTAAATCTGGCGCTCGGAATACAACGAAGAGAATCGCAATTGAATAACCGAGAACACCATTTAAAAGAATTGCAGTTATACGCGATTTTGCAAAGATAATCGCTATACTCGCACCCATCATTACGAAAACGATGATGAATTCATTAATTGTAATAGGCGCGTCATTAGAGAAATCAATGGAAAACCCACCTGTCCATAATAATCCTCCACCAACCGTCACAATGAAGAATATAAATATATAGGCAAGATAATCCCTAAGGTAGCCTGTCATATAAGTCCGTGTCAGGAATGCCGAGCCATTTTCCAACTGCGATAAAAGACCGTTATATGCAGAATCAAGATTCCAACGCATCGGGGCAATCGTATAAATCCCTCTCCAAAACCGAAGGAATATATAGAGTATCGTGCCCAGTATGACGACACCGAATGTCATCAGTAATGGCATATAATTAAATCCGTGCCAAGCGGATATATGTGGAACAAGACCTTTCGCTCCTTCAAACGGAGGATAGATCGCTGCCATCGCAGGACTCAATAAATATCTTCCCACCACATTCGGGAAGAAGAAGATTCCGACGACAAGTAATGCAAGAATTGAAGGTGCAACAAGCATCCCCACTGGCGCTTCTTGTGCCTTCCGGTCAAGACGATCCGGCTGATGTTTTCCAAGAAACGTCTGGAAAACGATAATCATGCTATAAACAAACGTCAACACACTCGCAAGCCAAGCGACGACCGGTATGAGCGTTCCCCATAATGGCCCCATTGCAAAAATATCGAGGTTGCGAATAATTAATACAGATTCAAAAAACATTTCTTTGCTGAGGAAACCATTAAACGGTGGTAACCCAGCCATCGAAAAACTTCCGATAACCCCAATTGTAAATGTCACAGGCATAAGTGACATTAGTCCGCCAAGTCTTCGGATATCCCGCGTACCGACCTGGTGATCAATAATACCAACGACCATGAATAATGCGCCTTTGAACGTAGAATGGTTAATTAGATGAAACAAAGCAGCAAATCCAGCTTGCGTGTAAATTACCGAGTCCGCACTGTAGCCTTCGTTCAGTGCCGCAGAACCAAGTCCGAAGAGGCTCATAATCAGACCGAGCTGACTGATAGTAGAATAAGCCAGCAGGGCTTTAAGATCTGTCTGCCGCACAGCGTTAACTGAACCCCAGAACAAAGTAAATATCCCTACACCAGTTACTGTATAAAACCACACCGATTCTCCACCAAATACAGGCGTAAAGCGTGCCACAAGGTAAATACCCGCCTTTACCATTGTTGCAGAGTGTAAATAGGCACTAACAGGTGTCGGCGCTTCCATAGCATCTGGTAACCAGATGTGGAAAGGGAATTGTGCTGATTTTGTAAAGGCACCGAGTAAAACGAGCAACATTGCCGGTATGAAAAGAGTTTCATCTGTATACTGGCCAATGGTCCCAATTATTTCACGCACACTAAATGATCCCGTCATTGCATGAAGCATAATAAAACCGGCAAGCATCCCCACTCCGCCTGAAACTGTAATCAGCAACGATTTTTGCGCGCCTGATCTGGACTTTTTCCTGTGATACCAAAACGCGATTAACAAGAATGACGAAATACTTGTCAATTCCCAGAAAACATACAACACCATCAGATTATCTGACAGGACCACTCCGAGCATTGCACCCATGAACATTAAAAGATAAACATAAAATCGCCCTAACGTTTCACGTTCAGATAAATAATATATGGAATAGAGAATAACTAAACTTCCTACCCCAGTTATAAGTAGAGCAAAAATCATACTTAATCCGTCAAGATAAGTCGTGAAATTGATTCCTGCAGAATCAATCCATTTTATTGTATGTATATACGTTTTCCCTCCCGCAACAGAAGGAATATAGCTAGCAAGAACGATAAATAATGTTAGTGGAACAACCATGACAAACCATCCGATATTTCGGCTCGGGACCCGCTTATAAATGTACGGGATAAAGAGAGCGGCCAAAAACGGAGTGAAAATGGCTAACGTAATTGTTAACAAATGCAAACCTCCAGTTCTAAACAGATTAACCCCGTTGATTTTATTCACCTAGAAAGTATACGGAAACCGATAGCTCTGAGTGTGTAGGGATTGTAAATTTTCATAATAGTTAAGTGTACACTTGACCTGCGTCGTGTCTGACGGGATAATAGGGAGCTATAGCTAACAAGCAGAAGGGGAAACTCTATAAGTTTATACAAGAAATTATACACTATAACGACATGGTTAGCACTTTGAAGGCATTCGATTTACTTATTTCTTGTCAAGTGAAGCAGTTTCATATATAATTGCTTGGTTTTCAATTAATGTTAAACTTCATATACAGATATATAATTAGACAAATAATAATTAAGAGGTGACTACCGTCATGGGCAAAGTAAAAGGTCGTATGGACGAGAGTATTCTCGTTTGTGTCTACTACGGTCCAAATGGTGAACGTCTCATTAGACGTGGACATAAAATCGCGACAATCATGGATTGTCCTATGTATATTTTAACTGTAGACCCATTGCCTTACGATGAATTTGATGCGGAAAAATCTGAGTATGTCGATCGTTGGAAAGAGCTTGCCGAGGAATTGGATGTAGAAGAATTCATCGTCAAGGATAATGAAAAACGACCTTCTGCAAAAGTGATAAAAGAAGTAGCTCATAAAAACAACATTACACAAATAATTATCGGGCAAACGGCTCAAAGCAGATGGGAAGAGATTACAAAAGGGTCGTTCATGAACGTACTCCTGCGTGAAATCACGTTTGTTGACTTCCATGTCGTCTCTGTCGATCGTGCCATTCGTGACGAAATCGATGGAATGTTTGAAAAAGGAATTCGTGCCTATTTAGTAGAAGATGGGGACGGTTTCCGTATCAATTTCAAATTATCAAAAGAAGTCCGTTTTGAAGGTATTTTCTTTAAAGAAATCGGAACTGATTTCAACAACGGGATTTTTAAATTTATGAGTAACAATAAAATGTGTCAAGTACACATTACAGATGACCAAGTGACTGATCCCTCTTTGTTCTCTTGTAAAACTACTTAAATAAGTAACAAAAAGCGGATGCCCATTTATGGGCATCCGCTTTTTGTTACTCCTCTATTTCTTCGCCTACGATTTTCACTTCAAGCTCAAGGTCTATGTCAAACTTCTTTTTAACCTCCGCTTTAACCATATCAATTGTCTGAATGTAATCAGAAGCTGTCGCATTGTTTTTATTAATGATAAAACCGGCGTGCTTCAATGATACTTCTGCACCTCCATGCCCTTTCCCCTGCATACCGCAGTCTTGTATGAGTTTTCCTGCAAAATAGCCCGGAGGTCGTTTAAACACACTTCCGGCTGAAGGATACTCAAGCGGTTGCTTGGACTCGCGTTGGAAAGTCAAGTCAGCTACTTTCGCATCAATGACATCCTGACTTCCTTGTACAAGCTGGAATTCAGCAGACAGAACAAAGTAACCATTTTTCGAAATAATACTTTGACGATAACCGAGTTCGAGATCATCTTTTGTGAGAATTAGCCGTTCGCCCTTTGGCGTCAGCACCGTCGCCTGAACAATGATATCTTTTATTTCCCCTCCGTATGCACCGGCATTCATCGCCATTGCACCTCCGATAGAGCCTGGAATTCCGCATGCAAATTCGATGCCCGACAGTCTAGCTGCTGCTGCACGTTTTGAAACATCAATAATCAGTGCACCCGCTTCTGCATGTATGAGCGAACCTTCAATTCTTATTTCACTAAGCTCTGACAAATGAAGGACAATCCCCCTTACACCGCCATCCCTGACGACCATATTTGACCCATTTCCCAGTAATAACAACGAAATCTTATTTTCATATGCGTAGCGTACTGTGGCTTCTGTTTCATCTATAGTTCCAGGGATGACGAGAAGGTCTGCAGCTCCTCCAAGTTTTGTCATCGTGTATTTGCCAAGTGGTTCGTCAATTAGTAATGTGCCTTGTGTAATTTTTTTCTGAAGTTCTTTAAACCATTGATGTTTTGACATCAACATTCAATCCTTTCAATATCAATTACGCCTCGGCGTAATTGCGTCCAGATTTTGAATCGAGCTTGAGGCCTACAGAGGGGAAGGATTGAACTCCATCCTTCCTTGTTGCCGCAGGACGCGGCGATCTTAGGTTGCCTTCATTGACTCCTATCAAAATCTGTGACTTCCGCCAAAGGCTTTATCAGGGAGGAATTAACTTCATTCCTCCTTGTTCAGCGGGCGTTTGGACACCCGCTGAACAGGAATACAAAACCCCATTCATCACCCACCTATGGAGGTGAGAATCTTCTGTAGCTGACAATTCGCTTTCAGTACAAAAACATTTGTTGAATAAAGATAAAGCTTTTCATCTTTAATAGTATGCTTGGAAACTTTTCTTTTGACAAGGAATTCTAATTGATTTGAAATCGACCTCCTCAATTCCCTCCAAATTCATCCAAATAAATACCTTGACTTCAAGATACTTATGGAATATAGTAGAAACATATTCAAATATGAAAGGGAGTTTTTCACAATGACAAAATGGACTGTAGACGCTTCACATACAAGCGTAGGTTTTTCAGTAAAGCACATGATGGTTTCTAAAGTAAAAGGACGTTTCACAGGGGTAGAAGGTACATTTGAAGGTAGCCCTGAGGACTTGACAGGCGCAAACCTCAATTTTACAATTGACGCTAATACAATTCATACAAACAGCGAAGACCGTGATAATCACCTTCGTTCTGCCGATTTCTTTGATACAGAGCAATTTCCAAGCATCACATTCGTTTCAACAGCTATCACTAAAAAAGGCGGCAACGAATACGACGTTACCGGCGATATGACAATAAAAGACGTGACGAAAGAAATTACGTTCGAAGCTGAATACGAAGGTACTGCTAAAAACCCTTGGGGTGTAGATGTCGCTGCTTTTGAAGTTGAAGGCAAAGTCTCAAGAAAAGAATTCGGTCTTACATGGAACCAAGCACTTGAAGCAGGTGGCGTTCTGGTTGGCGATGATATTAAGATTACAATCGACTTACAACTTAACCCTGCTCAATAATAATAGCAATTGGCACCCAGTGCCTATCGTTTAAACAAATAAATGGACCAAGTGATCATTATGATCTCTTGGTCCATTTTAATTTGGTTTTGGTTAAACTTATTCTTCGTCAGCTTGGCGGAGAGCTTCAGCAAATGCATCAACAGGTTGAGCACCTGAAATTGCGTACTTACGATTAATCACGAAAAACGGAACACCCTTCACGCCAAGTTGTCCAGCTTCCTCTATATCCATTTTTACGTCTTCTGCAAATTCATCAGAATCGAGTACTTCTTTCACACGGTCGTGGGAAAGTCCTGCCTCTTCGGCAATACGGAGCAACACGTCATCTGTTCCAATCTTTTCCCCATCGATGAAGTAAGCCTTCAGTAAGTTTTCCGTTACTACCTTGCTGTGGCCCTCCTGTTCCGCAAGTTTCGCGAGACGGTGTGCATTAAATGTATTTGCAGGCGTCATTTTATCAAAGTCGTAATCTAGTCCTACAGTTTTTGCCTGTAGCTCCACATTATCGGTCATGTTTTTTGCCTCTTGAGCACTCATACCATACTTTTTAGCTAGATCCACCCGTACAGAATCATTGGACTCAGCAGCCGAATTCGGATCAAGTTCATAGGCTTTGAAAACAATTTCAGCTTTTTCCAAAAGACCGGTTTGTTCCAGTGCCTCTTCTAATCTGCGTTTACCAATGTAACAAAACGGGCAAACGTAGTCTGACCAAATCTCGATTTTCAAATTATATTTACCACCTTTCATATCCCTATTTTAAATTCAATCCAAGAAGGGAACAATGAATATGCTTACTACTATTTCGAACATTCTTGACGGAGGTTATAATTTTGATCAATTCATTATGGCTAAGTACTGCACACCCCCGAGAAGCCTCCCCTGAAATCGATGGTGATATCACTTGTGACGTCTGCATCATTGGCGGTGGTCTAAGCGGAATTACCAACGCTTACTTTCTAGCAAAGGAAGGGAAAGATGTAATTCTGCTTGAAAAAGATACGATTCTGGCAGGCGCTACAGGTAACTCTACAGGGAAACTCACTGTCCAACATGGCCTCGTCTATGCAAAGCTACTGAAACAATTCGGGCGCGAAAATGCAAAATTGTATTTTGAAGCGAATCAAGAAGCTGTTCAATTCGGGAAAGACTTTGCCAATAAAAGTGAACTTAAGATAGCTGACTCTATTCTTTACTCCCAATCCAAACTTGGCACTGATATGCTTCGTTATGAAATGAAAGCCTATGAGGAACTAGGTATCCCGAGCGAATTCGGAAAAAACTCAGAATTGCCTATACAGATGGATGCAACACTCACTTTAAAAAATGAATGCCAGATTCATCCTGTTCGTTTCGGGCAGCATCTAGCAAAACTCGCAGTTGAAGCGGGCGCACGTATTTACGAAAATTCGGATGTTGTATTGATGGACTTAAAAAAACGGCTACTTTCCACGAAATCTGGACACGAAGTTAAATTCACCGAACTCATTATATGTACGCACTACCCAATAGAAGCACTGCGTGGATTTCAAATCATGAAGTTATCCGTCGACCGTTCTTATATCGTCTCAGCAGAAGGTAATATGGCTCTACGTGGCCAATATATTTCAGTCGACGAACCGAAACGGTCAATCCGAACTGCGCAAATTGATGGAAAAACATTTTTCCTATTATCAGGCGAAAGCCATCAGGCAGGCATGGAAAGCGATACGCAAGTATATTACAATCGACTTTATACCGAAGTAAGAGATTTATATAGGCTGTACACAATCACTCATGGTTGGTCCGCACAAGATCCACAGACACCGGATTTGATACCGTACGCGGGAATAATTTCTGCAAGCATGCCTTATGTCTATTTGAGTACGGGTTATCGAAAATGGGGATTATCGAATTCAATGGCGAGTTCTCGGATAATTAGTGACCTTATTGTCGGAAGAACTAATCCCGCATCCGAACTATATTCGCCAGATCGAACGGGGTTCGGGACATTTTTACTACAAGCCTTAAAAAATACCGGCATCGTTTTAAAGGAATTTGCGGGTGGCCACCTGACTCGTACCGACTCCCCTATTTGCACGCATATGGGTTGTAGGACGAGGTGGAATGCCGGAGATGAAACATATGATTGTCCATGTCACGGTTCACGCTTCCGAAAGGACGGCTCAGTTCTAGAAGGCCCAGCGACAAAACCGCTGAATTTGTAATAAAGCGTTACCTCTTTTTAAGGTATACTGTCTAAAAAGGGGTGTTTCTATGACTTTGCGTGAAATTCGACGGATTCGAAGGTCTGATGAAGACCGTTATCCGTTCAATCCAGACATCATTCAAAATTTTGAATCCCTGACATTGAAAGCCCCTATTACGATTATCGCCGGAGATAATGGAAGCGGTAAAACGACGTTATTGGAAGGTATTGCAGCAGCTGCCGGTAGTACACTCATTAGCGGAGAGCATATGGAGATGGATCATTCACTATCCCCCGCATTCGAATTGGCAGATGAATTCAAATTAATTTGGTCAGTGAAAACAGGCAACGGCTTCTTTTTCAGGGCTTCTGATTTCGTTACGTATATTCGCAGCATCGCCAACATCCGAGAAGAAGCGCGTCAAAAAATAAAAGAGATTAAAAGACGTAATCCGAATAGCCTGGAAGTACTTCCCTACGCTAGAACGTATAACGAACTACGGAATTTATACGGCGAAGGATTGGAAAAACGTTCGCACGGGGAAAGCTTTCTCGACTTGTTTCAAGCACAGTTTCAACCAAACGGCTTTTATATCCTCGATGAGCCTGAGGCACCTTTATCACCGAATCGACAACTCACATTGCTGGCAATTCTCCACGACATGGTTGCCGAAGGTGCACGATTCCTCATTTCCACCCATTCACCCATGCTTATGGCATATCCTGGTGCGGATTTGTATGAGATTCAAGACGGCGAACTGGTGAATGTTTCGTTCGATGAAATCAGGCATGTTAGTATGACGAAAGACTTTTTGAATGATCCGGAGAGGTATTTGCGGCATTTGTTCAAGTAATCAATAAATTGTTACAAAACAAAAAAAGGTTGCAATCCACTTTGTTCGCGGATCACAACCTTTTACTATTTATTTCATTTTAACGCTTCTGTCAATACTGGGACAATTTGCATCTTGCGGGAAACGACGCCCTTTAAAGTTGCTGTATTGTTTACAAGTGTCACATTGAAAGCTGCACTTGCACGAACTGCTTCTTTACCAAGCACCAGGACGATCGAGTCATTATTCAATATGTCGGTAACGACAAACAAAAATAGATCAAGTCCTTTTTCAGCAATGACACGATACAGAAGGTCTTCTAGATCCGCTTGGCGGTTCATGACATCATTTACGTCGATTGCATTTACTTGTGCAATTTCAACTTTCACATCATTGATTGCGAATTCTTTAGCATCCAATTTCACAAGATCTTCAAGCGTTTTATTGCTCAAGTCAGCACCAGCTTTCAACATAGCCAGTCCATACTCTTGTGCATCCACGCCCGTGATGGCTATCATTTCTTCGACAGCTGCACGATCTTCATCAGTATACGTCGGTGACTTGAACAATAGTGAGTCTGAGATAAGTGCGGAAAGCATAAGCCCTGCAATGTTCTTCGGAATTTCAATACCGTTTTCTTTAAATAGTTTGTTTAGAATCGTCGCTGTGCAACCAACTGGCTCTGCACGATAATATAGAGGTTCATTGGTCTCGAAATTGGCGATACGGTGATGATCCACCACTTCAATGATTTGTACTTCATCGATATCATCCACGCTTTGTTGTTTCTCATTATGGTCGACAAGAATGACTTTCGCTACTTCAGGCGCTGCTTTTTCAATCAAGCGCGGCGCTTCAAAACCAAAATATTCAAGTGCATAAGCTGTCTCGTTCGTAATATCACCAAGTCTCACTGCTTCAGCATTCATCCCTAATTGCTGTTTTAGATATGTATAACTGATAGCAGCAGAGATTGAATCGGTATCCGGATTTTTATGTCCAAAAACAAAAACTTTTTCCATGTAAAATAGCCTCCTGCTCATTTTATATTCTATTTCATATTATCATAAAGGACGGTCAAATAAAATCGCTGCTAATTCATCTTTATTAACGATGAAATCAGCGACCGTATAATTATCCAAAACCGTCAAATAGGCATTCAATGCTTCATGTAATGCACCTTTCAGCCGACAGACCGGTGATAGCATACAACTATTCGATTGGAGATTGAAACACTCTACGAGGTGGAAATCATCTTCAGTCTTTCGAACAAGTTCTCCGACATTGATATTTTCAGGCTCTACCTTCATTCTTATCCCGCCACCTCGACCACGAATCGTCTCGATCAACCCCATTTTTCCAAGCTCGTGTACAACTTTCGTCAAATGATTTTTCGAAATGCCGTAAGCATCTGAAATGTCCTGAACCTTCGATAGTTCTCCGTGTTCTTTTGCACCCAAGTAAATTAATACACGTAAAGAAAAATCTGTATACATCGTAAGACGCATAACTTCACCACTCTTTCCGATACTATTATAACGTTTGTGGCAAGAAGGTGATAGAAATGTGACTAAATTATAAACTCTTCTTAAAGATGTATTTTATATATATCTTTAATACCTATCATCGTTTATGCTTGTATTAACAACATTAGAAAGGTCGTGTTTCACATGCTATCACAAGAAACCATTACAATTATCAAATCAACAGTACCTGTCTTAGAAGAACACGGGAAAACAATCACAACAGTATTTTACAAAAATATGTTTGAGGCTCACCCTGAACTTCTCAACGTTTTTAATCATGCCAACCAATCACAAGGGCGCCAACAAAGTGCTCTTGCAGGTCTTGTTTACGCAGCAGCTGCTAACATCGATAACCTCGAGGCTGTATTGCCAGCTGTCGTTCAAGTTGCTCACAAGCACAAATCACTTAATATTACGCCAGAACAATACCCCATTGTTGGATATTATCTATTAGGCGCCATTAAAGAAGTATTGGGCGATGCAGCTACTCCCGAAATTATCGGCGCATGGGGAGAAGCTTACGAAGTGATTGCAGGTGTATTCATCGGAATCGAGAAGAAGATGTATGCAGATGCAGAAGAAATGGACGGCGGATGGAAAACGTTCAAAGACTTCGTCATTGCAGACAAAGTAGTTGAGAGTGATGTCATTACATCCTTCTATTTAAAACCCGTCGACGGAAAAGAACTTCCTTCTTACAAACCTGGGCAATACATTACTTTACGCGTTACAATCCCTGGTGAAGAGTATATTCTGAACCGCCAGTATAGTTTGTCACAAGCTCCAACTGGTGATTTTTACCGTATTTCTGTTAAACGTGAAGATGAAAACAAGCCAAACGGCAAGATGTCTGTTAATCTTCATCAGGAAATGAACGTCGGAGATACAGTTGAAGTTAGTGTTCCTGCAGGTGTCTTCCACCTTGACATAGATAGTTCGACTCCTGTCACGCTGATTAGCGGCGGTGTGGGTATCACTCCAATGATGAGTATGTTTGACGCAATCGCAAAAAACACACCTGACCGTCCCGCTGCATTCTTGCATTCTGCAAGAACGCGTCAACACCAGGCGTTTGATGCAAAACTTCGAACGTTGAATGAATCGATGCCCGCGTCAACTTATGCTGTACTGTATTCTGATGAAGGCGATGGCTTTATCAACCGTGACTTCCTTGCAGCCCATGTCATAGAAGGAAGCGATATCTATGTCTGCGGACCGACAGTGTTCATGCAGTCTGTCATTAAAGATTTATATGCACTGGGAATTTCAGAAGAAAAAGTCAACTTTGAATTCTTTGGACCAGCCCAAGAGCTTGACCTGGTAAGCGTATAATTTCTTAAAAATGATAAAAATAATGAGCTAAGCACAAAATCTCCACCTAAGAAGTTAGCTTGGAAATATATTCTATGAATTACTAAACAAACAACAAAAGCCGCCATCCAACTTGGGTAGCGGCTTTTGTTATGGAAGAATTTAGTTAAAATCCAGGAACCCCCTTCACTGGATACATACTCTAGTGAAAGGGGTTCCCTGAATCTATTTTTCTTGATGAATCACCTTTGAACTTTAGGCGGAAGCTTGAACGAACTGTAAATTAAGGCCGCTACAAGGAATAGACCAAGATAACCGATTAGTGGATAGAAATAAGCCACAAGCTTCGTAAAGCCAACGAAACTCAACACAAATCCGATTACAAGCGTTACTAAAACAAAGTAATTGAATTTCTTCGTATTGATTTGTATGAAACGTGCTCCGAATGAATAGAACATACTAACAGCTGTATTGAAAATCATTCCGTACAGGACGAATGCCATTAAGATACCTAGTATAGGTGATACCTCGTTGATAATTGCTAACATTGGCAACTCAGCATCTCCAGCCAGTTCAATTTTCGCGAAAATAGCTAAGTGGCTTAATAGGATAAGGATCCCTAGACCCAGTCCGCCGACCAATCCGCCCCACGCAGCTACTTTCTCATTCTTCTCTGCTCCACCCATGACGAGGGCCATAGAGGCACCAACAGCAATGTTAAACGATACATAGTTTATGGAGGAGATGAACCAGTTAGGTAAAGTTGTTTTCACTGCAAGTGCAGTTGAATTAAGATCTGCGAATGAACTATCCATTGTCACCAAACTATAAACGGATACAAGAATAACTGCCAGAACCAAGAATGGGGTAATACTTCCAATAATGCCTACAACTTTATTGACATTAAGCATAACCGTCAACATGACAAGAACGATCATTAGTAGACTACCGACAAATGGTGGTAAGCCGAATTGCTGATTCAAGTTCGATCCTGCTCCAGCTATCATAACGACACCAACACCAAACAATGTGAAAATAATTATATAGTCAACAAGAACCCCTAAGTATCGACCACTAATTTTGTAAATTACTTCTTTATGTGAAGTAGTCTGCATACGGCTTCCAAGGCGAGTTAGGATCATTCCGAGATATGCAAATAATGCTGTCGAAACAACTGCCCCCGCGGCGCCAAGAAGTCCGAAACTTGTAAAATATTGTAGAATTTCCTGGCCAGAAGCAAATCCTGCACCAACGATAATTCCGATGAAAGCGCTTCCCATTTTAATTACGTTTTTCATGATGTTCCCCCCATTATTTCATCACACATAAAGTTAAAAATTACACTAAATAGTCTGAATTCAAACCCTGTGTGTTGTAGTACTGTTCTAACTTATCACTCTTGTGAAACATTTTCAACAAAAAAAAAAAGGCCATTAGATGGCCTTGAAGAAAATCTTGTTTTTTATATGGATTATTACTTCTCTAGAAGTTTGAGAGATTCTCGATTAAACGCAGGAATGTCGTCAGGCGTTCGGCTTGTAACGAGCTGATTTTGACAAACAACAACTTCTTTATCAGCATATTTCGCACCAGCATTTTCCATGTCGATTTTTATCGATTTATAGCCGGTTGCATCTCTTCCCTCCAATGCCTTAGCAGTAATCAATAACTGAGGCCCATGACAAATTGCAAATACAGGTTTTTTATCATCCATAAATGTTTTTGCAAACTTTACAAATCGATCATCTGCACGAAGCTGATCCGGTGAAAAACCTCCAGGAATGAATAATGCATCAAAGTCTGCTGGCTTCACGTTTCCTATACCGTGATCCGTCGTCACTTTTACATTCCCTTTCTTACCTGTCACTACCTTACCTGCCTCTTCTTCAATTGTAACTACTTCATGACCGGCATCTTTAAATGCTTTTGCCGGTTCCGTGTACTCTGAGTCTTCAAACAGATCCGTGATTAAAGTTGCTATTTTAGCCAATTTAAATGCACTCCCTTTTTGGTGTCTACTCTAATACAATACCTCTCCTTACGAATAGTAAACTTAGGATCGGAACTTTGAAACGTAGGGATTATCTTTTTCGAAAAAACGCCATGGATAGTGGACCGCTTCCCCGGAGTTTCCAATACCGACTCGCGGACCAGCCATAATTTCTCCCGGCACAACGCCTTCAGCAATGAATAACGGCTTATCTGTCCAATGATGACCATAGTATTGCATGGTCACACCAAGTGCTTTCGATAACTTACCAGGTCCATTCGTCCAATCAGTCATTTTCAGAATCCCCCCTCGGTTTTCCTGTATCATTCCTAATCCAGTCACAGGTTCCGCCCCCCGGATTAAAATAGCATGAGGTGTTCCGATCGGCCCCCCCACAACATTCATCAATGTATGTGTATGCATTTGATACGTATAGACTAACCCAGCAGTTCCAAACATCACTTCAGTCCTTTTCGTCCGCCTATTTTCAAAACTATGTGCCGCCCGATCCTCAGATCCGTGATATGCCTCCGTTTCCACAATACGGACAACAATTGTTCCCTCGGGTTGCTCGTGAACGATATATTGCCCTAGCAAATTTCGTGCAAGTTCAAGTACGGGTGCCTCAAAAAAAGATTTGTCTATAGGTTTATACATAGTAATCGTCCTCCACATCAGTATTACTATTCCCTGGAATCACAATATTAAAATGGTTGAGATGAATTTGGAAAAACTGCAAACTTAAATATGTGGGTTTTCAATAGCACACAGAGAAATATTGTGTATAAATAAGAGTAAACCGTTCCCAGTCCAGCGGGAACGGTTTACTCTTATTTGTTAATTAATCCTTTTTCGATTAGGAAATCCTTTGCAACGTCCTCCGGTTTTTCCTTATCCAAATCAACACGGGCATTCATTTTCAACATATCTTCTTCTGTAATCTTACCTGCGAGGCTATTCAATACCTTTTCAAGATCAGGGAATTTCTTCAATGTTTCTTGACGTACAACTGGTGCTGCATCGTATTTCGGGAAAAATCCGAGATCATCTTCTGTCGTTGCAAGTTCGAACATTTGAATTCGACTATCCGTTGTGAAAGCCGGTATAACATCAACATCTCCATTTTTCACCGCTTCATACATTACATTGGGATCTAGGCTTTTTGTATCTTTGAATGTGAATGGATATGAATTTACCATGTCATCGTAGCCGTCACCTTTTCGTTCGTAAAAAGCATGCGGTGCACCGAAAATCATTTCTTCTTCCGCCGAAATTGCAGCAAGATCTGAATATGTTTTCGCTTGGTATTCTTTATCTTTTGTGAATGCAAGTGTATAACCGTTCTCGAAACCGAGCGGCTCAAGCCACGTTACTTTGAATTCATCTTCATAGCCCTTCTTAACTCGTTCAAATACACTTTCAGAACTCTCCCCTGCTTCAGACTCCTCTTTTAAAACGTCTTTCAAACCAGTACCCGTATATTCAACGTATAAATCAATATCGCCTTTTTCAAGAGCGGGCGTCATAATTGCAACTTCACCCAATCCATCTTTGTACGTAACTTTATAATCTGTTTCAGATTCAATATATTGACCTAATATATGCGGCAATATAAATTGCTCCGTCCACGGTTTTCCGCTAATTACGATTTCATCTTTACCACCACATGCGCCTAACAGCACCGTTAATGTCAATAAAATAATTCCAATACCTTTTTTCATCTTTCTTCCCCCTTTAATGTTGTACCCCTTTTGGTGTTACCTTCTTCTCTACCCACTTCAGGATGAAATCAAAAGCAATGGCCAGTAATGCGACCGGCAGTGCTCCAGCAAGGACGAGTGCGTTGTTATAGGACTGTAATCCTCGGTAAATGACATCTCCCAGCCCTCCAGCCCCTACGAACGTTGCGAGCGTCGCAATACCGACAGTCAGCACAGTTGCTGTCCGTATACCTGCCATGATGATTGGCAACGCAATCGGAAACTCAATTTTCTTCAAGATTTGATTTGGAGTCATCCCCATTCCACGCCCCGCCTCTATAATTGCTTCATCAACACTCGTGAGACCTGTATATGTATTTCGAACAATCGGCAATAATGCATAAATAATAAGTGCAATAAGAGCAGTTTTTGAACCAATTCCAATTAATGGGACGAGGAAACCGAACAACGCAAGACTGGGTATGGTCTGTAAAATAGCCGCGACACCGATAATCGGTTCTGCGAAACGGCGGTGACGGGCAATAAGCATTCCAGCTGGCAAAGCAATGAGTATTCCAACAGCTAGCGCAACAAGAGAGAGGTAAATATGTTGGAGGAAAGCTTCTGTAATCATATCTGAACGACTCGTCACCGTTTCAATAAAATTCTTCATTCTTTCACCCACCTTCCATTCTCCATCGACGCCTGCAGCAAAGAATGGTGACCGATATATCCAATCACTGCATCATCCTCCGTAACTGCTAACCGGTTCGACGGATGCGCATCCAATACTGCAATGGCCTCATTGACCGTCAACGCAGAAGGTACTTTCCTAACTTCACCTGCCCATGTTTCATCGTAGAACTTAATGAACTCTTTAATAGGTCGTTGACCAAAATTGCGTTGCCTGTCAATACGTCCCTGTCCAATGAATTCACGAACAAACTTAGTTGCTTGGTTTTCTATTAAATCGGCAGGCGAAGACATTTGCTCAATTTCCCCTTCCCGCATGACAATAATTTGATCTGCGATATCGAGCGCTTCATCCATATCATGTGTTACAAATACAATTGTCTTCTTAATTTTCAGCTGTAGCTTTTTCAATTCCTTTTGCAGCTGTTCACGACTAATTGGATCGAGTGCAGAGAACGGCTCGTCCATCAATATAATATTGGGATTGCTCGCAAGTGCTCGACTTACGCCGACTCGCTGTTGTTGTCCCCCCGATAATTCAAAAGGATAGCGTTTTTTGAATACCGCCGGATCGAGATCCACCATGTCAAGTAGTTCATTTACACGAACAGCAATTTTCTTTTTATCCCATTTGAGTAATTCAGGAACAAGAGCAATATTTTCTTCAATCGTCATATGAGGAATGAGGCCGATTCGTTGGATGACATAGCCAATTGAACGTCGTAGCTCCACCTCATCCCGTTCGATAATTGGCAGCTCATCAATATAGACGGCTCCTTCAGTTGGCACTTCCAACCGATTGATCATCCGCATAAGCGTCGTTTTTCCGCAACCGGAAGGCCCTATAATAGCCGTCAACTTATTTGTTGGGATTGTCACAGATACATTCTTCAACGCTTTTGTTCCATCTTCAAAACGTTTTGTTACATTATCAAAGCGAATCATTGAACTCCTCCTTTTGTAGTTCGTTGCGGCGAGGTCTTCAACAGTACGACACCCGCTTTCACTTTCTGATGAATCGTTCCACTAGTTCATTCCCTTCAAAATATGACCAATCTTCAACCAATCTGCATCTAGTGAAGGTCTATGTGAAGGCCTGTAAAAGATTGATGCGGGATGAAATGTCGGTACAATCTTGTACAACTTTTTTGTCTTGTTGAAGGTCGTGTCATCCAGTTCGTTTAAATACTGAATGGGTCGCTCCAACAGCTGTCCGTGGAGTTCGGTCACCTTCATGCCTTTTCCAAGTAACCTCTGCAACCCGACGTTACCAAGCGTGACAATGAGCTTCGGTTCAATGTTTGCCAGTTCATAATCCAGAATGGGAGCATGTGCCAGAATTTCTTTTATCGTCGGAGGTCGATTATATTTCCGTTCTGTCGTTGTTCCATCACGGTTATTTTTTGTTCCCCATCTATATGGCCTGCTTCGGACCGCACTTGTAATATAAACGTCTTCACGCGTTAATCCAATTGTCGCAAGTGACTTCATCAATTCCTTCCCTGCACGGCCTATAAAGGGAATACCATCGACCAATTCAAATTCTCCAGGCGCTTCACCGATTAGCATCAGTTCGGGATTTCTGGGACCTTCTCCGTAAATAAACCCCTCTACAGGAAAACCTTCTATCCGTTTTCTACCGAGACTCGCAATTGATTCAGGAATACGAAACATCTAGGCACCTCCAACTTGTGTTTTCATTCTACCAAAATAAGCCTTTCCATCAAAAGGAAAGACTCCGTACGTTATCGCTATTGGCGTGTCGTGTTGTTTAGTATTCAAATTAGCCCTGATGCTTTAATGACAGTAGAATTGATCTATTCATACGCCCCCGTCAAAATACCATTCACCTTACATTGTTCACGAACCGACATTGCCCATCCACTTTGTTCTTACCCTTCTTACTTACAGATATAGAAGGAAGTTTTAATAGTATGAACTAAAAAAGACCTACCTAACATAAGGCAGATCCAACTTCATTCCAATTCCATTTGTTTCGTCTCTGTCCCTAAAAACACAACAGCTATTACACCAATAATTATCGCACCGCAGAAGATACCAAATACCGTTTCGAAACCATAGCCTGCCGCAAGTAGTGAACCTACGAGCAACGGTCCAAAAATACCGCCGATACGTCCTACCGCAGCCGCCATTCCGGAACCCGTTGCACGGATTGCAGTGGGATATTGTTCTGGAGAATATGCATACAATGCTCCCCATGCCCCTAAATTAAAGAAAGATAGCAATGCGCCCGAAATAAGTAACAGCGGAAGCGTCTCTGCATTGCCGAAAAGCAACGCACTTGCCGCAGTTCCAATAAGATATGTGGCGAGAACAAATTTCCGGCCTGCTCTTTCAATTAACCAAGCTGCTGTGAAGTAGCCCGGCAACTGTGCAAGTGTCATAATGAGAACGTATTTGAAGCTATGAATCAAATCAAAGCCTTTCATTACCATGACACTCGGTAACCAAAGAAACATACCATAATACGAGAATACGACCGTGAACCAGACAATCCACAACATAAGCGTCCTTCGTGCATACTTCTTCGACCAAATTATCCTAATTTTTTCGCCAGCTGTCTGTTTCGGTTTTCCATCTGCCACGAACTTTGGAGAATCTGGCAATTTCCTTCTAAGGTAAATGGCATAAAAAGCTGGAAGTGCTGTAATTATCAAAGCGACTCTCCAACCATAGTCTGGAATGATAAAATAGGCGATTAATGCTGCTATCAACCATCCTGCCGCCCAGAAGCTTTCTAGGAGCACGACAACTCGCCCTCGCTCGTGCGCCGCAACACTCTCAGATACTAGCGTTGATGCGACAGGTAATTCGCCGCCAAGACCTGCTCCAACAAAAAAGCGCAGAATGAGAAATGCTGTAAGCGTCATTGTCAGTGCTGATAAACCGCTTGCAACTGAGAATAGAACTAACGTCATCATAAAGACGTTTTTTCGCCCAATCCGATCTGCAAGCAGGCCAAAACCAAATGCACCGAAAGCCATTCCAATGGAGTTGACACTTCCTATCCAACCCATTTCAGTTGGTGTCAGATGCCATTCCAATGCAAGTGCTGCTATTACAAAGGAGAGAATTCCGACGTCCATCGCGTCGAACATCCAGCCCGTTCCAGCAAGTACTAATAATTTATTTCTTGAAATCCCCTGTTTGTTCTTTTTCACAATCCCCTGCACCTCGTTGTCCGGTTTATTTAAGTGTCTTTACACCTGTCATTATACCCCGTACAACAAAGTGACACAATGTTTTTTAAATCACTAGAACAAGACTTACTGCCATTACTGCCATTCCTGCCATAAAGCCATAAACCGATAAATGCGCTTCGCCATATTCTCTCGCTGCCGGTAGCAGTTCATCGATAGAGATGAATACCATAATCCCTGCAACCGCGGCAAAAATGACGCCAAACATTACACCGTTTAAATAAGGCATTAAAATTAGAAATGCTACTATAGCACCAAGAGGTTCAGCTAATCCCGACAAAAAGGATAATTTGAATGCTTGTTTCCGATTACCCGTCGCGAAATAAATGGGGATAGCAACCGCAATACCTTCGGGAATGTTGTGAATTGCAACCGCGATGGCAATCGCAATACCGAGCGTTGGATCCTGCAATGCAGATGTGAACGTCGCAATACCTTCAGGAAAGTTATGAATTGCAATGGCTAGTGCCGTGAACATACCCATTTTCTTCAGTTTGGCATATTCATCATTCGTTGGACCCACATTAACATCCTCAACACTCTTCACTTCATGCGGATTCCCAATTGCAGGAATGAGACGATCAATTAAGGCGATAAGTAGCATTCCCCCGAAAAAACCGGCGATAGTTGCCCAATAGCCATTGGTTAGTCCAAGATCTAATACAAGTGCGTCTTTTGCTTTTACAAATATCTCAACAAGTGAAACGTAAATCATAACACCTGCAGAAAAACCGAGTGCTATTGAGAGAAACTTCGTATTTGTTCTTTTCGTAAAAAATGCAAGTAAACTTCCAATCCCAGTTGCTAGCCCTGCAAATAGTGTTAGGGCGAATGCAAATACTACAGTTCCGTCCATTTGCACATCTTCTTTCTATTTCTAAGTTAAAACTAGTGTATGCTATAAGTTTCCCTTACGCAACATTATAATGAGTCTTATTAAATATATATGCTGAAATAAAGAGTTCCATTGAATTACTGCTGCGTTAGTGGACGCTTCTTGACGTAGGAGAGGTCACTGAAAAAGTCCGATCGTTGATTTCCGTTCCGAGCGGACGCTTTCCGCGGGCACGGCCTCAGCCTCCTCGTCACTGCGTTCCTGCGGGGTCTTCAGCCGGGGAAGAGTGAACTTCTTTCTCTTCCTAGCTGTTCCCGCTGGAGTCGCCGCTCTTCACTACAATCAACTAGTTCTTATTTATAATACAGAACTCTTTCAGTGGCCCGCGATAAGCCAGATAGGAGACTAGGGAGGGATTGGGGATGAGATCTGCTACCTCTATTGCTTCCTACTTTGAATTAAATTAGTATCAAATAGTAATCACATTATAATTTCAGCGTTTACATCTCAAAACTACATTTCTCTTGATAATGTACACTCCAGCGAAGGCGCGGCAAAGGGGTAGCCGAAGCCCTAAGACTGGATGCGAAGCGCTTATCCAGGCTTAGGGCCAGAGGCATCCCCAAAGCGCCAAGCGATCTACAATACACACTCCGAATCACAACTCTCTTAATAATGAAAACCTCGGCGTAGTAAAAGAATACCTTTATTCCAACCTAAATTCTATAGAAAGGGTAGTGTTTTTTATTTACACTTATAATTGAACACTTCTAGACAAAAAAGAGCCAGCACACTTTTTAGTGTGCTGGCTCTTTTGCTATTATTACAATACTTCTTCGACTTCTTTAACCATTTCTTTCACAGACTGAAGTCCGCCTCCAGATAGGTACCAATAGTTCGGATCTAAGTAGATGATTTTACCGTCTTGATAAGCATTTGTTTTCTTAACAAGGTCGTTTTCAATCGAATCTTTTGCACTTGAATCTCCGCCAACCGCAGCGTCACGGTCTATAACAAAGAGAATGTCCGGGTTTGTTTCAAGGATATATTCGAATGTGATACTTTGACCATGTGTCGAAACTTCAAGTTTTTCATCAGCTGCTTTAAAGCCAAATACGTCATGAATAATACCAAAACGTGAACTCAGTCCATAAGCACTTACTTTTCCTTCATTTCCAAGAATGATCAATGATTTTGCATCACTCTTGCTTGCTTCTCCATTAATTGCTGCAATTCTTTCATCAATGTCCGCAAGTTCTGCTTTCATTTCATCTTCCTTACCAAAGAGCTCTGCAACCATTTCCATGTTGGTTTTGAATGACTCCATATAGTTTGCTGTATCTACACCTACAAAGACTGTTGGAGCAATTTCACTCAATTCCTCATACATAGCAGATTGACGCCCTGAGATGAAAATCACATCTGGCTGCATCGCATGGATTGCTTCAAAATCAGGCTCTTTAAGACCTCCAACGTTCGTATACTTTGAATCCTCGTATTGAGACAAGTATGAAGGAACGTTCATTTGTGGGACACCTGCAACTTCAACGCCAAGCTCGTCAAGCGTGTCTAGCATACCAAAATCGAATACGACAACTTTTTTAGGGTTTTTTTCGATTGTAGTTTCACCAAGATCGTGCGTAATTACCATTGATTCTGCTGTTTCGGCTTCTTCAACATTTGGTTCTGCTTTGTCTCCAGTTGCTTTATCGTCCGCTGCATCATCATCATTCGTTCCGCAAGCTACAAGTAAAGCCATTACTGCGAAAATCATCATTGTCATTAGTAGTTTCTTCATCAAAAACCATCCTTTTAGTTTTATTGTAAGTTTAATCTTCTTCAGTCAGATTGACGCCTAAATTCCGAATGCATTTCGCTCTTCCAATTAAGAATCGAAGTACACACATATTCGGCAATTAGCCATTTGTTTAATTGGAATATCCATATCGTAAATATCTTTTAACGAATCGGAAGTGATAATTTCATCGGTCGGACCATCTTTGACAACGCGTCCCTCTTTTAACGCAACGATGCGATCAGAGTAAACGGATGCAAAGTTAATGTCGTGCAGCACGATGACGACTGTTTTACCAAGATCGTCTACTAGTCTTCTCAATATCTTCATAATCTGAACGGAATGCTTCATATCTAGACTATTGAGCGGTTCGTCCAGCAAGATATAATCCGTATCCTGGGCGATAACCATCGCAATAAATGCGCGCTGACGTTGTCCACCTGATAATTCGTCCAGATAATCGTGTTGCATGCTCATTAAATCCATATAATCCATTGCTTGCTCGACAAGCCGTAAGTCTTCTGCAGTTAGTTTGCCCCTGGAATGTGGGAAACGGCCGAACGATACTAGTTCACGGATTGTCAAACGAACGTTCATGAAATTAGATTGCTTTAATATGGAAACTCTTTTTGAAAACTCATTTGAATTCATCTGTTTAACATTATCTTTATCAACGAGTACTTCACCCGTATCTGCATCAAGCAGACGGCTAACCATTGAAAGGAGCGTTGATTTACCCGCACCATTTGGACCGATGAAAGATGTGATCTTTCCGCGATGAATATTCACATTCACCTTTTCAACGACCGCTTTTTTACCATAAAACTTTGACAGTTCACGGACCTGGATCATGTAGATCGACTCTCCTTTAATAGTAAGTAGATGAAGTAAACGCCACCGATGAAGTTAATAATCACACTGAGTGTCGTAGAGAAAGTGAAGACTCTTTCGACAACCCATTGTCCACCTACAAGGGCGATGATACTCATAATAGAAGCACCAGCGATTAAAACCGTGTGCTTATATGATTTAAAAAACTGATAAGACAAATTCGCGACAATCAGACCGAAGAATGTAATCGGTCCGACAAGTGCAGTAGAAACCGCGATTAGTACAGCGGACAATACAAGCATCGTTTTGACGACTTTGTCATAAGATACGCCTAAGTTAATGGCGGTATCCCTTCCAAGCGAGAGCACGTCGAGTTCGTTAATATACCTCCAGCCAATTAGTAAGCTGATAGCAACAATCCCAAGTGCCCACCAAACGAGGTCTCCGCTGACGTTATTGAAACTTGCAAACATCATATCCTGTACGAGCATGAATTCATTCGGATCAATGAGCACTTGCAGAAACGTCGAAATGCTTCCAAAAAATGTTCCGACAATGATTCCGACAAGCAACAGAAAGTAAATTGGCTGTTTGCCTCCTCGGAATAAAAAGCGGTAGAGGAGAAGCGCGAATACAACCATTGCAGAAACAGATAATATGAAATTCACATGTGTATTGACAATGGCCATATGCCCTGAACCAAGGAAGAAAATAATGGCGGTCTGTAACAATAAGTATAGTGAGTCCAGCCCCATAATGCTCGGTGTCAAAATGCGGTTATGTGTGATTGTCTGAAAAATGACAGTTGAATACGCTATGGCGACGCCCGTAATGGCCATCGCCATTACTTTGATGCCACGGCGTGGTAATGCATAGTCAAAACTTCCGTTTAATCCTTGAAAAAGATACAAAGCACAGGAGATAACAGCCAGTACGCCAAGAATGATGAGTTTCGTCGAGTTACGCATAGGCCTTCCTCCTAAACAATAAGTATAGGAAGATTCCGCTGCCGATAACGCCGACCATCAAACTAATTGAAATCTCATAAGGATAGATAAGCACTCTGCCTAAAATATCACAGAGGAGCAAGAATATTGCACCGAGCAGTGCCGTGTGTGGCAATGTCTTCTGTAAATGGTCACCTTTATAGATTGATACAATATTCGGAATGATTAATCCTAGAAATGGAATCATTCCGACTGTTAAAACGACCGTAGTCGTAATCAGTGCAACTAAAATGAGGCCGATATTGACAATCTTCCTATAAGCAAGCCCGAGGTTTTTCGAGAAATCCTCACCCATTCCTGCAACCGTAAATCGGTTTGCATACAGATAAGTAATGATTAGCACGGGTATGCTTATGTATAGAAGTTCATAACGTCCTTTCATAATCATCGAAAAATCACCTTGTAACCATGCCGACATATTCTGAATAACGTTCGCTTTATAAGCAAAAAACGTCGTAATCGATGACAAAATATTACCGAACATAAGCCCGACGAGTGGTATGAAAATCGCATCCTTGAATTTAATTCGGTCAAGGATTTGCATAAACAGTAGCGTGCCGGCAAGCGCGAATACAAATGCGACAATCATCTTTTCAATCGTGGATGCGTTTGTGAATAACAGCATAGAGACAAGAATCCCAAGCCGTGTTGCATCCAAAGTTCCCGCTGTCGTCGGAGAAACAAATTTATTCCGGCTCAACTGTTGCATAATGAGGCCCGCGATACTCATACCTGCTCCTGCTAGGAGAATGGCAACTAGTCGCGGCAAACGGCTGATCAAGAAAATTTCTGTTGCTTCCGAATCAAAATCTAGCAGAGCCATTGGCGTGATACGACTCACTCCTACGAATAACGATAGGAATGAAAGAATGATAAGTGCGATGAATAAGTAACGTATCTTCATGGGAAGCCTCGATATCAATTATTTGCAGCCAATTGAGAATTCATTAATGAAAACCATTATCAATTGGCTACAAATTCAATTATAACATGTCAGAAATAAGTGTCAACGATTAACTGAAAATCATTATCAATTAGATTTGAAGTACTAAATCATAGAACGGTTTGAGCCCTAGATTTCAATCCACATTCTACATTTCTAGTAATAAAAAGAGGGCGCCAGATTGAATATCTGGCGCCCTCTATCTATCTCACTGACCCATTGTTTCATTGATGTCGACTGCGTTATCAATTACCTCTTTTGGAACTTTAATGTTATCAATTTCATTTATTTTACTAATGTCTGCCTTTACTTTTTGGTCAATCTGCATTTCTTCGCCTTCAATTTTCATTATCATATCCATATTCATATTGAACGCGTTTGTGTAGAAGGTTTTTTTATCGATGAATATTTCATATTCTAGTACTTTCACATCCATATTTTCCAATACTTCCGCCTGTTGTTCATCCACTTCCAAACCAGCAGGTAAATTTTCAGTTGCTACTTTCTTAAACAACTCACTGAATTTATCACCTGATGCAGAAAGTTTAAGGATATACTCATCGTCCGTCTGCTCAAATTTAAATTCATCTACAAAATCTTTAAATATATTCATATCAAGTGTCGGGTCTGCCCCACCAGCCATTTGACCAACCATTTCCTCGTACATATCATCCGGGAACTTGATCCACCCCTCTGCTTCAGGGTTACTCATGAAGAAACCATCTTCTGCCATGTACATTTTCATGTCCATCTTACCTTGCTCTCCCATATCCACGTTCATATTCAGATACATAGTCAGAGGCTCAATGACCATATCCATGTCCATTTTAATTTTGCTGTCCATTTCCAACTCTTGACTTGGCATCTTTACGAGCTGACCAATTTCCATTTTTGCATGCATACTCTTTTGTTCATCCGAAACTTCCATTGCTTTTTCATATACTTCTTGTGCTGTCATTTCACTTTTGTTTTGAAGTTCTCCTTTCTTTCCTGTCTCTGGATCGGTTTTCGGTTCTGCTGTTGTACTACATGCTCCAAGACCGAGGATTAGAACACCAGTCGCTATACCCTTTATCCACTTTTTCATATCCTTCGCTTCCTTCCATTTCCAGATTTCTTTTACATATACTCATACGACCCGATTCGCAAAGAGTTTCATGATTCGGTGAAATTGAATCATAGTACTCATGCTTCACCATAAATAAATAGAACTACATGCCTTTTATTTCGGTTTCTGAAATTAAAAATCGTTTTTTGTCTTCATCTCCGCTATACTTGCAATTATCAGACAAAAGGGGATTGCATAAAATGATTAAACAATTCTTTTCATACTATAAACCGCACAGGCGGCTTTTCGTTATCGACTTTTCAAGCGCTATTTTTGTAGCGCTGCTTGACCTTGCCTTCCCGGTAGCGGTCAAATGGTTCATTGATGATTTGCTGCCTAAAGGTAATTGGGGGCAGATCATAACAATCAGCATTATTCTACTGCTCATTTATTTACTAAGTACATTCCTACAATATATCGTTAGTTATCTAGGTCACAAACTTGGCATTAATATTGAAACGGATATGCGCCAACAATTGTTCAACCATGTACAGAAACAATCATTCCGTTTCTTCGATAATACCAAAACGGGTCACATTATGAGCCGCATCACCAATGACCTGTTTGACATTGGTGAACTCGCCCACCATGGCCCTGAAGATATTTTCATCGCCATCATGACGCTTATTGGTGCTTTCGCAATTATGTATAGCATTAATCCGGAACTTGCCATAATCGCAATAATTATGGTGCCTTTCCTAATCATTGTCGTGACATTCTGTAATATTAAAATGAATGCTGCATGGCAAAATATGTATGGTAAAATCGCAGATGTCAATGCACGTGTTGAAGATTCCGTATCAGGTTCACGCGTTGTCAAATCATTCACGAACGAGGATTTTGAGATTGCTCGTTTCAGAATAGACAATGGCAATTTTAGAACAGCTAAGTTAGTCGCTTATAAAGTGATGGCATGGACCCATTCCAGTATGTTCATGATGACCCGACTCATTACACTCATCGTACTAGTTGTCGGAGCATGGTTCACATTCAATGACAAATTGTCATACGGCGAGCTCGTAAGTTTTGTCCTTTTCGTTAATGTTCTTATCAAACCTGTCGACAAAATCAGTGCTCTCCTGGAACTGTATCCGAAAGGAATGGCGGGATTCCGTAGGTTCCGTGAATTAATCGACCAGGAACCTGAAATTAGAGATCGCCCAGGAGCGGTAGCTGTCACGCATTTAAATGGTGATATCCTCTTTGATGATGTACATTTCAATTATGACGACAATAAAGCGGTACTCCATGGGATTGACTTGAATATCCGCACAGGTCAAACAGTCGCTTTCGTCGGTCCGTCCGGTGCTGGAAAAACAACGATTTGTTCACTTATTCCACGTTTCTACGATGTCACAGAAGGCTCAATTGCTATCGACGGCATTGATATCCGCAATATGACGCAGCATTCCTTGCGCTCGCAGATTGGCATCGTACAGCAGGACGTCTTTTTGTTCACCGGTACCATTAAAGAGAATATCAGCTACGGTAAATTGGATGCGACAGTTGAAGAAGTAATTGAAGCAGCAAAAAAAGCGCATTTAGAAGACTTCATTGCTGCGCTTCCCCATGGTTACGAAACACAGATTGGGGAACGAGGTTTGAAACTGTCAGGTGGGCAGAAACAGCGTCTTGCCATCGCTCGCATGTTCTTAAAAAACCCGCCAATTCTTATTTTGGATGAAGCAACATCAGCTCTCGATACAGAGACAGAACGAATTATCCAACAGTCGCTCGCTGAACTTGCTGAAAACCGTACAACCCTTGTCATCGCTCATAGACTGGCCACAATTCGTGATGCCGACCGCGTTATCGTTGTTACTGAAAACGGAATCGAGGAGGACGGGAAGTACCATGAACTTGTGAAGAAAGGTGGGATTTTCGCCCGCCTGCATAATAATCAATTTCAAGAGGTTTAATGATTGTAAAAGCGGGCATACTACAATTATCCCACCCCCTTTCTCTTAGATAGAAGGAACAGCACCGCCTGACTTCCCCAAGTCAGGCGGTGCTGTTTTTTAATGGCTAACTATAAATTGCTCAACTTTTGAACGCTCTGATATATCCATTTCCACTGTCATAAGCGTTCCTTCCTCTTCGTACTCCGTATTTTTCACATTTGCATTGTCATTCAAGTAGGAAACGATATCACCACGGTCAAATGGAATGAGCAACTTACACGTGATGTATTGCTCAAAAATCTTCTTCGTAATCAGTTTAATGAGTTCATCCAACCCTTTTCCTTCTTTAGCAGAAATCCAGGCACTATTGTCACTTACTGCTGGATATGGAATTCCAGCCAGATCCGATTTATTGTAAATATTAAGTGTTGGTACATTTTCTACTCCTACCGCTTGCAAGGTATCATTTGTTACTTCCATCATATAATCGTGTTCCGAATTCGATACATCCACAACATGTAAGAGTAAGTCTGCATCACGTGCTTCTTCTAACGTTGAGCGGAAAGCCTTTACAAGGTGATGAGGCAGTTTTGAAACAAAACCAACCGTATCCGTTAAGATGAATTCTTTATTATCCTCTAGTTTCACTTTGCGGATAGATGTATCAAGTGTTGCAAAAAGCATATCCTTTTCAAATACTTGTTTCGCATTGTCAACGTCCATTTTCAGCAGTAATTGATTCATAATTGTTGACTTGCCCGCATTCGTATAACCAACAATCGAAACTACAGGGATACCACTCTTTTTACGCTGTTTCCGCTGTGTTTCCCGCTGATCCTTCACATGATCTAGGTCGCGGCCAAGTTTAGCAATCTGGTCTTCAATTTTCCGGCGATCGAGTTCAAGTTTTGTTTCTCCGGCACCTTTGTTCTGGACACCACCGCCGGTCCCTCCACCTTGTCTACCTAAGGATGCACGTAGTCCAACAAGTCGGGGAAGCATGTATTGTAGCTGAGCAAGTTCTACTTGCATCCGTGACTCACTCGTTCTTGCACGTCTTACGAAAATATCAAGAATGAGCATAGTTCGGTCAATTACTTTACAATCAAGTTCCCGTTCCAGATTACGAATTTGGGAAGGAGACAGTTCATCGTTAAAGATAACAAGATTGGCATCCAACTCTTCGTAAAAACTTTTAATCTCTTCTATTTTGCCTTTCCCGACATACGTAGACGGGTTTCTTTTTTCCATATTTTGCGTGACTTCCCCGACAACCTCGACTTCAATTGCACTGGCAAGATTCCTCAGTTCTTCCATACCATATTCAAAGTGATCGTCCTTTTGTTCATGGACCCCTACAATTACTGCGCGTTCTATTAATTCTTCCATGGAATTACCCCTTCCGAACAACTTTTAAGTATATTCAGTTTAACATATTCGGTGAAACACTGGTCTCCGAACAAAATGCAGTATCAATCCGTCAATATAAGTTAGTTTGCCCAAAGGCTACATCTGTCAACCTTTCCTCACCGAAAACTTGAACTACAAATTTCAGCTCAACATTCTCTAAGACGATATAATTCGCATTGCCAACTTTTTGTGTCAATAAAATCATAGCAATACACCTCTATCCATATCTAAAAAAATGCAATTGAAAAGTCTGCAGTAATAACTGCAGACTTTCAAATTACTTGCCTTCATTTAGTATTTTAACTGTTTCTGCAAACTCCTTGTCAATCTCTGCATTCGGTTTGTATGTGATATTACTAACCACAACCGCGACTATTAGACAGAGGAAGAAACCAGGAATGATTTCATAAAGCGTGTCCGATAAAGAATCAATGTTCCCCCAGACCATAACTGTTACGGCACCGACAATCATTCCCCATAGCGCTCCTTTAGTTGTAAGTTTGCGCCAGAATAGTGATAGAAGAATAACTGGTCCGAATGAAGCTCCAAATCCAGCCCACGCAAATGACACGATACTTAAAATGGATTCATTGTTCGGCCATGCAAGTACCATCGCAATTACGGAAACGATAAGAACAGCCATTCTACCTAAAAACACATAATGCTTATCCGTTGCATCTTTCTTCATAAACGTTTTGTATAAGTCTTCGACAAGTGCTGAAGAAGAAACAATTAGTTGTGAAGAAATTGTACTCATTACAGCTGCGAGGACAGCCGCGAGCATTATTCCTGCGATGAACGGATGGAAGATAATTTGCCCTAGGACAATAAATACAGTTTCGTTATCTACCAATGTAGCATCCGTATTTTGTTGAAAATATGCAATCCCTATTAGTGCTGTTGCTACTGCACCAAACAGGCTCAAGAACATCCATCCAATTCCGATTCGACGTGCTTTTTTCGCTTCTTTGTGCGAATTTAGAGCCATAAAACGGACGATAATATGTGGTTGACCGAAATAACCGAGCCCCCACGCAACCGCTGACACTATACCGAGGAATGATGCACCCGATACGAAGTTCAGCAATTGAGGATCAACAGTACGGATACTTGCAGCAGTTTCTGTAAGTCCTCCTGTTATGAATATGCCAACAATCGGTACAAGAAGGAGGGCAAGGAACATAATGATACCTTGAACAACATCCGTGTAACTGACCGCCAAAAATCCTCCGAATAATGTATAGAAGATAACGACACCAGAAACAATTAACAAACCTACATGATAATCTAACCCGAATGAGCTTAAGAAGAACTTTCCACCTGCAACCATTCCTGAAGAGACATAGAATGTGAAGAAAACTAGAATGATTACACCGGAAGCTATGCGCAAGAGTCTTGATTTATCTTTCAGGCGACTTTCCAAGAAACTCGGAATGGTAATAGAGTCACTTGATACTTGTGTATACACACGAAGACGTGGTGCAACGAACACCCAGTTTAAGTATGCTCCAATTGTCAATCCTATGGCAATCCAAGCTTCAACCAATCCATTAAGATAGATTGCTCCAGGTAGCCCCATCAGCAACCAACCCGACATGTCAGCCGCTCCAGCGCTCAGCGCAGTAACAGCTGGACCAAGTGCTCGTCCACCAAGCATGTAGTCTGTCAGATTTGAAGTGCGTTTGAATGCATACCATCCGATGAAAACCATGGCTGCCATGTATATAATAATTGCAATTAACTGAAAACCATTATCTGACATAGCGAATTCCTCCATTTCATAATAGATAATCTTCATTATATCATCTAAATATTGAATGGAAATCAGTATTATTGATACTTTCCAATAACTCTTGAAGTAAATATTGGCAAGGAACGATATGATTAGTTTATTCCTGCTACATTTCCCGGGAAATATTGTTAGTTCGACAAGATAGATTGCAATTGACATACGAACATTTGCTGATGGCGACAAAAGATACGGCGTTCGAACACAAAAAATGGGTGGCTAACTCATTGTGGCAAGCGTTGTGAAAAACGATAATATTGTCGAAACAGATGCAAATGTTGTTCCTTTCACACTATCCCCTCTGCTCAAGCTGAACTTTTGGCTATTTAGAATGGTTTGTAATACGCGTATCCCACAATATCGTATGGAATACGCTTACGATATTGTGGACGATTTCTCAAAAGACATTTCACGCAGTTTGAACTTCTGTATTTTTCCGGATGCAGTCATCGGATACTCTTCCGTAAACTCAATATACTTCGGAATTTTGTGATGAGAAATGTTTCCTTTGCAGAAAGTGCGTACTGCCTCTTCATCGATTTTCACTCCTGGCTTCAGAATAATCCACGCCATCAGTTCCTCGCCATACTTTGCATCCGGTACGCCTACGACTTGTACGTCAGCGATGTCAGGATGTGTATATAGGAACTCCTCTACTTCTTTTGGATAGATATTTTCACCACCACGAATAACCATGTCTTTGATGCGCCCTGTAATATCAATATATCCTTCCGTGTCCATTACAGCGATGTCTCCAGTATGGAGCCATCCTTCTGCATCAATGACTTCTTTTGTCGCCTCTGGGTTATTATAATACCCTTTCATGACATTATATCCGCGCGTGCAAAGTTCCCCGGGTTCCCCAACAGGCATCTCATCACCCGTGATGGAATCAATGATTTTGACTTCTACACTTGGATGCGGCATACCGACTGTCGAAACCCTTTTACTGATTGGATCATCTGTCTTTGTCTGAGTTATGACAGGAGATGCTTCCGTCAGGCCGTAACAAATCGTAATCTCACTCGCACCCATATCTTCAATAACTCGTTTCATAACTTCAATTGGACATACGGAGCCTGCCATTATTCCGGTACGAAGCGTAGATGTATCATACTTTTTAAAATCAGGATGATTTAGCTCAGCAATGAACATCGTAGGTACCCCATGAAGTGCTGTACATCTTTCTTCCTGCACCGCCTGAAGTACGCGTAGAGGATCAAATTGTTCAAGCAAAATCATCGCGGAACCGTGCGTGACAGCTGCAAGCGTACCCAGTACACAACCGAAGCAATGAAAAAATGGTACTGGAATACAGACCCGGTCCTGCTCAGTCAGTTTCATATTATCACCGATTAATTTACCGTTATTGACGACATTTCTATGCGTCAGCATAACTCCCTTCGGTTGGCCGGTCGTGCCGGATGTATATTGAATATTGATGACATCATCAGGATTTAGCGAATGGAACTGCTTATCCAGCTGTTCATCAGATACACCTTCCGCATACGATAAAAATTCAGACCATTTATACATACCCGCTTCTTCTCGCTCCGTCATCAAAATGATTCGTTTAAAATGAGGAAGTTTTTCGCTTGCTATAGAACCTTTTTCACCTATTAACAGCTCCGGACAAACTCTCTTGAGGATGTCTATGTAACTCGTCCCCTTAAAGCTTTCATCCAGAATAAGTGTAGTTGCATCAGATTGTTTTAATAAATACTCCAACTCTGAAGCTTGGTAATTCGTATTCACCGTGACAAGAACTGCCCCCATTTTACCTGTTGCAAACTGGCTGAGCAGCCACTCCCGTTTATTATCCGACCAGATGGCAACGTTTTCCCCTTTTCCGATGCCCATGCCCATGAACGCTTTCGCAAGTATATCTGTTTCCTCGTCAAATTCTGTATATGTTTTACGAATCCCATATTCCGGATAGACATACGCTTCCTGCGCAGGATAAAGCCGTGCCTGCTCTCTTACCATTTCCCCCACTGTTTTGTGCAACAACGTCATATCCATTCCCCTTTTCTCATTGATTCATATACTTATATATTATCACAATATTCTAAAGGTTGGAAAATTAACGTGAAACTGTTTTCGGATTAATCATCCAAAAGTGAAGAATACCGTTCTACCCTTTGTAGGCAGAACGGTATTCTTCATTTCATTCAACCGGATAAACACGTCCTCGGTCATCCTTGTAAACTATATGATGCCTTGTGAGTTTCGTCGGAGAATCCAGTCCCGCAGCTGCGGAGATTCGGAAAAGTCCCTCTCGCATTGTCAAAATATAATTTGTAACACGGAACTTCTTCTCCTCAACGACGAGACCTTGTTGTAGCTTCTTATCCGTTGTCGCTACACCCGTTGGACAATCATTCGTATGGCAACGGTGCGCCATAATGCAACCGACGGAAATCATAAAACCTCGTGCAATTTGAACTAAGTCTGCCCCCATTGCCAACACAATTGCTGCCCGGTCCGGTGTCGTTATTTTACCCGAGGCAATGATTTTTACTTGGTCACGCACTTCAAATTTCCTAAGCGCATCGTCTAGAAGAATAATCGAAGAACGTAACGGCAACCCAACGCTATCTGCAAGATCTTGGTAGGTAGCTCCAGAGCCACCTTCTCCACCATCCAGCGATATAAAATCAGGACCCTTACCAGTTTCATGCATGAACGCTGCTAATTCTTCCGCGTCTTCTTTACCACCAATGACGATTTTAATACCAACCGGTTTACCGGAATGCTGGCGAATTTGATCAATGAATTCAAATAGTGTTGGATAATCATCAAACTGGTGAAAACGATTCGGACTGTTAATGGAAACATAAGGAACAACATTGCGGATTGCCGCAATTTCTTCCGTTACCTTGGATCCTTCTACATGCCCTCCACGCATCTTTGCACCTTGTGCAAGCTTAATCTCAAATGCTTTCACTTGAGGAATATCCGCTTTTTCACGGACCCTTTCAAAACTGAATTCTCCTTCTTCCGTCCTGAAACCGAAAAGACCAGAACCGATTTGAGCAATGATATCAGCACCTCCCGCCAGATGATGCGAGGAAAGACCTCCCTCACCGGTATTCATCCATGCGCCTTTAGCCAGGCCAATCCCTTTTGACAAAGCAGTGATGGCATTTTCTCCGAGTGCTCCGTAACTCATTCCTGATTGACCAAGCATACTGCGTACATGGAACGGCTGCTCACAGTTCGGTCCGATTACGATCGCGTCCTCTTCCGGCAACAGCCATGGCAATGTCGGGATTTCTTCACGATGCTCTTTCCGGGAAAACAAATGATCTTCATCCATAACGTAACGCATCGTATCTACAAGGTCCTCATTATCCACGCGCATCTCCTCATTCTGCATTGTAAACATTGCGTTTCGTATATAATAACCAGATTCCTCAAAATCCCGCTTCGATCCAAAGCCGATAACACTGTTCAAATATTTCCCCGGCAGCACCATGCGCAAATATTCCTCACGGTTAAATGGTTCGCCATCGTTATCGTCGTCAAAAAGATATTGTCTAAGTTCAGGCCCAGTTTTTTCGAGCACATAACGCATCCGCCCTAAAATCGGGAAATTCCGAAGAATAGCATGTTGTTTTTGCCTTTTGTCATAAAAGAAAAGAAAGATGGCAATCGTGATTGGTATGATAACTAGAAATAGGACTAATAAAGTCGTCGTCAACGAAATACTCTCCATCCAATTCATTTCTACACCCCTTTTCAAGCTTTAAAGGTAGTTTACCACTATCTAAGTCTGTTAATCTTAATTCATTAAACACATTTTGGAGGGATTCAATGGTTATCAAATTATTAACAGCACACTCATCCGTAAGAAAGTATAAAGACATCCCCTTAACAAAAGAAGAAGTGCATGAGCTCATTCATGCAGGTCAACACGCGGCCACCTCACACTTTGTACAAGCTTATTCCGTTATTTATGTCACGGACGTTGAAAAACGGCAGAAACTTGCTGAACTCGCAAAAAATCCGCAGCAGATTTTATCCGCGGGAGCTGTCCTTGTTTTTTGTGCAGACTATTGTAGATTGAAAAAGGCGGCACAATTAGTCGGGAAGGATATTGACTTTTCCTCAGCTGAAAATGTACTTGTCAGTTCAATCGATGTAGCTTTGTTCGCACAAAATGTTGCAATTGCGGCTGAATCGAAAGGATATGGCATCTGCTATATCGGTGGCGTGCGTAATGCACCCGAAGAAATCAGCAACTTGCTGGCACTTCCAGTAGGCGTTGCACCAATGTTCGCTATGACAATCGGAGTTCCCGATGAAGCAAATGAAGTAAAACCCCGCTTGCCCGTAGATGCAATCATTCATGAAAACGGATATGATGCTGAAAAATACAACGAAATCATCCCGGAATACGATGAAATAATGAACGAGTATTATTTAAATCGCGGCTCAAATCGCAAAGACGCAGCCTGGTCCGACTCTATGGCTGACTTCCTTGGAGCGCCTCGCCGAACTTATATGAAAGACTTTTTAAAGAAACAGGGATTCGAGTTTAACTAGGAGTGATGAATTTGCAATTCGAGGAATTACTGGACGAACTGGCACGCCGCATGACAGATGGCGCTTTCATTGGTGCTACAATCAGCCAGCCACGCACGAAAACGGATGATTTGAAGCGAGTGAAAGTGAAGCCTGTTGAAATAAAAGGCCAACTGCATATTCAATTCGAGTATCAGTATGAACGTGTGTTAAATCATGAAAACATTACACCTGATGGATTACTTCCTTATTTACAACAGCTACTTGAGCGTTTTAGACAAGTGCATGCTGAGTTTTCCAACGAAAAAATCCATGTCCAGTTGACGAAGAAATTTAAAGTTATGTGGAAATCAGAGAAAACGACATCCGAAAAAGTGATTGACTTAACACATAACCGTAAGAAAAATTATTTGCTCGATGAAAATACTGCCTATCCATTTCTAGTCCGACTGGGAGTCCAGACACCCGATGGTAAAGTGAAAAAGCAGAAGCACGACAAATTCAGGCAGATTAACCGATTCGTTGAGTTCATTGATGATTCCCTTGCTCACTTGCCAAAAGACCGTACTATCCGCATCCTCGATTTTGGTTCAGGTAAATCCTATTTGACGTTTGCTCTCTATCATTATTTGCGCATTGAAAAGGGACTGGATATTAAAGTAACTGGTCTTGACTTAAAAAAAGAAGTGATTGAGGAATGCAGTTTGATAGCCAAAGATCTTGGTTACGAGAATCTTGAATTTCTTGTAGGTGATATCAATGACTACAATGAAGAAACGTCCGTCGACATGGTGGTTACACTTCATGCATGCGACGTTGCAACAGATATGGCGCTCGCACGCGCGGTGAAATGGGGCGCGAAAGTCATCTTGAGCGTCCCTTGCTGCCAGCATGAACTATTCTCGCAGGTCAATTCCCCCGCGCTCGACGTCATGCTTCAGCACGGACTTATCAAAGAACGGTTCTCTGCGCTTGCTACCGATTCGATTCGTGCGGAGCTCTTATCACTCGTTGGTTACGAAGCACAGCTTCTTGAGTTTATCGACATGGAGCATACACCAAAGAATATCTTAATACGTGCATACCAGACCGGACGTAAGGCTACTGCTGATGAAGTAACTCGGTACACTGCGTTCAAGACTCTGTTGAATGCAGATCCATTTTTAGAGAAGGAACTAGGAGATTTATTGAATATATGACTAAAAACCGTCCACGTTCGCTCCAAGCGAGTGTGGATGGTTTTTTCAATTCGGAGGATTACGTGGTATCATTTAGAATAATTAGTTATGTGATTGAAAAGGAGATGATACATATGCCGATATACAACAAGCTCGTGCGCGATAGGATTCCTGAAATTATCGAAATGTCTGGTAAAACGTGCACTACACGCCTATTGACTGAAGACGAGTACATAATCGAAATCAATAAAAAAATGTATGAGGAAATTGATGAATACGATGCTACTGAAACGACAGATGACGCCATTGAAGAACTCGCTGATTTATTGGAACTTATCCATGCAGCATTAGGACATTACGGTGCATCATTTGAAGATTTAGAAAGGGTCAGAGTCGAAAAAGCTGAGAAACGCGGTGGTTTTGACGAGCAAATTTTTCTGGTAGATGTTGAAGATGGCGGAATGTGAGGTTTCCAAAAAGATATCGCTCTATTCCGTTGCCACTCACTTCTTTTCTTCCAACGCTACATCTAAAAATACATACCCATCCCGTTCGTGCTTTCCAGAAAATACAACAGGTACTCTTTCACTGAATATCGGACCATTTACGGTAACAGTATGAAATTCGCCCGATTCTCCACACGAATCGATGTCTATCGCTTCCAGTTCGTCCATCAGTTCCATAGTAAATTTACGGCCAATGAAATGTGCCGGCATCATTTTTGTATTGACAACAACAATATATGCTTCGAATCCTGCCTCTATGAACTCTTCCAGAATGTTGCGTCGCGGCTCCATCCAAAGGGGATGTACCGCTTCCATGCCGACTTTCTCACATGTCTGTCGTACCCATGTCAAATGATCTTCGAGATCGATATCACCGAATACGCCGTGATTAATACCCGCTTCAACACACTCCTTCATCGCATCCAAGAATTGCCCTTCATAACTTGTCCAATTTGCACCACGAATCATTAATGGCACGCCAAGTCTTTCCGCCTGGGCTTCCACAACTTCAAAAGACAACGCATGTGATTTTGACCGTTCTTCATCCTCTTCAAACATCGTCCACAACCGGTTCGGAATGCCGCCCGCTTTCATTGCGCGGTAATAAGCCATGGCAGAATCTTTCCCGCCGCTCCATGATGCTACAAATGATACATCTTTCATCTTGTCCACTCCCCTGTCTGTAAAATCAGTACTATAGCAGCTTCAAAACTGCCCTTTTTGATTTCTAAATCTTCATTTCAAAAATTTATAGAATGATTAATAAATAATTGTTAGAGGCACAAACCTTGCTTTCATCACCATAACCATTTTCCCGTTTTCATCAAAAAAGGGTCCGCCAGTCAAGATGCCGACTGATGGAACCTCCTTTTGTGTTTTCATTTTATCTGCCAATCATTTTCGACGGAACGACATACTCGTCAAACTGTTCTTCTGTCAGCAAGCCTGATTTAAGTGCCGCCTCTTTCAGCGTTGTTCCTTCGGCATGTGCAGTTTTCGCGATTTTTGCTGCATTTTCGTAACCGATATAAGGATTAAGTGCCGTTACGAGCATGAGTGAGTTTTGAACTTTACGATCAATCTCTTCACGATTCGGTTCAATACCAATTGCACAATTATCGTTGAAACTGATCATCGCATCACTCAACAACGTCACCGATTGAAGGAAGTTGAAGATGATAACCGGTTTGAAGACGTTCAGTTCAAAGTTCCCTTGGCTCGCCGCAAAGCCAATTGTTGTATCATTCCCCATGACTTGTGCAACAACCATCGTCAATGCTTCACTTTGCGTCGGATTCACTTTTCCTGGCATGATAGAACTGCCGGGTTCATTTTCGGGAATTGTTATTTCTCCGATGCCTGAACGCGGTCCACTCGCCAACCAACGTACGTCATTGGCAATTTTCATCAAGTCCGCCGCAAGCGCTTTGATGGCACCATGAACGTAAACAATTTCGTCATAGCTCGTGAGTGAATGAAATTTGTTTATCGCAGACGTAAACTCAATGCCCACCGCTGTGCTAATTTCAGCAGCAACACGGTCGCCGAATCCAGCAGGTGCGTTGAGTCCTGTTCCAACAGCTGTTCCGCCAATCGCAAGTTCTTTCATCGACTCGACGCTGCCAGTAATCATTTGTTCCGTTTTCTCGAGCATACGGTGCCAGCCGCTAATCTCTTGGCCTAGCGTTAAAGGCGTCGCGTCTTGTAAATGCGTACGACCAATTTTAATGATATCCATGAATTCTTCTGATTTCTTGCCAAGTGTTTCTTTTAATACCTTAATTGCCGGAACAAGTTGCTGTTGTACAGCTATGACGCCTGCAACATGCAACGCTGTCGGGAATGTGTCATTCGAACTTTGTGACTTGTTCACATCGTCGTTCGGATGAAGGCGTTCTTCCTCGCCCCACTCCTCAAGAAGTTGATTGCCGCGATGTGCCAGTACTTCGTTCATGTTCATGTTTGATTGCGTACCGCTACCTGTTTGCCAAACGACAAGTGGAAAATGGTCGTCCAACTTTCCGGATATCACTTCATCCGCCGCTGCAGAAATCGCCTTCATTTTCGCTTCTGATAGAGCACCATGTGCATGGCTCGCGATGGCTGCTGACTTTTTCAAGTGAGCAAATGCATGTATAACACCAATCGGCATTTTTTCTCCGCCAATTTTAAAGTTTTGTTTACTACGTTGTGTTTGTGCACCCCATAACTTGTCCGATGGTACTTCAATTTCACCGAACGTGTCATGCTCAATACGATAATCCATTATCCATCCCTCTTTCAATTGTAAGTATTCCCATTATCGCATGATTGGCACTATTATTTCATGTACCTCGTCTTGGAAGAACGCTTTTTAAATGAAATACCTGTTTTCCAGCAACGCATTCTAGCAATTACAGTTCCTGTCTCAACGCATTAATAACATCAATTTTTGTTGCTTTACGTGCCGGACGCCATCCTGAAATCATGGCAACAGCAATACTGATCGTGGAAGCAATGACTACAAGCTGCCATGGAATAATGGAGAACGTGACGGTCATTCCACCAAAGTCCTCTTCGCCAAGTGCTGCTGTGACGATAATTGGTAAGATATAATTCGATACAATACTCACTCCATACGAAATGACGACAGCAAGCACCGTTCCCAATATGCCAATCCATGCGCTTTCCATCAAGAACAATCGTTGGATTAATTTCGGATCTGCCCCGATTGCCTTCATAACACCAATTTCCCGCGTCCGCTCTGTCACGGCCATTGTCATCGTGTTGAAAATACCGATGGATGCAATCAAAATCGCGATTGTCCCGACGAATACGAGCCCCGCTTTCAACGCCAGGAAAAAGACGTCAAGCTGATCGAGTTCCTCCGATATGGAATAGACGCTGTATCCATCCTCTTTCAATGCAGTAGAAAGTGCTTTGACGTTTTCTATTTTATCCGCATAGATGTTTACTTCACCATAAAATAAGGAATCTACCTCGGCATCCTCATCCACAGGTGTCTCTACATGCGAATAATAGATTTTTTCTAACTCTGGAATGATCGTAGCATCCACATATATTTTTTGATCCTGAACCCAATCTTTTGCAGGATTTTTTCCGATACCTACTATTGTAAGTGGTATTTGCTCTTCAATTATTCCCCCTTCATTATCGCCAATTTGATAAATGAACTGTTCACCAATCAATTTACCGTCGTAGGTTTTATTTTCGCCCTCTCCATTTTCAACTGGTTGTTTCAATAAGGCTTCTGCAAAATCGCTTCCCACGACGACTTCGTTCGATTTTTCCGGTAAACGTCCATTCTGAAGTTCAAAATTTGCTTTCTTCTCTTCTATAAAGTCCGTTATAGTAAGCGAATTATTCCCTGTGAATTCACCTATTGACGTCTGCTGTTCTGCACCTAAACTTTGGCGGAATACAACTGCATTTACATGCTCCCTTTTCTTTAACTCAGCAACTTTCTCTTCATTCATCTCACTTGAGTACACCTCAATTTGCGTCACAATTCGGTTCGACAGAATTTCTTCGCGTATTGTATCGTGTAATCCGAACCCAACTGACGCAAGCACAATCAGAAATGCTGTACCCATTGTTGCTGCAAGCACGGTCATAAAGACACGCATTCTATTTTTCTTTATATGTCGCCTCACGAAACTAATTTGGTCTTTAAATTGCATGCTGTTCACTACCTTCCGTTAATACCCCGTCGTGCATTCTGTACACACGGTTCGCCGTTTGAGCCACTTCATCATCGTGTGTGATGATGACAAATGTGATGCCCCGTGTTTTATTGAGCGACTGGATTAGCAAAAGGACATCCTGCTCTGTTTCCGAATCAAGACTACCTGTTGGTTCATCGGCAAAAATAATTGGCGGATCGGTGATAAGCGCACGTGCGATACCGACGCGTTGCTGCTGCCCCCCGGATAATTCATTCGGATAATGATCTTGCACCTCAGCCAAACCAACGATTTGCATAAGGTCTTGCACTTTCTGCTGCCGCTCGCTTTTACTGATGCCTTTCAATGTCAGCGGTAGTTCAATGTTTTCAAACGCTGTTAAGCCAGGCATGAGCTGGAAGTTTTGAAAAACGAATCCGAAATGATCCAGTCTGAATTTTGCACTTTCCGCTTCGCTAAATGAAGACGTCTGTACGCCCTGCACGTGAATTTCTCCACTTTCAGGCGTCAGGAATCCTGCCATTATGTGAAGAAGCGTTGATTTGCCCGAACCACTTTTTCCGACAATCGATACGATTTCACCATCTGCTATGTCAAATTTCAGTCCTCTAAGCACAGGCACCTGCCTCTCCTTACCTTTCTTGCCAATTTTGAATGAATGGTTTAAATTTATTACACTAATCATGCAATCGCCTCCAAGTTTCTTTACTCCCTTCATTATAAGGAGAGATTCTTAAGGCTTTGTAAGGATGGATATGAAGAATTTCTTAAGATGTTCGTAGGATTTGGTTGGTTGGGGCACTTATATGAATGGTAAGTAGCCTTATATGGTCGATCGACCTCATCTACATGCGGAGATGGCCCCCGCTCCATAAAAAAAGAGTCCAAATCGCATAATTGCGCTTGGACCCTCTCCTATGAAATTATTCAGTTTTGTCGGCTGCTACTTGTTTTTCTGCAATCTGTTGTTGTATCGGCGGCTTCGTAATTGCTACTTTCACTTCATTTGTCAATTGGTCAATACTTGGGCGAATAGTGCCTTTGCCCGAATAATTCTCGAGCATTTCCTTAACGTCGATGCCTGATGAAGCTTTCAATGACTCCTGCAATGTCGCCATGAGGTTCGTGGCGTAAGACGTAACCTTGTTTGCTCCGCCGCCTTCACCACTACCCGTGTCAACGACTGTGATTTTATCGATATTCGCAAGCGGGCTTGCAATTTGTTTCGCGTATTCCGGGAGCATGTTAACAATCATATCAAGCATGGCAGCTTGACCGTATTGTTCAAATGCTTCAGCAATTTTACGTTTCGCTTCTGCTTCCGCAAGACCTTTCAAACGGATAATATCTGCTTCTGATTCACCTTGTGCACGTTGGGAATCCGCTTTTGCTTGCCCATCGAGGCGGACTTTTTCTGCATCGGCAGACGCTCGCGCTTCAATGCGATACTTCTCGGCATCGGCTTCAGTAATTTGTTTAGACTTTTCAGCTTCTGCATTTTGCTCGATTGCGTAGCGGTCAGCGTCAGCTTTTTTCTTTACTTCGGAATCGTATTGCTTTTCACGACGCAGAATCTCTTTCTCTTCAAGTTCAATTTGCTTTTGACGTTCAATGATTTGAACTTGCATTTCTTGTTCCATAACTTCCTGTTTAGAAACGGCCGTTTGAAGTTCGTATGCTTGGTCGGCACGTGCTTTTGCAACGTCCTGTTCGCGTCGGTATTCAGCAACTTTCAATTGATTCTCTTTTTCGGCTTCCGCAATTTCAGTCGCACGCTCGATTTCCGCTTTTTGTGCTTCTTTGGATGCTTCTGCATTTTTAATACGCGTTTCTTTTTCTGCTTCAACCATTGCAATATCTGCATCACGTTTTACTTGTGCGATACGCGGTTTTCCGAGAGAATCGAGGTAGCCGTTCTTATCACGTACATCTTTTATTGTGAATGAAACGATGATGAGTCCCATTTTCGCAAGGTCCTGTGACGCAACACGCTGTACTTCTTGTGAGAACTTATCACGATTTTTGTAAATTTCCTCTACTGTCATGGAACCTAGAATCGAACGCAGATGACCTTCGAGCACTTCTTTCGCTTCGTTTTCACGGTCTGCTTTCGATTTTCCTAAAAATTGCTCCGCGGCTGTTGCAATTTCTGCTATTGAGCCGCCGATTTTAATAATGGCTGTTCCGTCCGCCATAACTGGAACACCTTGTTCTGTGTATACTTCCGGCGTTGTCACTTCAAGTTTACTAGATAAAAGACTAAGCGGTGCTGCTTGCTGGAATACCGGTAACAGGAACGTTCCGCCTCCGCGTATAATTTTAATACGATTGCCTGAATCGTCTGTATGTACATTTTTAGTTCCCAGGTAACTTCCTGTCACGATAAGTGCTTCGTCCGGCCCCACTGTACGGTACTTTGTAACGTAAACGAGAATAACTGCCAATAATACAAATGCGACTACTCCAAGTGCTATCCAAATCTCCATCTGTTTTTCCCCCTTTTTTTATTTGAAGCGGAAGGGTTCATACTCCTTGACGATGAATGTCCCATCTCTCACTTCGATGATTAAAACTTCTTTCTCGTATTCAATTGCTGTGTTCTCGTACCCTGCCGCTCTCTTTGAAATTACGCCATTTACCGATTCGATGACAATCTCGCCGAATCCGTCAACCGGAATAGGGACAATTACTTTCCCAACCCGTCCCATCAACGACTCATCTGTGTAAGAAAGGGATACTTCCGCTGACCTTAATGGAAGAAGAATGAATAAGTACAATAAAAAATCGAGTACAAAAGCAGTAACAAGTGCAATTACTAAAATGACTCCACTGCCCCAAGATGTAACAAGCTCCAAAATATAACCACTAGCCGCTACAAACGTAATGAATGCAAGTATGACTGCTGGATCTAGTAGTGGACTTACTTCACCAATCCCTTCAGCCATATCACTAAATAGGATGTATAACAATGTCGCAAGACCGGCGATAATTAGTGTAATTAAATATACTTGCACAATTGGCATTCCAAACAGTTCCATTTCAGCACCTCCGCCTTCACCTTTTTTGCCTCACCTATGTATACGTCCAACAACCCCATAAGTTTCAATTCACTGAAAATTTTTCAATTCATTCCGAATCTATTAACTTACATTTTCATACAATGTGAATTGCCTCTGTTCCACTTTTTATTTAAACGCCGCAACAAGATTGTTAATTTCATCACATACATCTTACGTTAGCTTTAATATAAATAGGGTACTTAATTGAGTATATTAAGTCACCTCCCACTTATGAGGAATTCAACCATTTCTAGTACCACTTTTCCTTTTCTAATGGTTTTGAAAATTTTATAGGTGTCTCAATTTGTTTTTGCTATGATATGCTTTATTAAGACTTTGTAAAGAGCATACAAAAAATTTAATTCCGGAAACGGACGGAGGCATACAATGTTTAGTCAACGTAAACCTGATCCATTTTTCACAGCACTACTAATGATTGCTGAAAATGTACAAGAAGCAGCTCATTACGCCAACGACTTTAAGGTAGGTACAGCCGTTGACTTGAAAGAAGTAAGCATTAAGCTTAAAAATTATGAAACTGCGGGTGACTCGCTTATCCATAATCTCATTGCAAAGCTTAATAAATCATTCATTACACCAATTGAAAGGGAAGACATTATGCAGTTGTCTATTAAAATGGACGATGTTCTTGATGGCATCGAACATTTCGTAGCCCATCTAGAAATGTTTTCACTTACTGAAATTGATGAGTATATGCAGAAATTCATGGAGTACATCGTGAAAAGTACAGATGAAATAGTGAAAGCAATGAAGCTACTCGCAAAGAAAAAGCTTGAGGCCATGCACGATCACGCTATCCTCATTAAAGAATACGAGCGGGTTTGTGATGAAATTTTCCGTACATCCATCAAACAACTTTTCATTAACGAAAAAGATCCCATTCGAATTATTCAATTCAAAGATATTTATGAACAACTTGAAGATATCGCGGATTATTGCCAGGATGTCGCCAACACAATCGATACAATCATTATGCGCAACGCATAAGGGGGAGCCGCTAAATGAATACTATTCTTCTCCTCACCATTTTAGTTGTCATTTTCGCACTCGTTTTTGATTTCATCAACGGCTTTCACGATACGGCAAACTCAATCGCGACATCCGTTTCGACACGTGCCCTAAAGCCACGAACTGCTATTATGATGGCAGCTATCATGAACTTCATTGGAGCGCTCGCATTCACAGGCGTTGCGAAAACAATTTCCAAAGACATCGTCGATCCTTTCGCTCTCGAAAATGGACCACTCGTTATCTTGGCAGCACTGACGTCAGCAATTATTTGGAATCTCGTTACATGGTATTTCGGAATCCCGTCCAGTTCATCCCATGCCTTAATCGGGTCAATTGCTGGTGCAGCTATTTCAGCGGAAGGTTTCGGTATTTTAAACTACGGTGGTTTCTTAAAAATATTACAAGCGCTTCTTGTTTCACCATTCATCGCACTTGCGGTCGGCTTCCTTATAATGTCACTATTCAAACTAACAATGAAAAACAGGAATTTATTTGGAACGAATAAACGAATCCGTTATATACAAATTGCTACAGCAGCACTTCAATCCTTTACACACGGAACGAATGATGCACAAAAAGCCATGGGGATTATTACAATGGCGCTTATCGCTGCAGAAATGCAATCGTCGGAAGACATTCAGCTATGGGTTCGAATTGCTGCCGCAACTGCGATGGGTCTAGGAACATCAATTGGCGGTTATAAAATCATAAAAACAGTCGGCGGAAAAATAATGAAAATTCGTCCAGTGAACGGAATAGCGGCAGATTTATCATCTGCTGCAATTATTTTCGGCGCTACACTAATCCACTTACCCGTCAGTACAACACACGTAATTTCATCTGCAATCATGGGTGTAGGCTCGGCCCAGCGTGTGAAAGGTGTCAATTGGGGTATGGCTCAAAAGATCATTGTCACATGGGTTATTACATTGCCGATTTCAGCTTTAATCGCAGCAATTATCTATCGAATTTTCAAGTTGTTTTTTTAACTCAAACATTTCCCTTGCATTATCCAGATGGGCCTGTTATGATAAAGAAGAATTATTTTTGTTCGGCATGATGGTCTCGAAATAAATCTTGACCGCTTCAAGACTTGAGCAAGGATAGTAACACAATGTATGCACAAAGCATACGAGGAGGATACACACATGGAACAAGGTAAAGTGAAATGGTTTAACGCAGAAAAAGGATTTGGCTTCATCGAACGCGAAGATGGCGACGACGTATTCGTACATTTCTCGGCTATTCAAGGAGAAGGCTTCAAGTCTCTTGAAGAAGGTCAAGATGTTACGTTTGAAATCGAGCAAGGCCAACGCGGTCTTCAAGCTACAAACGTAAACAAAAACTAATTTGAATTAACCATTCAAAAGCCAAGCCCCTCGGGGTTTGGCTTTTTTCTTTGTCTAAAATTAATTTATTGGCCCTGACATCCATATCACTCCATTTAAAGACATTACCAACATTATCCGATATTATAGAAGAATAGATTTAGTCTATAGATGGAAAGGATTGGTTTGATGCGTACACTAGCGCGCTTTGTAACAAGTGCACATAAATATATTATCTATGCGTGGATTGCGATTTTCCTCGTCATGGCATTTTTCGCAATTAAGTTGCCAGGACTCCTTGAAGGAGATGGCTTCCGTATGGACGGCGAGCATGCTGATGTTATGGATATTGTGTCGGAGGATTTTGGGTTGCCCGCCGAAACGATGTTTCTCGTTTTCAACGACGTCCAAAATGACAAAATAAAGTCAACTCTCGATAAAATAGATAAACTTAACGTCACGTCAGAAATCGCTTCCCCTTTGGAAAATTACAATCAATACAAAGATGGCGTTTCGTACGCACTTCTACATTTTGATAATGAAGCAGAAGATATGTCTGCCATCGTTACGGACATCCGCGACGCAGTAGGTAATGAAAAAGGGATTACACTAACTGGTGCTTCAGCAATTTCCAAAGACATCAACACAGCAAGCCAACGTGACCTCATGACAGCAGAAGCAATTGGGTTACCGATTGCAATCATTATCCTCCTATTCGCATTCGGGACTGTCGTGGCTTCATTCGTACCGTTACTAATTGGTATCGTGACGGTCATCTCCTCATTTGGAGTATTAACAATTCTCGGTAGTAAAATGGATTTATCCATTTTTGTTCTGAATATCATACCAATGCTTGGTCTTGCACTCAGTATTGATTTCGCTTTGCTGTTCATCAGTAGATATCGTGAAGAGCGCAAGAAGAGCGACATACATGAAGCAATTGTCACAACGATCCAAACGGCCGGCAGATCGGTTATCTTCTCCGCATTTTGTGTATTCATCGGGCTTGGTGCAATGTTGCTTATTCGTGTCGATCTTTTCCAAAACATCGCAATAGGCGGAATGATTGTCGTCGCAATGGCTGTTTTCGCCTCCGTAACATTGCTACCTTCCGTACTCATCGTTCTCGGTGACCGGATTAACAAATGGCAGCTGTTGAAAGAAAAGCCTGCTGAAGCGAACGGCTGGCGCAAATTTGCCAATGCAGTTATTAAACGTCCCGTTACAATCACAATTATTGCATTTGTTTTACTCGGAATTGCAATACTTCCAGTAAAGAATATGGATTTAACTATTCCGCAAATCGAATCATTACCGGAGTCGTATGATACACGCCAAGCCTTTGAGCTGATGGACGAAACGTTCGGTCTTGGTGACCAGTCTTCTGTTTATGTAATTGCAGAGCGTACTGGCGGCTGGGAAGATACAGAAGGACTTAAGTCAATGAAGGCACTTGAAACCGAACTTTCAAATGACTCTTTGGTGGATGAAGTAAATACACTTTTCACCGCCAGTGACATCGATTCCGTAGAACAATGGGAGCAAGCGATGACAGTACCGGATCTGGCTGCGGGGCTTTCCCCTTTAGTTGACACATTCGTTAAAGATACGCAACTCATGATTCCAGTAACCCTTCTTGCCAATGGCAGTTCCAAAGCAGCTCAGGAATGGGCGCGTGATTGGTCAAACAAGGAAACCGATTGGAATTTATCAATCGGAGGAAACCCTAAGTTCAATCAGGAAATCTTCGATGAAATCGCGGATAAAATTTTGTATGTTTTATTAGTGATCATTGTCTCAACTTTCTTCATCCTGATGATTGCCTTCAAATCCATTTTAATACCCATTAAAGCGATTCTTATGAACATCGTCGGATTGTCCGCAACGTTCGGTATTCTCGTTTATATATTCCAGTATGGACATTTTGGACTGGAAGCAGGCACGATTGCGCTTATTATTCCTGTCATCGTCTTCAGCCTCGTCTTCGGACTGAGCATGGACTATGAAGTGTTCCTAATTTCACGGATGCAAGAAGAATATGCGAAGACGTTGGATAACGACCATGCAACGGTTGAAGGACTTGCGACAACTAGTAAAATTATTACCTCAGCCGCACTGATAATGATTGTTTTGACGGGGGCATTCGCCTTTACGGATGTTTTACCTGTGAAACAAATTGGCGTCGGTATCGCTATTGCAGTCGCTATTGACGCTACAATTATCCGTCTACTTCTTGTTCCTAGCCTGATGAAACTGTTTGGCAAATGGAACTGGTGGCTCCCTTTCAGAAAAGGTCCTCATAAACCTGAAAACTAGACAGCAAAAAGCGCATCAGGATCATAATTCCTGATGCGCTTTTCCAATTATACTTTTCCAGATTCAGTTAATAACTCAACGATATTCACAATCGGCGCCATCCCATTTTCAATATTGTTCATAGTTATTGTCATTGTGATATAAATTAACGCAATGCCAATTATGATGAATAGCACAAGGCCGATGACGAGGGTTTTGCCTTTCATCGAGCATCATCCTCGTCTTCGACTCTTGTGAATTCCTCTTCAATCAAATAAACGTCTGCTTCGTTATAATCACCGAAACTTTCTTCCAGATTCAAGCCGTGATATAAATTCCAGAAACCTTGCTCTTCCATAAGGATTAGCTCTTCGCCCTCATCGTTGACAAACTTTTGTACAATAGCTTGCGGTTCAGGCGCACCTTCGGATAATGCTTTAATCGAATCTGCAATTATTTTACGCAGTTCCGCTTCTGATGCTTCACGTATATTGACGAGACCGCGTTCATCCGCATCATAACCTGGAATTCCAGCTACGTAGACAAAACCGTTGCCGTTCGGATGAAGATGTTGAACAACGACTGTTTTTTCGTACAAGCTTTCCTCATAATGATAGTTGACCCGTTTCATTGACACGTCTTTGCGTGTTAGTTCGGGAATTGTTTCGATAATCTGTTGTTTCTCTTCAAATGTCAGCATATTTGTTCACTCTTTTCCACTCTGATTTCGTTTAGTATACCATTATTCTTCTTTCACGGATAACCCAAGCACACGTGCAAAACCGATTGCCTGATCTTTTGAGACAATACAGCCGGCAATTTTCGGCAATGTAACTTCAATACGGTCATATGTACTGTCTGACAAATCAACACCATTCAAATCTGTTTCAGTGAAATTGATATTATCCAACTTGCATACCTTAAATTGTACATTGTTAAATGAACTTTCATAAATATCGCCATCCGTTAAATTACATTCCACAAACTCGACTTCCTTCATGCCAGAGAAACTGAAGTTAATGTAGCGGCCATCGCATTCCTTAAATAACGTATGACCCACTTTGGCATTCGCAAAATCTGCACCCGTCAATTTCGAATTGACCACTTCACATCTGTGAAACACGGCACTTTGAAAATTGATATTGGAAAAATCACATGTGTCAAATACAACGTCAACGAATTCCGCACCTGATAGGTCGCTTCCTGCAAACGATACATCTTTGAAGACAACGTCATCGAAAGTCAATCGCTCCCCTTCCGCACCAGTCATGAAGCCGCCATCAATTCGAACTTTTTCAACATATCCTTCATTGTCCAGAATCTCTTCCACCCGCATCGCCTTGTGGGTTACTGACATTTTCGGTTTCTGTCGTTTACTTGCTTTCTTTTTAGTCAACATAGATCCCCCTTTAGCGAGTCTTCCATTCTGTAAATAAAATAATTAAAATGATGACCGCGATCGCAAGTATATAAAACCAGCTTGGAACACTGCTAATTCCACCAAACATGTTTTTCGTCCCTTTCTTTACTTAGCCCTTTTCACGCCTGTAATGACTGTGAAATCGATTGTAATACTCTTTATATCCATTTTAAGTGCTTCCTCAACTTTAGCAACACTTGCACCCCATGTAAGTGGTGTCATGCGAATGAGTGGCGCCAATAAGCCAGACTCTAGCGGAAATAAATAGGTAATCCGCTCGGTAGTGACCGATTCGAAATGTTCCGCGAAGCGAGCGACTGCATCTGTTTCTTCTTTGCGTTCTTCATTCTCATAAAAAACAGATCGCAGCTCTTGTAAATAACCACTTTCGGGTACCGCCTTTATAAATAGTCCATCAGGCTTCAACAGACGCGTAAACTCCGCGTAATTCGCTGGCGATAAAATATTCAATATAACGTCGAATCGCTCGTCGTTAAAAGGACAATTTGCAAGATCCGCAACACTCCAGACAGCTCCCGGATACTCTTTGGCTGCAGCCGCGATTCCCTCTTTTGCAAGATCAATGCCCACGCCAGTTGTATGGTTTGGCAATTGCGATAGTATCGTCGATAAGTGCGTACCTTCACCGCATCCTGCATCGAGAATGTTAGGTCGATTCCGTCCCTCGATATGTGTAATTACTGTATTTATCATAAAATCAAGAACTGGTTTAAAAAATCCGCTGCTCATTACCGTTTTTCTTGCTTCAAATAGCGATTTGTCATACTTTGTCAAATGGGCTTGTGGAGCCAGATTGACATAGCCGTTTTTTGACAGGTCAAATGAATGGCTATCTGTGCAGACAAGCCGCGCATTGTCCGCCATACTCATACCAGATGAGCAGATGGGGCATCTGAACAACTGAGAATTGGCTTCCATTACTTGTGCATTTATCATTTTTCTCGATATAGTCATACGTTTAAAACTCCGATCATCAGTTGTACTAACACTAACAGTATACCGCTATTTTGCGGGGACTGGAAATGGAGTGAATTTTACCTATCGCTACCAAATCGTTCATTATTCAAATAGGTTATCGCTGTATTCAACCCACTGTTGGGGGTTACAATAGCAGATAGGAGGCGATTCCATGAAACGATTATTCCTTTTCATTCTTTTCTTGAGTGCACTATACTTCACAAAACCTTACTGGGAAGAACCAGTCTCACAACATGTTGATATCTCTTTTCTGGATCCTGTTGACGAAAAGATTGGAACCCTTTTAACGAAAGAATCACTGGATACTGCAGTTCAGCATATTAGCGAAACGATAAATAAAGCTGTCAGTCTTGTAACTTCTAAAACTGCCCAAGTAGAAGAAACTGCTGTTGCAGTTAAAAAACCTATCCTGGCTAAACCGGAGAAAACACGCCTATCCATCCATAATATTGAACTCGGGAGCACAGAGAAGATCGTTGCGGATGAACTCGGTCAGCCAAAAAGTCAATCCACGAATGAATACGGCACCGAATGGTTTACTTATCACGACAACTATCAAAATTTCGTTATGGTTTCATTTGATGAAAAGCGTAAAGTGAATGCCATTTATACGAATGATGATTTAATTTCATCAGTCGCCGGCATTAAATACGGTTCCCTTAAATCCACTGTTCGCGAAACACTTGGTGAACCTATCAAAGAAATTCGTAAAGGCTTATCTATTTACGTTCTTCAGGAAAGCGATGGGTTTGATGTCTTTAAATCAGGTGATATCTACACATATGTTTTTTATGACCTGCATCAGAATTCAAAAGTAACAGCCATCCAGCTAATCGCTGATTCATTGGAGGATAAAAAAAGCGCAATCTATGCCAGAGGTGATTCAGATTTGCGTGATGGTTTTGAGCAACAGCTATTTGATTTGACAAATGCAGCGCGCGTCCGTCATGGCCTGAGCATTCTAGAATGGGAGCCAAGCGTAGCTATAACAGCACGCAAACATAGTGCCGATATGGCAGTTAATAATTATTTCAGTCACGATAACAAACAAGGCAAGTCCCCGTTTGACAGGATGGAAGACGACGGCGTCAAATTCCGTGGAGCAGGTGAAAATCTTGCTTACGGTCAATCCAGCAGCATCTTTGCACATGAAGGTCTCATGAATTCTGCCGGTCATCGTGAAAACATTCTGCTCGACACCTACAGCCATCTTGGTACGGGTGTTTCGTTCAATGATAAACTGCAACCTTATTACACAGAAAACTTCTTGCTTAAATAATGCCATTACTGATTAAAGGGATTGACTAACATGTACACGGAGGGGAAGTTGAATGAGAGCTGTTACATTTCAAGGGGCTAGAGACATTAAAGTAATAAATGTGGACAATCCAAAAATTGAAAAACATGATGATATTCTTGTCATAGTGACTTCCATGGCAATTTGAGTTTCTTTTTAAAACATGTTTCCCCTCGGAATTTTTTTGAGCGGAACATTACACTTAAAACGGGACAAGCAACCGCTTATCAACGTTTTCACAACCATGAAGCTGAGTGCATAATAGTCATATTAAACTTTAATTTTAAAAACCGGCTGATGCATCAGCCGGTTTTTTTCTTAGGAGTTACATGACTATCTAGGGGATCGCCTTGAATTCAACGCTCCACACTTCTCACCTTATTTCTTCCCAATCGCAGCACAAGCAATTCGGTCACCTGAATTACCCGCTGGATCCGTTTTATAGTCATCTGCTTTTTCATGGATGACAAGCGCACTGCCATCGCTATCTAGAAGGGTATTATCTAAATCAGGCTTTAATGTTACAAAGGCTGATGTCACTTCGGCGACCGCTTTACCTTGCGCATCAACTTCAAGGTTTGGTAAATCACCTAGATGAAACCCTTTTGGATTATCAAATCCGTGTTCTTTTTCCTCTGGATTAAAGTGAGCTCCAGCCGATTTAAAATCAGGCGTAGTACATACCGCTGTTTCATGTATATGGATGCCGTGCATGCCGGGAGACAGCCCCTCTGCCTGAATATTGATCGTCACACCGCCATCTCCTTCAACAAAGGTGGCTTCACCAATTTCTTTACCTTGTGTATCCAGAATTGGTGCTTTCAACGATTGGACGACCTCTCCACTGACTTGTAATTTCGAACCACCTCCACCGCAGCCACCTACAACTACTAAAGCACACAGCATTAAGGATATTCCTAATTTTCGTTTCAATACGATTCCTCCCTATTATCTCTTCTTAAGGAGGATGGCTTCCAGTTGAAATTCTATACATATCAAAACGCTGCTAACTCCAATCAATGGAATTAACAGCGCTCATCAAACTTAAATTAGTTCTTTCGCCAATAAACGATACACATTTAAACGCTTCTCTTGCGAGTGGGGAATGCTACAAATCATCGCTTCATCAAATCCGTAAGTTTCTTGCTCTTCCTGCAATCGCAGTGCTACTTCTTTTGCGGTTCCCACTAAATGAATACTGCGATTCTCTTTAATCGTCATGCGGTCCATTTCTGTTAACGGATAATTTTGAGCTGCTTCAGGCGTTAATGCTTGCCCCAAGTGCCCCCTCCTCAGCAATAAGCGTGAAATGTCCTGAGGGACTGCTTCGAACTCCGCTTCTTCTTTCGTTTCAGCTACCGTTACCATATAGGATACATTGATTTCTGGTTTCTCCAGGAATACCGATGGCTCAAAGTTATTTTTATAAGCATCCAAAATTTCTTTCGTCATGCCGCCATTGAAAAATTGTGCAAATGAATACCCTACACCCATTCGTCCTGCCTGAACGGCACTATTGCCACTCGAACCAAGTAGCCAAGCTTCCGGTAAAACAACGTGAGAGGGTGTTGCAATTGTTTTATTGTATAAGTTATTTTCAGGCACTTCATCGTTGATCAATTGCAGTGCTGTCTCAAACTTTTCATACATATCGTTGACCATCGGCTGGCGCCCTTCGGATAACGCATAGATAGAATGGTTATCGCCTCCAGCCGCACGACCGACACCAAAGTCAATCCTTCCTGGTGAAAGAGCACTTAGTGTTTTATATACTTCAGCGAGTTTCAACGGTGAGTAATGCATCATCATCACACCGCCTGTACCGATACGAATTTTTTTCGTTTTAGCGGCCAAATGAGCTGCCGTTACTTCAGGTGCTGAGCTTGCAAATGCTTTTGTACCGTGGTGTTCTGCCATCCACATACGGTGATAGCCTAATTCATCTCCCAAGATTGCCAGCTCTTCTGCATTTTTCAAAGCACCAGGCGCAGTATTACCGCTCGTTATAGGAGCTTGATCGAGTATGCTTAATCTCATATCTTTATCGTCCCTTCTCCATCTCTTTTTCTTTGTTGACGAATCTTTTCAGGTGTAACGTCCTCTCCAAGTGGATCGATTACAGTAATGCCCGAAACGGTGTTGAGAACTTGACCACGAATTTCTCGCAAATAGTCTTGTTGCAATACTATTTGTTCGACCATTTCAGCGTTTGTCAAACCTTCTTCGCGTTGTTTTTTAGCTAGCTCATTAATGCGATTTAAACCTTTAATCATTTTTTCTCCCTCTTTTCCTTGCTCTTACAAGACCATTTTTTCGCGAATCAATTCTTGTAGTGAATCCACGTTCTGTTGAAAGCGCTCTGTCTGAATTCCCTCTGACAGGGATGCGATTGTTTCACGCTTCAGTACAGATTTCCAAACCGATTCAGCCTCTTCCATTAAATCCGTTAACAAACAGCATCTATCTTCTTTTTCCAAATCAAGCATGTCGTCAAGGATACCGCTCGCAGAATACAAGGATTGCTGCCCTTCAATAGCTAAATAAATATCATATACTCGAATCTCTTCAGGCTTTTTCTTTAATTTGAAACCGCCTTTTACACCCGGCACGGAGGTAATCAAGTCTGCACTGACCAGTTTTCTCAACATTTTCTGAAAATACGTTGGTGAGGTTCCCAGTTGCTGACTAATCGCTTCTCCTGGTAGGACTGCCCTATCCGGCAGCATATTTAACATCAGAATCGCATAAACAGATTGCTCAACGCCAGTTTTCATTTGCATAAAGTTCGCCTCTTTTATTATCTAATGTAGATATATATTGTCCTCTTTATCAAACTTTATCTTACAGTACTCATAAAGTACACTTATTTGATTTCACAAAAAAACCGCTGACAGCCCATTTCCATGGAGTTGTCAGCGATTTTCATTTACGCGAGTATGAGTTTTTCTAGATCCATCGGTGTGATATAAATACCATCCTTGTAGACACGCATATTGCCGCCTGAAATTTCGTCGATCAGCATGATGTTGCCTGTTTCACTGTCGCGTCCGAATTCAAGTTTAATGTCGTACAGATCCAGATCTTTCACTGCAAGTTCAGCTTTGACTACGTCTGAAATTTCTTTCGTCAATGCCTCAAGTGTAATATATTCCTCCGCTGTCAATAATCCAAGTTGCGCGAGTGCATCTTTGTTAATCGGCGGATCGTTACGATCATCATCTTTGAGCGTTACTTCAACGAATGCGTCCAAAGGCTGTCCTTCTTCGCAATACGCGCCGTATCTGCGTAAGAAACTTCCGACTGCACGGTATCTACAAATGACTTCAAGACCTTGTCCGAAAACTTTGGCGGATCTAACCGTCAGAGTCACTTCATCGATATCGGCATCGACGTAATGTGTCGGAATGTCTTTCTCAGCCATTTTCTCAAAAAAGAATTTGGTCATGCGCAGCCCGGATTGACCCGCACCTTCAATCGTCAACCCAACTGTGTTAGCGCCCGGATCAAAAACTCCGTCTTCTCCAGTAACATCATCTTTAAATTTCAGCAGGACATTGCTGCCATCCAATTCGTATACATCTTTGGTTTTCCCTTTATAAATAAGTTTCATGTCCACGTTTCCTTCCATAAGAAAATGTAGTTCCATCATTAGTATAAGTCACTTTTACAATAAGAAACAATAATTTTTTTATTATCGTGAGATAGGTCATGGTTTCATCCCACCAAACGCCTCGTGCTATAGACTTGGATGCACTTTTGCTAGCCTAATCGTGGATACTGTTCGACGGTTTATGGTAACTGATCGACTGCCTGCAAAGTTTCTTCCCCATACAGCCCACTTTTTAAAATTCCCACTCGTCTATATATCCCTATTTGTTGTATACTTATTCTAGTAATTCAATGCACATTCGAAAGTGAGTGGAACTTTATGGGTCGTAAATGGAATAATATCAAAGAGAAGAAAGCGTCAAGAGATGCAGATACAAGCCGTATTTACGCGAAGTTCGGGCGTGAAATCTATGTAGTGGCTAAGCAAGGCGAGCCTGACCCAGAATTGAATCAAGCGCTTAAATTTGTAGTAGAACGCGCGAAAACATATAGTGTCCCAAAGGCGATTATTGACCGCGCGATTGAAAAAGCTAAAGGCGGTTCAGAAGAAAACTTTGACGAACTTCGTTATGAAGGGTTCGGACCGAATGGTTCAATGGTTATTGTTGACACACTGACAAACAACGTCAATCGCACCGCATCGGAAGTGCGTGCTGCTTTCGGTAAAAATGGCGGAAACATGGGCGTTAGCGGGTCAGTTGCCTATATGTTCGAAGCGACAGCCGTTATCGGACTTGAAGGTAAATCGGCGGATGACATTCTCGAACTGTTAATGGATGCCGATGTCGAAGTGCGTGATATCTTGGATGAGGATGAATCCGTCATTATATATGCAGCTCCCGACCAATTCCATGCTGTTCAGGAAGCTCTTAAAAGTGCCGGTATTACAGAGTTTACCGTTGCGGAAATAACAATGCTTGCACAAAATGATTTGACACTTTCACCAGAAGCACTAGTACAATTCGAAAAAATGATTGATACATTGGATGATTTAGAAGATGTTCAACAAGTACATCACAACGTCCACTTAGACGACTAATTTTAATTATTCGCTCTTTCATTCCTTCAAGTGTCATGCTATGCTACTCTTAGATTGACAATTTCATAACATATTCGACCATTAGGGGAATCCTTTTAAAGGACTGAGAAACGAGTTCCACTCCGCTACCCTTATCACCTGAACGGGTTTGTACCTGCGTAGGGAAGTGGCGTGTCTTCTTTTCAGTGCATTCAAATGCCAATGACAGACCACTTTCCATACCAGGAAAGTGGTTTTTTTGTATTCAGAAAAGCGCAAGGCGCCGTTTAGTCCCGACAGGCATAAGTCAATCCAGCGACGTGGCGCTCTTTGTGGATGCGAATCGCTAATCCAGGCTCAGGGCCAGAGGCATCCCCAGAGCGCCAAGCGTTATAAAATGTACACTCTGAATTAAATCTCTCTCAATAATGGACACTCCAGTGAAGGCGCGGCAAAGGGGTAGCCGAAGCCGTGAGCCTGGATGCGAAGCGCTTATCCAGGCTCACGGCCAGAGGCATCCCCAGAGCGCCAAGCGATATATAATCCGTACTCCAAAGCGAATTAAATGGGATTCTTTATTGCACTCGTATATATCTTTCGAAAAGGAGGAATTTGATGAAAGTGATCGCCGTAACAAATGACCGGATGGATAATACGCAATTGGTCAATACACTATTAAAAATCGAATCGGCTATCGACGCTGTCATCTTACGTGAAAAGTCAAAATCGGATTCGGAAGTGATTGATTTGATTCAACAATTAACATTCAATGGATTCGACGGCACTAAAATCATCGTCCACAGTTCGATGGAAATCGCTTCGAATATGGGGCTGAAAAAAGTGCAGCTCCCCGGACATATACCACTATCAGCCGCCAAAACTGACTTCCCTGACCTTTCATTCGGCAAATCCGTCCATTCACTGGCGGAAGCAAAAGCCGCATATGAAGCCGGTGCTGATTGGCTATTATATGGTCATTTGTTCAAAACGGGTTCAAAAGAAGGTTTGATTCCGCGCGGAACGATCGAACTTTTTCAAATGACTGCTTCACTTCCGATTCCGGTCTATGCAATCGGCGGTATACAACCGCACCATCTCTCACAATTGAACCAAGGCGGCGTTTCAGGCGTTGCGGTAATGTCGTCGATTTTCGGAAGCGATAATCCCGAAGTTGCAGCAATTGCTTACCTGGAGGCAAGCTATGTCGCAAAGCGTTGATGTAGCGATCATTGGCGGCGGTATTATTGGTTGTAGCATCGCTTATTACTTAGCGAAAGAAGGCTTGTCCGTACACCTTCTCGAACAGAATGAAATTGCACAGGGTACTACCCGAGCGGCGGGAGGTATGCTCGGTGCACACTCTGAATACCTGAATGATATGTTTTATTCATTCGCGCGTGATAGCCAAGCACTGTATAAGAAATTCCTTAGTAATTTTGGCGGTGACATCGGTTATACGACCGGAGGCATTATCCAACTTGCCCGTTCGGATGAAGAACGGATTGCCTTATCCCGCTGGAATGATGCCGCCTATCTCTCAGCCGTGCAAGTTTGCGAACGGATTCCATATGTCGCATCTCCTGCTTTCGGTGCTTACCTATTTGAAGATGATGTCCATGTTCATCCTGAAAAAACTTGTCTCGCATTTTGTGAAGCAGCTAAAAAATTGGGCGTTGTTGTTTCAGAGCATTTCTATGCAGATAGCATCAAAGATTTGCATAACGGCTATCAGATAACTAATGGTTCATCCATGATTACTGCAAAACACGTAGTCATTGCAGGCGGAGCAGCGAGTGCAAGGCTCATTCCCGCACTTCAAATAACTACAGTGAAAGGACAATGCATGCAACTCGATGCGATGGGTATGCAATTGCCTTATACACTTTTCCATAAAGGCTGTTACATTGTGCCCCGCCCGGATGGGACACTTGTCGTCGGGGCGACGATGGAACAAGATGAATTTGATTTACAGACGACGTATGCCGGAAACCTGGCACTAAAAGACATTGCCGAAGGTTTTATACACGGCCTTTCCCGGCTTCCTGTCCTGTCTAGATGGGCAGGCATGCGTCCGAAAACAGTTGATGATTTGCCATATATCGGACAGGTTCCCGGGAAAGAAAATATGTATATTGCGGCAGGTCATTTCAGAAATGGTATTTTATTGGCACCCGCTACGGCCAATATGATTTACGATATGATCGCCGGAAATGAAATAAACACGGAGCGAATGGATGCATTCAATCCGAAAAGGGGGATTTTTCATGGAACGAACAATCGAACTCAACGGCAACCGGTATGAGATTCCGGCAGAGGTTAGAAATATAGAGGAACTGCTACGTCACCTAGAACTTGCGGAACGTATTGTCATCGTCGAACTGAACAGGGACATTCTCGCGAAAGATGCCTATGACTTGCCTATCAACGACCGGGACCAAATTGAAATCATTCACTTTGTAGGAGGAGGATAATTATGCTGACAATCGGTAATAAAACGTTTAACTCAAGACTACTTTTAGGGACAGGAAAATATCCGTCATTTGATGTACAAAAAGAAGCAGTGCGTGTGTCGGAATCGGAAATTCTGACGTTTGCAGTGAGGCGCATGAATATATTTGAACCGTCACAGCCGAATTTCTTGGAGCAACTCGACTTGTCGAAATATACATTGTTGCCAAACACGGCCGGGGCTAAAACAGCAGAAGAAGCTGTACGCATCGCGAAATTAGCGAAAGCGTCGGGACTTTGCGATATGGTGAAAGTTGAAATTATCGGCTGTGACCGGTCTTTGCTACCCGATCCTGTTGAAACGCTACGCGCGACGGAAATGCTGTTGGATGAAGGTTTCATCGTCCTGCCATACACGTCTGATGATGTTGTGCTTGCCCGCAGGTTATGTGAAATGGGCGTCCATGCAATTATGCCAGGCGCTTCGCCGATTGGATCAGGTCGCGGGATTTTAAACCCACTCAACTTATCCTTCATCATTGAACAATCCAACGTACCCGTTATTATCGATGCGGGAATCGGTTCGCCAAAAGATGCGGCATATGCAATGGAGCTTGGCGCGGATGGGGTTTTATTGAACACCGCGGTTTCTGAAGCTGGGGACCCTGTCAAAATGGCCCTTGCGATGAAACTGGCGATAGAAGCGGGAAGGCTTGGCTATGAAGCTGGACGTATGCCAGAGCGGGATTACGCGGTTGCAAGCAGTCCCACGGAAGGACTTGTAACCAATTGAGTGAAAGATATTCGCGCCAGGAGTTGTTCGCTCCGATTGGTATAGATGGGCAAAAACGGATCCGAGCTGCAAGTATCTTCATATTAGGGGCGGGTGCACTTGGTTCGTCCGGAGCCGAGATGCTCGTCCGTGCTGGCGTCGGGCGAATAACAATCGTCGACCGGGATATCATCGAATGGACGAATCTTCACCGTCAACAACTGTATACCGAGCAGGACGTCGTTGAACAATTGCCGAAAGCCATTGCAGCGGAGAAGCGATTGAAGGCGATTAATAGCGATGTCTTCGTGACGGGAATCGTTGCCGATGTGACCCCTAAAAACGTCCTTGACTTGATGGACGGACATGATGTCATTTTGGACGCGACAGACAATATTGAGACTAGATTGCTGGCAAACGATGCAGCGCTGAAACTCGGGATTCCTTTTTTCATGGGCGCTTGTGTCGGCAGTTATGGACTGACGTTCCCAATTGGGGTAAAAGAACATCAGCCTTGTTTGCATTGTCTACTGGAAACATTGCCTTCCCAGACATTGACGTGCGATACGGTCGGCGTAATCAGCCCGATTGTCGTAACAACCGCGGCCCGGCAAGTTGCAGACTTATTGAAGTATATAACGGGAACACCGTTTGAGCCGAAGCTCGAATCTGCTGACTTATGGACCGGTGATCGCGCTTCAATGGGGGTTGCGAGTATGAAGAAAGCAGGCTGTCCAAGCTGTTCAGAAAATGCCGTGTATCCCTTCCTTTCCGCCCGTGAATCAATGAAAACCGCGGTACTCTGCGGACGTGATACTGTCCAGTTAACTTGGCCAGAAAGCAGAATGTTTGAGCTTGTATCTTTTGCCGGCTCTATCCAAGGAACCGTAACGAAATTAATCCACAATCCGCATCTCGTTGCCTGTGAATACAACGGGCACCGCATCGTTCTGTTCCGTGATGGCCGTATGCTCGTCCACGGAACAAAAGACGTTGTGGTAGCGAAGAAGATTGCTGCAGGATTGCTCGGTTAATTGTTCTACTATACAAAAAAGGGGAGAATCCATAGTATGTGGATTCTCCTTTGTTCACTTACCAAAATTTTTCATGCTATCCTGCAATTGAGCTATCCGTTTCATGCCGTCTTCCCTTGTACGTTTGTTTTCATCTTCAATGGCTCTCGTTTCCTCAAGCCCTTTTACGATTGTGCTCCAGCTTTCTTCAATCGTTTCGATTTTAATACTAGGTCCCCCTGCAGTACGGGCGATATCCACACTTTGTCTAGCAATATTCTGCGAGTTTTTCAGTAACATTTCATTTGTCCTTTTATCGAGTTCAGCCATGGAATCTGCTACTAGCTTTTGTCGTTTTGCAGAAACTGCCTGAATGATACCATTTTTGAATATTGGAATCGTTGTAATGAATGCCGAATTGATCTTCCCGATAAGTTTCGTATTACCGCGTTGTAGGACTCGGAGTTGAGGAGCTGTCTGCAGTGCGACCATTCTCGCCATTTCAAGATCATACACCCGCTCTTCAAGTGCCTGAATCGCATTATTCATAGTATCCAATTCCATCTGTGCTAACTGATCACCGCCAGCTGATCTTTGTTCAAGGGCCGGAACGAGTGCCCGCAACTCTTCGGATTTAATCTGCCCAGCTACAACATACTTTTCAAGTGCCATGTAGTAGTTATAGTTTTGGTCATACATCTCATCCATATTTGTCGTTGAACGAATCATCTCGTCCTTATACTTTGAAATTTCGATGTTTATTCCTTCAATTTCCTTACCGAGCGATTGGTATTTGCCAAACACCTTTTCAATTAACTTATCCCCACGCTTGAAAAATTTCCCCATAAAACCTTTTGGCTTGTCAAAGTCATTTTTATCGAACTTATCCATCGTTTTTCCAAGTTTTCTCAACATTTCGCCTGAATCAGTTACACTTGATGAACGCATAGAAGCCAATATACGGTCAGCAAAGGTAGAGATTTCAACTGCCGGTTCTTTTCCGAATTCTAATAATGCATTCTGATTTCTCGTATCGATTGACCGAACTAAATTCTGCACTTCTGGATCCTGCCTTAACTCCATGCGCATCATTTCTGCTTTGTTTTCCGTCAATAATTCTACTTCATAATTTTTCGTTTCTTCGATGACAATCAATCCCTTCATTTAAAAAATCGATTTAAAAAACCGCTTACAATTGAAAAATCCTTTTTACTCTCCTGATAGTGTAAATCGAATACCATATCTTCCAGCAAATGATGGTCAAAATACTCTTTCTCGATAAAGTGCTCTAGATCATTGTGACCAGGAGGATTGTATAATATAATATCAAGTCCAAATTCATTTACTAGTATTAATAATGCTGCATCCGCTCTTGATAATACGCCGTTAATTTCATTATTATATAAAACTATTTTCGGAATTTCCTGCGCATAATCAAACGTCTGTAATAGATTGGGCAGTTCTTCCGAAAGGTTTATGGCCTGGGTGAATAAGTAGAGAGAAACTTGTTCCTGACTTTCCCCTGCGAGTGCCTTCAATTTAGGATTGGCACACATACGCGCAATTGCTGCCGCGAGTCCTAGTTGAACGCCATCATGAAGATAACCATATTGCCACCAGTTGCTCTTCATCATTAGTTCCGGACTTAAACGACCGTCTTTGCCAAGTGCATGCTGGTAATGGTATTGGTTGTTCGCTTTTTTGTCCTGCATAAAAGGGAACTTTTTTACGATTATGCAATTGGGTTGACTTGTGAGGTTATGCATTTTATCCCAATACTCTTTGCGATTTGTCGAAACGCCCGAAACCTTCGCGAATAGCGATGGAATCTTTACTTCGTTCCCGCTGGCCGAGAAGTTAGGTCTTATAAAAGCCTTTTCCTTCGCCAATAAAAAAATCTCATCGTATGTTGTTTTCAATGTGACTGACATGGGGAGATAATTGCGGAACTGCCACGGCTTATAATAGGCGGACCCTTCGTGGTGAAGCACATGATCAATTTCTTTTGAAGCACGATATGCGACAGTCCCTTGCCGTTTCGGCTCTTCTTGTGGGAAAGGCTGGATCGTCATCGTTGTCGGGTATGCTGTAAAAACAGACCATTTGTTTTCCGGATCAATCTCTTTAAAATCGTCTTTTCCTTCAGGATGAAGTATGACAACATCCATCCCCAATAAAATTATATAAAACAGAAAATACATCTGACTTTTGTTCATATCCCCGTACCAGATAATATGTGGGACATCCTTTTCAATCGGCGTTCCCTTCACCCATGGATCGATGTGGTTCCACGTCCATTTGATAATATCGAGGAAAACGCGTCGAAATTCAGGATGCTGAAATGCACCTGAATGATTTTCTTTAAATCGTTCGAAAACGCCAATAAGCGCTGAGCGGATTAACCTGTTGAAATCATGATTTTTCCCGTATTTCGGGAGCAGTTGCGCACCATCCAAAAAGGCGACAAACCGGTTGATCGATAGATTCGGTTTTTCCTGGATCAGATCGTAAATGCGTTGGATTGCTTGAAAGCGTTCCGACGGCATTGTTTTATCGAGTGTTTCAGATAATACAAACACGCCATTTGCTTGACTCGCTGTGTATAATTCAATCATATACTCTGTTTCATCGAACCCTGATCCGACAATACGCGCAGCTATTTGACTGTATTGTACACTGTCTTCTTCAACTTTATAATTAGGGCGGTCGGGTATCGACTTACTCAGTTCGGTCGCCCAATTCGAATACTCCACCTTCTCAAGTACCAGTTTCCTAATCATCTCCACTCCCCCCAATCACCTATTTTTATGCGTCGGAAGGGGCTAAGTTAGATGTCGTCAACGGATGTCAGGGATAGATTGGAAACGCTTCGAAAGAATTGTTTCAATGATTTCCTCCGATGCCAAAACTCCTGATTTTTGTGTCAGTCCAAGATGACCAAAATTAACTGCCGCTTCCCCGTGCCGTGGTATCAGACCGAATTTAGCCTGTTCAATCAAGCAGACGTCAAGATTGGAATCGCCCGCTGTAAAGACCGTCTTCTTTCCTTCTATCTCCGCAACATAGTTTACTGCATCCCATTTATTGATAAATGATGGAATGAAGTAAACCTTTCTGCCTTGAACAGAAAAGATCCAACCATACTCAGCTGCCCACTGTGATAAATTCTTGATGCGTTCAGGAGAGAGCGGCGGTTTGATAATCATGTATACAAAAAAACGATCTACCACGTGAATCATTTCCGTCTGTGAAGCACCCGGAGTCTCTTCTATCTTCCGCTTTACATCTTCTACAGAAGCCATACTTCCATCTATTTTAGCACGGACATAGTCCTGCCATTGCAAATCTATATTTCCATCCTTTAGCACTACTGCGCCATTACTTGTAATCGCATATGTAGGACGGATTTCTTCACGAAATAGCGAGATTCGATTATACTGCTCAGCAGTTCTTGTCGTTACAGGAACAAACATCATTTCCTCAGACAGTTCGCGTAGGAGTGTAATCGCTTTTTCCGTCATAAACGAAACTTCTTTTCCATTATATACTTCGACACATCGAACAGGTACACTCACAGGATGCCTGTCGAGGCGCCGGTTCGAATAAATAAGCGTCCCGTCTAAATCACTTGCAAACATCATAATTTTTTCTCCAAGGGTTTGATAAGTCCACAACAAGTATAAGTCATCTGTTCATAAACCTCCACGGGAACATCCCTTTCTTTTGCTAATTGGAAAATATGTTTGAGCCGAGAGTCGTTCAAATCCTTCACTAATATCTTCCACGGCAAGCGCCGTAAAAGGACACGCGTCGTCTCTCCAACGCCAGGTTTGATAAGATTCATATCTTCAATTCCAAAGTGCTTTTGAATCGATGTAACTGTTTCTAGCCCTAGCCACGTCGGGGTCATGTCTGTGTTCTGCAAAGCTGCTTTCGTCGCTTCGATTAACTTCCCTACTGTTGCAAATTCCGCTGTGATCTCATCAATATAATAATTCGATACATCTTTATCACGAAGTTCCGAATAGACTTTCGCTCCATGAAAATCCGTCTCACCAATCCAATGACTGTTCAGTACCGTTCTACTAATTAGACCAGACACCGTAGAATTCAAACAAGCACTTGGGATTAGATAATCTTCCCGCGTTCCATATAGGGAGGAACAGTTACCGGGATCCGCCAAGACGACAAGTTCATCATCAAGCGTGACGCCATGTTTTTCTCTGAACGCTTCCACAGACCGTGTCAACTCTTTGGAAATTGCTCCTTTACCGGTCCATCCGTCGACAAAGATAATTTGTTTATCTGGATGGCGATTCGTAATAGAGAGCAACGCATTTTCATCGATGCCGCGCCCACGGATGATTGACACGCAATAATGAGGTAAATCCACTTTGTATTTCATCTGTATATAACGCTTCATCAGAATGCCGATTGGCGTCCCGGCCCTCGCAAGGGAAACGAGAACAAGTTCCTTACCCTTTTTCTCAACAAGTAGTTCCGAAATTGTACCTACCTCTGAAGCCACTTGCCGTTTTGAAGCTTGAAGTGACTCGTAAAACAGATCTAAATAAGCTGCTGTCGGTTCATATTCAACCGGTAACATTTCTGAATAATGAACTCCACCTTGAATAGCTTTTTCTCGTTCATCCAGACTTTTTTCTAAATTCACATCTGAAAGGTCTTTCAATAGAAAAACGACATCTTCAGATGAATAACTCCCCGTCAGTATCTGCATCTTCTACTCACACCTTTCAAGTGAAGTCTACGACATGGATTGCAGGTATTCCTTCGAACTGGCTCAACATCGGTTCAAGTCTATTGTCATCCATCGGACGTTCAAAAAACAAGAACACTTCATCGTATTCCATGTCGGATACATTATACGCATAGTTCATAACTGCTGGATCTTCGGGACTTTCGAAAGCCATCCGGTTTTTTATCGGATAGCCTTCCCTGTCTATCGGGTAAATCGGGCTCCTCGTCGTTGAATGATAAGTTACACCCTCACCCATGTAAACAGCGGTTTTCATAGGAATATGCATGAATTCACCTGTACCAAGACATAGCGTCCTCTTACCTGTTCTGTGTTTTCTCAAATACTTTCCTGCACTTTGACAATAGTCCTCAATTTCCTGTTTGTTGCTTGATGAAATACCGAACCTCCCAGTCAGAGCTGAATAATAGGGTCCGATTTTAAATCCAGAGGAATCCATTGATGAATGCATAATGTGAGGAAGTGGAACGGACAATGGCTGCAGACTGATTCGCTCAAAATTGGGTGTTCCACTAAGCGATTCACCAACAACATCGGTACTCTCATTTAAATCGGGTGTTCCTTCGACTTGAATTGTTCCCGTCATTAACGCATACGTCGTGATGCGAATGCCATGCAACTTCTCAAAATCCTTCAAACGCTGCTGATCTTCTTCACTCCGCCAGTCCAGAAGGGATAATATCGTATATTCCTTACGTGGAAAACGCTTTTGAATGGATGCAATGATATTCAAAGCTGTATTACCTGTTGTAATCTCATCGTCCACGAGACAAATTGGTTGATCATTTTTCAAAGACTGCTCTGGGGCATAGCAACGCTGGTCTGTAGCGTGTGAATGTTCTTCTTCAAAGTAGAGGGTCACGTCTTGATCGACAAGCATTTCCCTTGTCGAATGAATGTAGACAGAGTCTGAAAAACAGTCAAAAACGCCATGACCGAGGGCCGTCGCCGTTTCCGCAAAACCGATAAAAATAACTGGCTCATCTAGTTTGCAGCGCAATTTTCGAACAACCTCATAGGCAGTTTGTAAAATTTCAGGAGAGCCATCCTTCATCGCTTCGATTAACTGTTCTTTTCCAGGCATTTGCTTAGCTGTCTTACCTTCATAATAAATGGATGCCAGCAATGCCGATGCAATCAATGGCACTTGAGGAGGGATAGGGATGTGCTTTCCAAGTACTTTGCTGACGAACAAAAAAGATCGCTTTTTATTAATTCGCGCGGCCATCTCATATAACGTTTCCGCCGGAAGTCCGAATGGATTTTGTTCAATTTGTACATGTACCTTCATGGAATCGCACACTTCATGCGTGTATTTATTCGGATAATAAATCGATGAATGTGATGTTTTCATTATACACCCCGTATATATCAGACTTAATCAATACTTTTTGTGCCCAGTATAAATGGGGCTTAATCTCATTCATTTTGTTCATAAATTCACTTTTAAAAACACCTTTTTCGCCAGTCGCCTGCTGAAAGATACCAAGCGCATCTGTATACTCTTCCTTTGTCACGACATACAATGCTTGGACAGGCAAGAGATGCGTAGGATGAATGATGGTTTTTCCAACTAAACCATTTGCTTTATCCAATAGGGTTTCTTGAATTAATCCGTCAAAGTCCTTTCGAATCAGTTCTTTTCTGAGCAAAAGCCCTTCCGAACCAAAGTTGGCTTGAAACGGTGTCGCACGTAACTGCGGTTTCAAGATGCGGCCATTTGAAGAAAAGTGTTCCCAGACAGGGCCTGATACGACGAATCCATCATGTTGTCTGGAAAACAAGTTAACAATATCTGTAATCAGTTCATTGACAATGGAAATCTCATAGACAGTCGTCTCACTATCCCTCCTCAACCCGTAAAGCCCACATAAATCGGTTGCCCCGATACGGATATTCAGAATGAAATCAGCATATCGATCGACTATCTCTTTTAACTTTAACAACTCGTCCAGTCGACGCTCCTTGTAAAGGACACTCGGTGATTCAAGAATTGGCATACCATATAGAACCGTATTTGCTTGCTCATTCAGCAAACGAAGTGCTGATAAGAAGTCTTCCGCATTTTCTGATGAAAACTTAGGAAACACGAAGCCTACAAGGTTTTCAAGTGAATCACCGAGCCGTTCCGCTATGTCTACCATCTGTTTTGCACTTCTCACCCGGACAAAAATAAGCGGAGTTGTTTCTTCCGTAAGTCGACCGTCCTGAATTGCAGCACTAATCGATTGCATATGAAGGATCAGCTTATTCTCAGCCTCTTCGACTTCATGATCCCCTATCGCATCTTCAAGACAGATGGCTATTGTGACAAGTTCTTTAAATTTGTTCGTAATAATGAGGTCAGCAATATCCAACCTTGTTGCAGGCATATACAACATTGCACCGAGACTGTATGACAGCCGTTGCTTATCGGTATGCTTCGTAACCGTCGCCGGCTGACGATAGAATAAATCGTCCACGCTTACAGCCGCTAAGTCATTAAAATACTTCAATTAGAGCACCAACCTTATTTATTTAGGGTAAAGAAAAAAGAAGGTACAAGCCTTCTTCCTCTTTTTATATTAAGTCATCCTACGCTGGTTCATAGTCGTGACCATGAAATTATACGTCTAGACCATAGTTCCGACAAAGCGCTCCCAGACCTCCGGAGAATCCACTGGCGACCGCATTGAACTTCCATTCATTCTGATGCCTATAAAGCTCACAAAAAACAACTGCTGTCTCTATCGAGAAATCTTCTCCCAAATCAAAACGAAGCAATTCTTCTCCCGTAGCTTCATCCGCTAGACGAACAAAAGCATTCGTCACCTGCCCAAAGTTCTGGTTTCGCGCGTCTGCATCATGAACTGTAACCGTAATACCTATGCGGTCAACATAAGCAGGGATTTTTGAAAAATCAACAATTACCTGCTCGTCATCGCCATCCCCTTCGCCCGTCCGGTTGTCGCCTGTATGAATAATGGCGCCACTTGGATGCTTAAGGTTATTGTAGAAGATGAAATCATGATCATTCTGGCAACGATTGTTTACATCCACAAGAAACGCAGAAGTATCCAAATCAAACTCCTTGGCGCCAGTATATTTATTTGTGTCCCAACCAAGCCCTATTACCCCTCTTACAAGACCCGGGTTCGACTTTGTTAAATCAATTTTTTGTCCCTTTGATAAACTAATCGCCATTTGATTCACTCCTGTCCATCATAATTGAACGAAGAAGCCCTATAACAAACGTCATCTATTATGATTAAGCCTGAAGTCCATAATCCTTAACAAGTGAAGCTAGACCACCCTGATAGCCACTGCCAATTGCACTGAACTTCCATTCACTACCATGTCTATACAATTCACCAACAACAACAGCTGTTTCAATAGAGAAATCCTCTCCAAGATCATAGCGGATCAACTCTTCACGGTTTGCATCGTTGACGATTCGTACATAGCTATTTGAAACCTGTCCGAAGTTCTGATTGCGCGTCTCTGAATCATGAATCGTAATCGTGAATGCAATTTTTTCAACTGTAGCTGGTACATTTGCAAGATTGATATTGACTTGTTCATCGTCTCCATCACCTTCACCAGTTAAGTTATCGCCCGCATGAACCACGGAACCGTTTCCACCTTCAAGATTATTGAAAAAGATGAAATCCTTTTCGTCTCCACATTTGCCCGTTGCGTTTAATAAGAATATAGACGAATCGAGGTCAAAATCTTTCCCGCCGTCATATTTATTCGTGTCCCAGCCTAAGCCGATTGTTATGTTTGTTAGTCCTGGATTACTTTTCGTTAAATCGATTTTTTGCCCTTTGCTTAATGAAATAGCCATTTAAGTCATCCTCTTTTCTATTTTTTATATTTTATGAATATCTTTTAACCATATCTGCCAGTCCTGCGTCTGAAGATCCTGAACCAACCGCGCCAAACTTCCATTCACTGCCACTGCGGTAAATTTCCCCTACAGTTAAGCTTGTGGATCCTGCATAATTTTCGGACAAGTTGAATTTTAATAATTCCTCGTTATTCGAAGAATTTAGGACGCGGATAAATGCGTTTTCCACTTGACCAAAGTCTTGCTTACGTTTTACACAATCGTAAATGTTGACAACAAACACAAGCTTATTAACATTCGCGGGAACTTTTTTCAAGTCAACAACCACTTGCTCATCGTCTCCATCGCCCTGTCCTGTAGTATTATCGCCTGTATGTACTACGCTACCACAGTTACTTTTCATATTACCAAAGTACACCAAGTTTTCTTTACCTAGAAACTTGTCGTCTTGAAGCATTATGACAGAAGCGTCAATATCCATATTAGAACCGCCGCTATTACCGCCGCCGAAAAGTCCGCCAAGTAATCCCCCGGATTTTTTCTGAATCGGATCCCAACCAAGTCCAACAACAATCTTCTCAAGGCCAGGATGACCTTTTGTCAAATCAATTTTTTGTCCTTTTTGTAAGATAATCGCCAAATTAATCACTCCTTCGTTTAATGGAAATCCCCATTATTATGCTGTAACAACTTCATTATTCATTTTACTACATCTGACACTGGACTACCAAAACAACGGCTATTTATAAGGATTTTCTTCTTCTGTGAACCGTGGAAGGAGAATAGTTAACATCGAGCGAACTCAATCCTCTCCTACTAGTAGGACGGTCGGTCATATAATTAGTTTCTTGGATTCCCTTAGTTTTCCACTCAGCTGCTCATTTCAAACACATCAAAGACATTTTTGGTAAAGACGAGTGAAATGACTTTTCCTTCTTTTTCATAGAAGTGGATATTCCCTTTTCGCTCATCTTCAAGCTCGGTCCAACCCCACTTTTTAATTTCCTCCAAGTAATGTCTCGGAGGTTCTCCCTGTTCCCCGCCGATAGCCTTCAACTTGTACTTGGCCGATTTCGCAATTTCTGTTGTGCACGCTTCAGGTTTCAGCTCACTTGCATTTTTAGGAACCGGAAAACCCTGGTTAATGACCGCCATGCGATAGCCTTCTTCTGCGCTATATACATTCGAACAGCCCGCTATCACACCAACAATGAAAAGAAGCATGATTATCCGTTTCACAGCGTCATCTCCTCTACAAAAAGTTCACCATATATTATAACCATTTTACTTAAGGGGTAGAGACTTGTCACGGGACATATTTATGACAAGTACGTCTATTCTGTTAATTCCCCACAACTGATGTCACGGGTGTTCTCGGCTTAATCATAAAAGAGTCATCGAAAACCTGATCATATCTCGGCACTGAATACCATTTTCGAAAATTTCATCCTCGTAGTTGTCCGTGAAAAAGTCTTTGATAATAGCCTCCATACGAAATCCGCATTTCTGGTAAAATGCCAATTGACCGATGCTGGAATTACCCGTTCCCACTTCAAGCGTTTCACAGCCTAGCATCTTTGCAGTCAGGATTGCATCACGGATTAGCTTCTGCCCAACCCCTTGACCCCGCTTTTGTTCATCTACTGCGATATTGATAATTTCCATCGTTGTATCACTCAACTTGACTAGCACATAGACACCGATGATTTTATTCTCTTCTTCAGCAACACGGCACTCACCATTGGCAATATATCTTTCTATCAGTTCCCACGATGGATCGGCAAAGAGAAGAAGGTCCATCGGTGGCGCCTCATGCTTACTCAATTTTCTAAATTTCATCCTTGGACCACCATCAAATTTATCGACTTTACGTTTTCCCATCAGCCAACTATCCCGAAATTCCCCTTCATGCAGCTCATTTGCTGGCAGTAATTTCACCTTTTCAAAGCCGCATTTTTCATAACAATGTATTGCCCTTACGTTCCATATTTGTGGGTCCATTACAATCCGGTCCGCACCTTTTTCTTCAAGTAAGTACTTCACCATCGCTTGGACGAGCTCCGTTCCGATGCCTTTGTTCCAATAAGCTGACTCTCCTATGAACTGGTCCATGCCATAGATCAGCTCCGCCGAATCGCCAAAGCCATAGACTTCTCTCTCATCTCCGTCAACTATGTAAAACTGGACATAACCGATTGGAATTCCGCTAAGTTCAACCAGGCATCTAGTCACATTCTCTTCAGTTTCAAAAAATTGCTGTTCCACTTTTTCAAGATTAAATGGATTGTCGCGTCCTTCATAGTATTGTAGGATTTCTGGATCTGAAAGCCATTTCGAGAGAAGTACCTTATCAACTCTTTCCAATTCTCGAACTTGCAAATTTCCCTCATTAATAATGAATGGCCTGGTTTTTTTCCTGCCTATCACATCTTCGACAAAGCATAATTTCCCTTCAGTATACAAACTTTCATTATCCGGATACGTTGCAGCCAATTCTTTCTTCAACGTTTCATATTGTTTCGCAACGTAGGGATGTTCATTTAAATAATCCCTGAAGAATGTATGTTTCTGCCACCAATCGCCGCCATATTCTACAATATGAAGGACATGCGTTTTTGTCAGATCCTCTAGGTTTGTAAACTTAGCGTAAACAACTTTCCCCTCTAATTCCACACGACCAAGATGGTAATAACCGGCTTCTTTCAATCTCCTTTTATCAAATTTCGCTACATCATCCATTGATCGAACACCGACAAGAATATCTAGAATCGGCTTCGCGGCAATTCCTTTGATGGCAGTACTTCCCATATGTTCGATATCCACCACTTGCATTCCAATGGCCTCGCTTAATAATTCTTTTTCCTCAATGAACTTTTCTTCCCAGTCAGTAGCATGCGCTACTAATCTGACTTCACCTTTGTTCAGTCCTAACATTTTCAACACTCCTCATTTGACAAAAATGGTTCATACATCGTAATCGCATGGTTTTCTGTAATGAATTCGTCATCGATGAGTTCGCCGTTCAAGTTGTACGCCTTCCTGTAAATCGTATTATGGCGCACATAGCCACCCCATGATTCACGCGTGAAACTGTGGTCTTTTTCGTACACTTTGTAGGTACGATTCGCCACCGTGGACGCACGCCATTCACCGACGAGGGAAGTGTCCGTCAGATAGATAATCAGTTGATACAATTCACTCGTTTCGTTCTTGAGTTGTAAATCAAGATAGTTATAGGCACATGTAGCACCACTGCCGAACGGCTGATTTCGTTTCGAATCGGGGAAGACGTCGTAACTGTGGCGGTAGCGTTCAGTAAGTGTAAGCGGTGTGTGAAGCGTCATCCAATATATCAAATTTGACAACTGACATAGACCCCCACCAACACCGGTCGTCACTTGCCCGTAATGCAATATCATTCCTTCGACGTACCCTTTGCGCTTCGTCGTATTTCCTATCAGGCGCCAATAGGAAAATGTTTGTCCTGGCTGGAGTATAATTCCGTTCAATCGTTTTGCTGCTATCTTCAAATTCTTAATTTTATTGGTTTGTAATTCCATCTCGACATCTTTCAGTTGACGAAGTAGCGGCGTTCGGTGTTGGAAAATAACATGGTTCAATTTCTCCACTGACCGCTTCATTGCATACTTTTTCCCGTCCATATACCACTCTGAATACCGTTTCAACCGATACACTTTCTTCCCGAAAAATATACGTATCTTACTGCGCTTTTTCGGCTTCAATGAATTCATCCACTTCATCCCCTCTTCATTACTTATTCTCTATTTAAATAGCTATGTCCTTTGGATTTTCTCAAAAACCGAATGCATTTCATCCTTATTTTACTGCAAGTCACCTTCAATTTGTTGCCAGTCACCGAAATCCCGCAGACAATAAGGCCCTTTCATCATACACTTTGATTACAAAGAATTTTCAGACGGAGGTATTGCAATGACAATTATCAAGGTTAGCAATTTAAAAAAGGCTTACGGAGCAAATGCTGTTTTAAAAGGTTTGGATTTTCAAGCACAAGAAGGTGAAATCATCGGGGTTATCGGGAAGAACGGGGCCGGTAAATCTACATTTCTTGAAATCATTATGACGATTAAACAATATGACGCCGGAACAGTGTACGTTTTCAATGAAGATATAAAGGCACTCTCAACTAACAAGCTGGAACGAGTTCGAAAACAAATATCCGTTGTACTGCAGCCGACACAGTTCTATCAGACACTGAAGGTGCAGGAGCTGCTGCGGTTATTTAAAGCGTATTACAAATCGCCCATCGACATTGAAACAATCATTGCCGATTTCAAGTTACAACCACATCGTAAAAAGTATTTCGATAAACTTTCCGGCGGTTGGAAACAGATTGTGAGCTTGGCCATCGCTTTTTTATCGCAACCCAAGCTCCTAATTTTGGATGAACCAACGACAGGGCTTGATCCACATATGCGCAATATTTTATGGACGTACATTACCGATTATAACAATCGTACGGGCGGGACGGTCATTTTAACGACACATAATATGGATGAAATTGAATTGTATTGCGATAAGGTGATGCTTATTGATAATGGAGTCAATGAAATTTTCGATACAACAGAAGGTATTTTAGCAACAGGCTATACATCCGTCAATGCATTTTATCTTGATAAAGTATCCATATAAGGGGGAGAAAATATGTTAGTGACACAGTTAAAGTACGACTTACTCATGTTTTCAAGGGAATTGTTTTATTTGGTTTTCACGATTATCGTGCCGCCAGTAACGTACATTTTCCTGGGGCAATTGTATGGAGATCAGACATACGCAGGTAACTTGAGTTATGCACAAACGTATACACCATCGTTTATTTTACTAATAACATTCACCACCGTATTTTTTGCTTTCGGGTTCGACCAAGTGACGCATCGTGCAACGGGTGTCGAAAAGCGAATCAGACTCTCACCTGTTTCTAAAAATACACTTTTGCTATCCAGTATCGTTCGCTCCATCATAATTACAAGTTTCGGTTACCTATTCATTTATGCAATCGGTATGCTTGTGTATGATTTGCAGTTCCATATATTGAATTTCATCACAGCCTATGGATTTTTCATCGTATTCAATGCCGCTCTTCTCCTAATTGCTTCTTCCATTTACGCTTTTTTCAACGAGGTGAAAAGTGCTTTGGTATTCTCCATTGTCATTTTCCAAGTTGTCATCTTCACTGGAGGATTTACGCTTCCAATCAGTATGATGCCGAAATTCATCCAAGTCATTGCCGATTTCAATCCGCTCTATCATATGAATACGTTGTTCATTGCCATTTGGAATGACCGACTTATTTTTGACAGCGGCACGCTCATTTCCTTCGCCTATATTTGTTGTCTGGCCATTACCGCTTTGTTCGTTGTCCGTTTTTCAACAAAAAGACGCATTTGACAGACTTGTGTAAACAGATAAACTATTGTCGAGAGGGGTGTCTCGCAATGAAAGTATCATTGAACATTGATCGTGATTACGAAGAAACCAAAGTGACGATTGAATGCCCGGAACTGGACGATTCCGTGCAAGAAATTCTTGATTTTATCAAAGGTCAGGATACGGATTTTCTTGTTGGTAGAGACGGCGATATGCAGCACATTTTAAAGCCGGGTGATATCCATTATTTCCATACTGAAAAAGACAGTGTTGTCGCCGTAACTACTGCCGGTTCCTTTAAATTAAAAGAAAAGTTATATGAACTAGAAGCTATACTTCCTTCGACTAAATTCGTACGGCTATCCAAATCAGTTATTGCCAATCTCCATGAAATGAGCCGTTTTGAAGCTTCATTTAACGGAACATTATGTCTGTATTTCAAGTCGGGGGCAAAGGAATATGTTTCTAGGACATACGTCAATTCCATTAAAGATTCCTTGAAAATGAACAGGAGGAAAAGCGAATGAAAACCTTCTTATACAGAAGCATAATCGGTGTTTTCTTCGGTGCATTCATCGCTGTGATTCTGACCAATTCAGTTGTGTTATTCAGTGATATAGATATGCTGGACGGACAATTATTCTTGAAAAACTCGCTCGGCTCCATTTTCTGCGGCTGGTTTTTCACAGTCACGCCACTCTTTTTTGAAAATGTCGATTTACGATTGTCCCAACAAACCGCGCTGCATTTTGTGACAGTGGTAATTCTGTATTTCGTTCTTGCATTTGGAATCGGTTGGGTTCCATTTACATTAAAAAGCTTTTTACTCGCATTGGGATTATTCATTGTATCCTACTCAGTATTTTGGACTTCTTTCTATCTGTATTTCAGAAGCCAGGCGAAGAAGTTGAATGCGGAACTCAATGAGCTTTGATTCCACGTGAAAAGCCGTATCTGGTCATGACCAGTACGGCTTTTTATATCATATTTCCGACCAATCTGATTGCCATATACACAGCGATTCCCCAGACGACTAAAGCAGAGATTTTATTCAACAACGCCATCAGCTTGCCTGTCGAATCCAGCTTCCCGAAATAGCGCCCGGCTGTTGCAAGCCCGAAAAACCAAAGCCATGAAACGATGATTGTCGTCAGCGTGAATGCCATTCGTACATTCCCCGCGTAATTTAGTGAACTTGACCCGATAACTCCAATCGTGTCGAGGATTGCATGAGGATTCATTAAAGATACCGACGCTGCAAAGATGATTTGTTTCTTAGTTGAAAACCGCTCTCCATCTACCTTCATCGACATCGCGTCACTTCTCCATAAAACAAAACCTATATAGAGTAAAAAAAGAATTCCAATACTAAAAACAACATTTTCCAACCAGGCAAACGTCAATACTAGAAGTGAAACGCCTGATACCGCCGCCACAATCAAGAGCGTGTCACAAATCCCCGCTGTGACGACAACCGGCATGGCCCTCATAAATGTAGGTTGCAACGCTCCCTGATTGAATACGAACACATTTTGGACGCCTAACGGTACAATCAAGCCGAATGCCAGAATGATTCCGTGTAAAATCGCCTCAGACACATTCCCACCCCATTCAATCTCTACCATTTATCTATTCTCGATTGACAGGCTTTATCCTCTTTTTTCGAATGCGAAAAGCCGTACCAAATTAACTTCGGCACGGCTTCTCTATTCTCAACTTATTTCGTTTTCTGTATAATGACGACTTTCAAATAGTTGAATTCTGGGTAATCACGGTTGGTCCGGAAATCTTTTGGCAATGTCGATTCCTCAAGAATTTTGTACCTAGACCCTGCTTCATTGAATGCCTGTTCGATGAACGTTTTGAATTTCTTCATACCGAAACTCGCGTTGTTCGTCGACGCAACAATGATACCATTTTTCTCGGTAACCGCAATTGCTTCCATTAGCAATGCTGGATAGTCTTGCGCAGTACTGAACGTATATTTTTTAGTACGGGCAAAGCTTGGTGGATCTAGAATAACTAGATCGAACTTCAAATCATTTCGTTTTGCATAACGGAAATAATCGAAGACGTCCATTATTTTAATATCCTGTTGTTCATAATCGATCCCGTTTACACTGAACTGCTCAATCGTTTTTGCATTGCTGCGCTTCGCCAGGTCGACGTTTGTCGTCTTCATCGCGCCACCAAGGACTGCCGCAACAGAGAATGCACCTGTATACGAGAACGTATTTAAGACATTTCTACCCTCAGAATACTTGTCACGAATCGCTTTACGCATATCACGCTGATCAAGGAAAATCCCAGTCATTGCACCGTCATTCAAGTTGACCGCGAAATTCATGCCATTTTCTTTGACGATAATCGGGAAATCGCCTTGCTCTCCTTTAACGAAATCATCCTGTTCAATGTATCCGCCTTTGGTATCATAGCGCTTCTTCTCATAAATCCCTTTGTAATCAATGATTTTATCGAACACGCTGTAAACATGATGCTTAAGTGAATAAATTCCTTCACTATACCAGCTCACCATAAAGTAGCCGTCGAAATAATCGATTGTCAGACCGCCGATACCGTCGCCTTCTCCATTGAATACGCGGAAAGCTGTCGTATAGGCATCCGCGAATAACGCTTCACGTCTCGCAAGTGCTGCTGCGATTCTCGATTCGAAAAAGTCGAAATCAATTTCTTCTTCCTCTTTTCTCGTGAGTACCCAACCAAGGCCTTTGTTTTGCAAACCGTAATACCCTTTTGCAACAAATCGACGGTCTTTATCCACTAATCGAACAATCGTGCCTTCCGTTGTCAGCACACTGGAATTAATAATCGCATCTTTTAAAATTAGCGGATAGCCTTTTTTGAAATCTGCAATATTTCTTGCATTTACTTGTAAATCGACTGTTTTTGTCATATTGTCATCCTTACTTCACTGTTTTCCTTATTATCGCACGTTTTAACAGGAATTGCGACAAACGCACAATACATCGTAAGTAATGTCGAAACCCGTTTTGCTTACTAGTCCTTCAATAACGTTCTGGAATAAAGCAGCCCAACAACGCCAATGACAATAAACAAAATCGCGCGGACTAGAATGGAAATACTCGACAAATCTACGATGAAAAGCTTGAGTACACAAACAACCAGGAGTACAGCACCGAAGACTTTAACATATTTCCAATTCAATTTCCCCCCTAGACTTATCGACAGGAATGCAAATGCGAATAGTAGGAACGTATGCGCGAATAAAACATAATCTAAATCCCACTCATAAGCATTCGTGAATGCAAAATACCATTTATTTATGAAGATCAAATAAATAACTTGCATAAAAACAGCTAGCTGCGGTGTCTCAAACTTCAGCTCTTTTAGAGTTAAATAGAAACGCTCCCTTATAATTGCCCGAATCATAACCGTTAAGGTCGCTCCATAAGCTAGCTGCACGAAGAAGTTAAACAAAAACTCGCCTTGGTTATAAAAAGAACCTAAACCTTGAAGCAGCATTCCTAAACTTGCTACTAGAAATAGAATGACTGTTGCATGGGTCAAGTACAGGCCCTTACTCCATTTATAGACGTTATACATAGCGATTAGCACCACAAGCAACACAAATCTTTGAATATGAACGCCTGTTTCAAACGATACATAAGCATTCGCCAACCCTAACTTTGTCAGTCCATAAATATACAGAAGAACAAACACTTGAGCGATGATCAAACTTTTATCAATCAATATCGTATTCCCTTTTAAAATAGATGGTTCAAATCGGTATAGCGAATAAAATATCCAACCGATTGTCCCGATAAAAATAAGCCAAACTGCATGTTCCATAGACCAAAATCCAATTATTTGTATCGATGTCAGAACTACAGGTATCGTGAAAAAGTAAACTACTGAACCTGTAAAAATTGTCCGAAGCGTGTCATAACGTAAACCGCCCCCTATTCCAATCGCCCCAGTTAATAGGAGCAACATTAACACAACACGTTCATCTTCCATTTTGAAGGATAGGATGAAAACAGTGACCGCAAGTACCGCAACTGCGGATAGAATTCCACGCAACACATGGTCCTTCTTCCAAAATGTGTACACTGCAAGCGCAATATATAATGTTGCCAACATGCCATACACAACGACTTCCTGCATTTGGTCAAGCAGCTTTATCCAGCCCATCGTAAATACAAAATTGGAGTAAAGGAGTGCTTCTGAGAAAACATCTCTTGAAATACGTTCTTTAAAATAAAAGAATAGAATCCCACCATGCTGAATGAGCGCCGTCACGACTAGTACCGACGCATCCCCATTTATACCTTCAAGAAGCGTGAAAGCCAGTAGCGTTACATGAAATAAGAAGAATGTTACATAAAAGCTATACTTTTGTTTTTGACTAAGGGATACATAAAACAGTGATAAAAATAATAATAGGATGTATGAACAGAATTGTACGGCAGTAGCACCCTCCCCTTCCAACAAAAACGGAAGTAAAAAACCTGCTATTCCCGAAAAAATTGTTAGCGTTTCTGATTTCGTCTTTCTCGACAAAATCAGTCCTGCAATGATATATGCCACGCCTATTGTAAATGCGATAGTAAAGTTTAGATAACCATATAATAGATGTGCCGCAAATGTGGTCAAGATCCCAAGGCCGATAAAACCGCCAAGCAATGTTAGACCAAACCCTATTTTCCCACCATTGTAGTAGCGCATCCCAAGAAAGTAGAGCAAAATCGTTCCTGTGTAACCCATGCCGACTCGCACTGGATTGGTGATAAATCCATTATCCATTCCAACTTTCAGTCCCCATAAGACACCAAGCAGTAAAATAAACATAAATACACGCGGAAGCCAGTTGCTTAATGCTTTCTCAAGATTGAACTCTTTCCTAACTTTCTGCTGAATCGGAACTTCATCCTGAATTGGTTGCTCAGGCAGGCGTTCCATTATGGATGCCAAATGAACTTTTTTCACTTTCTCCGTAGCGTAACTTGTTGCGGGTTTCATGTCCTCCAGTTGCTGTTTTAACGAGTCTACTTCCCCTTCTAAATCAGAGACTCTTTTTAGAATACCCTTCAGCTCTTCATCCAACTCAATCACTCCTTTCTCAGATAGTAGTTTCATAGAAAAAATTGAATTAGAAAAAGAGAGCCACTCCCGTTAGAAAGAAGTGCTCTCATATTAAATACATGCTTATTTAGGCAAGCAATCGGAACGCCAAACTTTTCCACATTCCCACACGGATAGGTGCTCTCTCCCGCTCCTGCTGACCTCTCGTCTGATTCAAATAGGTTTGTAAATCGCCTTCAAACACACGTTCCAAACAAGGGAGCTGTGAGAAATGATGTGGTTGTACTAAACTTGGTGCGATACTGAACATTTGTAAATTGCCTTCATTTACAACCATCGCGACGAATTGCGAACAGAAAAATGCATGCTCCCGCTGAATTCCTTTGTTTACGGCAACACCAAATAATCCGATAAAATTATATTTATAAAGTTCTTTTTCCTGTTCAATCAAAAGGATTTTATCGAGCATACGTGTATAGTCCTCCGTTGTGACTTCACAACGATAAACTGCACATGTTGCTTGGCGGAATATCCCTTCTGTTGCGCATTCTTTTACAAACCCTCCAACGAAAGGATTATGTGGCTGTTTGCGCCCAAAACTGTACATTTCAATCAGCTCATTATCGAATGCAATCGATGTATGATTTAACTCTTTCCCCGTGTACATCCCAATCGCTTTTGACAGCAGGGTTCCTGTGTCAGTCAGCACGATATAGATGAATTTCTTCACTGTACCCAACCCCTTGCCGTTCTCTTATATCCATTATGTGCATTTCGGTCAGCAAATAAAACCGGCCGCGGATGGAAACTGTCTACGACCCGGGACCTACAGGGGTAACGGTAATTCAAGACAGTTAAGGATTTTTTTATACCTATTATCTATTATACGTTGAAACGAGCGATGGAGTTTCATCTATTTTAATCATTCGGTTTCCGAAGCAATTAACAATTAACATTAATTACTGCTCAATACTCGTTTGTCAGCAAATTTCCTTGCAATCATCGCGATGGTGATTGAGCCTGTAAAACCTAACATGAACAGTACTCCTGCGCCATTTGCAAGTTTCCCATCTTCAATGATAACGAAGAATCCATGATAGATTGAAGTGACAACCGTATAAAGATTCACCAAGGTAATTAGTAGAAATACTGCAATGTAAAATCCGGGATACTTTTCTTTTTTACTAAAATAGGCATTTTTCCAAATGGATCGTATTGCAAAATAGATACTGGGAATATAAAGCAATACCAACGACTCCATCAGCGGCTCCGCCCATATGTAGGTCATTTTCACAAATCCATTAATGAAAACCAACAGCGTTATGATGATTAGTGTTTCAAACGCTATTTTATTCCGGTTGTTCACCTGATATTCATCATATCTGTCATTTTTCACACTCATTCCTCCCAAAAGAGATCGTCCAATTTTTTGTCCAACACTTTACAGATGGCTAAGCAGAGCTTTAGAGATGGGTTATACTCGCCGCTCTCAATGGCATTCATCGTCTGTCGAGTAATACCAATTGCTTCTGCTACATCCTTTTGTGACATATCCATTGCTGCTCGTGCAGCCTTAATTCGCAAATTTTTCGACATGGCCACGCTCCTATTACTTTAATTATAGATATACATATATAGGGTGTCAATTATAAATGACATTAGGTAACTTATATATTACACATTTACTACATAAAAAAGCAGCGAGAACAAATTGCTCCCGCTGTACTTACTGTATTGATTTTTATTTATCCTCAGCAAACGTTGCCATTGCATCCCTCATAAACACCGCAAGCCCTTCGCCAAACTGGTCGATATTCTTTGTGAACCTTTCATCCGCAACATACATTTCACCAAGACCTTGGAATGCTTCCAAAGAATAGCTTCCCATCTTATTCAAAAACTTAAACCATTCATCAATACCAGCCTGCGCTTCATCAGAAGATGGATTAATATGACGTATTTTCGCCAAGCTGAAGTAAATACGGTTCATTTCCTCACCTAACTCCGGTCCAAACTGTGCAACTTTTTTATTCGATTCATCAACCGCCTCGTCGCCCCAGCGGTCCCTTGCTTCTTGTTCATATGGATTCTTACTGAAATCAAACCCTTTAAATTTCTCTTCGTTCGTCATTGCTACTTCCCCTCTCCCATGTTGAATTGTCTTCTCAATCGTATTGATCATACTGTCAAGCTGCTTTCGTTTCTCGAGGAGCATTGTACGCTGCATTTCAAAGGCTTCCTGACGACTAAACGCGGGACTCGTGAGCAGTTCCTTGATTTTCTTTAAAGAGAAGCCAAGTTCGCGAAAGAACAGAATTTGCTGCAACGTCGCCATAGTTTCGTCCGAGTAAAGCCGGTACCCTGCTTCTGTCGTACAATCCGGCGTTAACAAACCGATGTCATCATAATGATGAAGTGTGCGCACACTAACACCGGTCAACTGCGATACTTCTTTCACTTTCATCGCTTCAAGCCCCCCTACAAAACTAACTATAAAGTATGACGTAACGTCAGAGTCAACACATAAAAGAGAATTAAATTACCCTTTGAGCCACAAGAAAAATATCATCGTATAGGCCAGCTTTTCATCCGAAGAAATGTGTGACCCGAACTGAACATACTCATGATGGGCATCACTTTGAAAAACCGGTCTCATTGTATAAGGGAAAATACCAAAGCGGTATTTAGCCGTCATACGTCCCTCGTCATCTTCTACATCGATGTCTCCCGCAATTGCTTTTGCTTCAAGCTCTCGCCAAACCGAACCATCCGCATGATACAAAATTCCTTGATTTTTGAGTTTTGCTGTCCAATGGTTCTGTATGTAAGTGGCCATTACTGTACCATCTGGTTCGTTTAAGGTAAGTTCGTCACGCTTTAGATTACTCCGGATTGTAATTGTTGCTAGCAGTTGTCCGTTCATATCTACGATGTCATAATGCACCGGAATGATAAACCCCTTCTCAAATAGTTCGAAAAATGTAAGCCATCTTAACAATTGACCTTTGGATGGTTCAATGACAAACAGTGGATTGCCATTTGAATCGACGTTATACATTTTAAGCAAAAAAGAAGGAATTCGCTCAAGAATCAGCTCGTTTAATCCCTCCAAGTTCAACGTGCTTTCTGGTATGTTCCTTGTTTCTTTGACTAATTTCTCATGCACACCTTTGAAATGGAACCCTGCTCCAATTGAAAACAATGCAGCCAAACCGGTTATGATTAATACATCTCCATTTTCCCTGAAACTTGTATAACCGATGAAATAATATAAAATGCAAAAAATAGCGGTCCCTATCCCAATGATCAAACTAGAAATCCATGTCCTTCTATAAATCTCTTTCACTTTGTACGTCACCGCCCCTTCTATTCATAGTGCTGGGTCGAGTTACCAGTTGTCAACTGAAATTCAAAATATTACAAAATAAAAAAAGAGATTCCCAGCACACGCCGAAATCTCTTCTATATACAATTCTTTATCTGTCCACACTTTCACTCAATCGGTAGCCAAACTTCAATGTCATACCCGGTCGATCCTTTAGGATGAATATATCGTTCAAAGCTGAAACAATTTCGCAGTTGAATACCGTCTGTTTTCATTAAGTTGTTAAACGCGGTTGGTATCGCGGAAACTCCACCTTCCACCTTGGCAACAATAAACTTGCCAGCTGGAACTACAGCTACTTCTGTGTTCAGAAAACCTTCAGCAAGATGAGATTTGACGCCAGCAAGATAGTGGATTTCTCCACCTTTCATCGACAGGCAAAGTCCGAATGATTCTTCTGCCAAGACACCTTGCTCCGCAATTTCCGCATTCAACACATCCCATTTACCCGGAATTTCTGATAGCGGCCCTTTCAGTTCGTAGCCTGTCACCATGAATTCCTCGACTTCAACAATACGTGTCTCCATACGCTCAACGCCCCCTACCTATATTCTTGAATTGAACTTACCTTCTTAACAAAGTAACTCAGATTATTCTTCTTCCTAGTTGGCCTAATGAATAGTGAATCCCATGTTGAAGCGTTTGGAAACAATCAATTTCAGATAAATCTACGCCTGATTGGATGATGGCGAAGCTTAATTGCGGAGAAATTCCTACGAGAACCGTTTCCGTTCCAATCAGTCTTGCAGTAGCTACAATCTTTTCGATAAGGCTTGCCGTATAATGACTAATTTCTTTATGAAGTCCCGTTAAGTCCAAAATAAGGTATTTTACTTTATATGAAGGTAAATTAGTTAATACTCTCTCAACTAATGCTTCAGCACGATCTTCGTCATAACGTCCGATAAGAGGCACTACGACGACTCCCTCATGAACAGGTATAATTGGTGAAGAAATCTCTTTTACAAGTTCTGTCAGATCACGCGTTTTATCTTCTACCAAGGCTTCCAATTGTAAAATCGCATCGGATTCCTTCTTTCTGGATAGCTGATGAATATTACTATTCACAGTCACGTCAGACTCAAAATACGCTACTTCCGTGTATTCATGTCCTTCTAATTGATAGTGAATCACTTTATACCACATATTCGTGTTAAATGTAGTGCTAAAGATACCTGCAAAGTGAGCTGGAATAAAGTTACTCCCCACCTTCTTACCTTGCGCTGTATTTATTTGATGCTCCCAACTATTTTTAAATTTTGCGGTCAGCGTTTTCGATTCGAGGTTCAAGTTTTCAATTATTGTTTGACCCCATCCTGCAGCGGCATATGTATTCGTAATCAATGCTGATGCCTCTTCAATACTTACATCCATCTTTTTCTGAAAGTATTCCCCGACCCCGACGCCTTGTCGATAGCCTGTAGTCTCAAAAACTAAACTGGACGCTTCTTCACCTGAGATTTCTTCGATCGTGTCGAAAAATGATCTCATGGCTGTCGGAATCCAAAAAACTATGGAATCTACCTCCTCATACATGAACCGTCCACTATCAAGATCCCACTTAAAATTAAGTCCGCCTACATTTTGCTTTGTTTCCATTTATGAAACCTCCTTTTATGTTTAAGCAAGAACACCGTGATTTCAGTCGTGGGAGGTTCATAGTTAGTAGACTCTGTGAACTATCTAGTTTTCTTCAATCAACTTCTTCTTTTTCAGAAAACGGAACTTTGTTTCCGAGATGATAATTGCAGCAAGGATAAGAATTGCACCGATGATCATTTTACCAGTCATCACTTCACTTAAAATGGCTACAGAAAATGCCATACCCCAAAATGACTCGGTGGATAGGATAATTGCAGCCTTCGTTTCTGTGATGAATTTCTGAGCCATTGTCTGCAATAAAAATGCAATTGTCGTGGAGAATACTGCCAAGTAAAGAAGTGGCAGCAACCCTTCCGTTTGCGCCGAAAAGGTCATTTCTCCTTTCGAAATAATTACGGTGCATCCAATGATTGCCGCTGCCAACATTTGAATAATTGTCAGTTGGACAGGGTCTTCCTCTTTTACAAACTTCGAAGTGTAGAAAATATGGAATGCAAATGCCACAGCGCAACATAACGTCAACAAATCCCCTATATTGATTTCAGATGAAAATTTAAGTGACAAAACCGCAACCCCAATGATTGCCAAGATTGCTCCGCTGAGTTCAAAGATGTCTATTTTCTTCTTATAGATGATGAACCCTATAAAAGGGACGATTACCACATTGACTGCGGTTAAAAATGCATTTTTCGACGGTGTGGTAAATTGAAGCCCCACGGTTTGAAGAACGAAAGCTATATAAAGGAAAACACCCAAAATCGACCCTTTTACGATTGTGCTTTTTTTTATTGACCTCAACCGTTTATGAAAAACAATCCCTAAAATAAGTACACCGATTAAAAAACGACCTGCCAAAATCTGATACGGCGTGTAGTGCTCCAATGCGACAGCACTTGCCACAAACCCGCTGCCCCAAATGATTGCTGTTATGATAAGCCCTATTTCCCCAATATATTTCCGCATGTAATCCACCGCCGCTTTTACACATAGTGTACCAAATCTGATTGGCTAATGGACGAAGTTGTTAACGAAACTGTTCAATAATTGCATTTATTTTCCCAGCGTTGCTGAGATGTACATTTTCACCTGCCCATAGGGACATGAATTCAGGTTTCCCTTGCAACGCTGCTAATTTCCGAATTTCTTTTGTCAACTCATGTTGAAATGGGTACGGCGCAATCGTGCTTTCTGCCATTTCGACTATAAACCGGTTGCTGATTCCGCGTGCTGTTTTACCGGAGAATGCCTTTGTTAAAATTGTACTGCCTTCTTGAGCTTCTAAAACGGCCTGTTTATACAGCGGATGAGCGCCGCTTTCATCAGTGGCAAGGAGGGCAGTTCCAATTTGGACGGCTTGCGCTCCGGCAGAAAGCATATCATCCATCATTTTTTTATTTGCTACACCGCCTGCCGCAATGACTGGAATTTTGACGGATTTAACTGCGTCGGAAAGCAATTCATCTAAAGGTGTCATTCTAAATTCACCGAAAAAAGACCCGCGATGACCACCCGCCTCACTTCCCTGCGCAACAACGGCATCCATTCCGAACTGCTCTGCCAGTTTTGCTTCTTCCACTGTTGTCGCTGTCCCGATTAAGAAGATATCGTTTTCCTTTAATAATCGCAAAGTTTTTTCATTCGGTAGACCGAAAGTGAATGAACAAATCTTCACACCTTCTTCTATTAATACCTGAACTTGTGCTTCAAATTCCGATTCTGAAAACGGTGTATTCCAAAAAGACAACCCGAGTTCAATTCCTATCGGTTTGAGTGCCTCATACGCTTGCCGCAATTGCTCTTCACTAGGCTCCACCTTTTCCGGAACAAACAAATTTACAGCATATGGCTTCCCGGTAAGACTTTTCACTTTGCGAATGAACTTCCGCGTCTCCTCCGCAGACAGATATCCAGCAGCGATCGATCCAAGTATCCCCGCCTCCGCTGACGCTGATACAAACTCCGGCGTCGTTACTCCCGCCATGGGCGCCTGGATAATCGGGTGTTTGATTCCTAACATTTCCGTTATATTCATTCGACTTACCTCCAGTCCTTCTACTTCAACGAAAGTTCCACTAATATCCTATATTCTAACGAAAAAAAGGCAGCTATGTCAGCTACCTCGCACTTTATTCATTGAATACTTAGAATTGATGCTAAATAACTTGAAAAGACGAAAAGAATGCTCAAGATGAATGTTACGATCACCGGGGCTTTCATGAGAAATGAGTACACAGTTAAAGAGACGAAAAGAATTGCTAACAATAGAAGAGAAAGACCTGTGGCATTTGCTACAAGTTCGACATTCATTCCCTGCTGAAACTGTCCTTGATAAAAGAAACTGAATAATTTTGAAGGTCCTTCACTTTTCAAGGTGTTTCCGCTAGGCGGTGATTGTTGGCCCAATGCAGCCGTTATCGAAAAAATGACTAGGATGAGTATACTTTCCACCCTTGTCCACGGGATTGGATTGAAGTCCTGCTTTTTAAGTAACTTATTTCTAATGAGTATGCTGTTGATCCCTGCATATACCAGTAGTGGAATAATCGTTAGGTGTTTTAGTAATAATAATTGACCATACGGCAACATCCATACATTTGTGTATTCAGTAAGCTCCACTCCGAATGTCATTAATATGATTCCTGATGCAGTAATGATAAGAAAGCAACTAATAGCAACAGGCGAAAACCATTTTAAGAAACTCAACCAGTTTGAATGATCTTTTGAAAACCAGCTAACCACCAGCAGAATTCCTACCCAAATACTCACTGCTGTAAAATGGCTTATATGCGTTAAGAATCCTTTGACTTGGTCTAGGGAGCTAGCGTGACTTGCCCAACCAATGCCCATAATTATCATGACAACAAAAACAATTCCTATATATGAGTAAACAGGTTTCTGACGATCATCAAACCAAACGATAAAAATGAACAGTATATTGACAACGAGAAAAATAAAAATCCACGCCTTGCCCACTTCAAACGTAAGAAGAACTCTTTGGAACGCTCCAGAAAAGCCCATATGCTCATACAGATACATGATTAACACTAAAACAGGCGCGAATGAGAAAACCGCGATGCCGATTGTAGCGATGATTTGTACTGCTCTCGGTATGTTTACCTCTGGCCTGTGAGAACTCGGCACAAGTGCTATCAGGAAACTACCTATAAGAAGCGACACACAAAGATATAAAAGAGTTTCACTAACAATTACCATTATCATTTACTATTTTTTCTCCTTAACCCTACAAAAATCCCTACAATGATTGCAACTAGTCCAATAACGATTACAGGAATGAGGTACGAAGGTAATTGGCTTTGTTCATTTGTTTTAGTATTCTCGACATCTTCCAGAGGTGCTCCATCTTGGCTTGCATCCTGTGAATCATCTTCAATTTCAGCCGGCATTTCAGATCCTGGAACAATTACGGTAAAAGAAAACTCTCCTTGAATCGGATGACCGTCTGCACCAATAATGTTCCAAACTGCAGTATAGTCTCCATTTACTAAGGCGTTTGGAAGGCTACCTGTCATTTGCGTGTCTTCAATGATTATATCTTCAACAGGGATAGACTGACCATTTGAATCACTTACTTCCAACGTACCGCCTTGCTCTATTTTCCCTTCGAAGGTTAAGGCAATTTCACGCAATTCCTCTGTAACAATCCCTCCATTTTCAGGAGAAGACGTGTCTAACCCTGTATGTGCCAAAGCTTTGTTAGTAAGAACAAACATGAAGGCAAATGTAATGAGTACAATTTTTTTCACTATGATTCCTCCTAAAATACTAGTTGATAATACTAAGTTTTAAAAAACTTGAAGATAGACTAATTAAGTTCAGTATAAGCCCTCTTTGTGAGGAATTAATGATGTGTTTAAATTCATTATACTGGTAATATTCAACTTATCGGATTAAACCATTATCCGTCCTATCGCTATTTCCAAATGAAAACCACAACCTTGCGGACTGTGGCAGATTTTAAAATATATATGTTGAAATAAAGAATCCTACAAACAACGCTTGGCGATAGGGGATACTTCTTACGGTAAACCGGCTACCCCAGTAGACACCTTAATTATTAGTTCAACTTATAGCTGCTTTCTCTTTTCATCACAGAATCGGTACATACCCCGTCTTCTCAACAATTTCCTGACCTTGATCAGACAAAATCCATTGAATGAATTCATCGAGATGCGGGTTGTCACTTCCTGCGGTCACTGCATAAATTTCGGCTGTAATTGGATACTCCCCCGATTGGATTGTCTCCGCAATCGGTTCAATTCCCTCTACTTGTAGCAAACGAATTTTATCGTTTTGGATCATTTCTGTAGAATAATAACGGAATGTGAAGCCGATTGCGTTGCTGTAGTTTGTATAAGCTGACACTTGGTCAATGATACCGCCCATCAGGTCTATCGTATTTTCCTTAGGAGAATCCATAATTGTCACATCACCCATCAAGTTTTGAAGTGCAGTCTGACTACCACTATCTTCGGGTCGCTGGAAAGCACGAATTGCTCGTCTTCTTCCACCTACTTCTTTCCAACTTGTTATTTCTCCGGCATAAATCCCTTTTACTTCATCCAACGTCAAGCTTTTCACAGGGTTTTTGGCGTTGACAAAAAAGACAAAAGCTTCTTTACCGATTGGTGTCAATTTCAGTTCTTTGCCTGCTTGTTTCGCATCTTCCATTTGTTTGGCAGAAGGACCTGCTACAAAAATGATATCCGCGCTTCCGTCGATCAATTTTTCGTATGCCACGTTAGTCATGTTCGACATTACTTCACTGCTATATAAGTCGTATTCTTTTTCAGGATAGACTGCTTGTGCGAATGCCGCATACATCGGATAGAGTGCGGTCGCACCATCCATAACGGGTAAGTCACCTTCTAGCCTCAAAGTCGCCGGCACATCCAATTTCACCGCATTCGTACCAATTACAAAAGGCGTATACGCATGTAAATCCACTTCCACATTGTCCACACTATCCAGTGTCTGTTTATACATATCCGGAATTACCTTGGATAACGTAACAATTGCGATAATTACCATCACTAAGTAAAACTTTTTCTTTCCGGCAGCATGCTTCATCCAACCGAATGTTTTAAACGTGATTAGAACCAATACAACTACATACGTAGCAATGATAAACGGAATTGCCACATTCATGCCCGCAAGTAAAAATATTAGTGCTATAAAAGCTGATGGTAAAGCTAGTAGAAACGCAACAGCAGTTATGAGTATGACTCTTCTAACTACACTTCCCGATTTCAATTGAATCCTCTCCTTTTAAGGAATTGTTAAATTTCTCTTTACGTATACTTACAAACTATTACTATCGTGACGTTTAATGAATGCGTCAAGATGCAAATTATCACTGTCGGCAGTGATAGCGTATGACTCGTTCGTAATTGGTTTGTTTTGTACCACTCTTGATGGTTCGTCCCAACCTGAATATTCACCTAAAAAGGATAACTACGCGCATTAATAGACTGCGCATGGTTATCCTTTTTGACCTTTCTTATGACAAAATCTCACAAACCCGTCCGACTTGTCCGTCTTCCAAGCGTACTTTAATGCCATGTGGGTGAAAGCTTGAGTTCGTCAGTAAATCTTTCACGACACCCTCTGTCTTTGTGCCCGACCGTTGATCTTTTTTCAATATGACTGCCACTTTTAAGCCTGGTGTTACATCTGCACGATTTTGTCCATTCATAAATTATTCTTCCTCTCTTTTTTGAAACATACTTTGTACGACGTGTGCGGTCCCAGAATGTAGCTGACCTTCCACGCGATTGACTTCTCCAATATGAAAGTGTTTGACGAAGTAACCGTCGAAGTGCTCGAGCATTTTTACAGGATCAGAAAGCATTTCTACATTGCGCGGGCCGCCTGTTCCGTAACTTAGCTGTTCTATCGTATACAATTCACTAATATAGTAGCCGCCTGGTTTCAACGCTTTTTTTATCCCTGCCAAGGTGCGCTCCATAACGATTTTCGGAAAATGACCAAAAATGTGGACGATGGCATCCCACTGTTCGTCTTCCCACAGTACATCCGCCAAGTCTTGCAGTTCCGTTTTTACAACGACACCTTTTTCATCCGCCAACTGTTTTGTCTTCTCCAGTCCTGCCGGTGCATAATCCCAAGCCGTCACATTGAAGCCGAGTGATGCCAGGTAAACCGAGTTGCGCCCTTCACCTTCTGCGATACACAGGACTTTTCCTTTTGGCAATTGCTGTGCCATCTCCACAAGAAATCCATTCGGTTCTTTACCGAAGATGTATTCATTTGCTGAAAACCGATCGTTCCAACTGTTCGTCATTCGTCAGACCCCTTTTATTAGGTTGCTTCTAGCTTACCACATTGTTCGCTAGGTTTAAGGGAGCATCATGATTGATTGCCGCTGACGGGCCTATATACATCACTTCACCCGCAACAACGGTCATCACAACGTTCGCCTCTAACATCTTTTCCGCTTCCACTTGGAATAAATCCCTGTCCAGCACAGTGAAATCAGCATCAAATCCAGGCACAAGCTTACCGCGGACATCCGCTTTGCCAATTGTGCCCGCACTCCCAGTCGTAAACAGACCAACTGCCTCATAGCGGCTTAGTTTTTCATCAGGCAAATAGCCTTCGTGGGTTTCCCCAGGTTTCCTCCGCGTCACCGCTGCATAAATGCCAAGTAATGGATCAACCTCTTCAATCGGTGCATCCGAACCACCTCCGCAAATGAATCCGCGGTCGAGTAGCTTTTTCCACGCATAGGCCCAGTTAAGACGATTTTCCCCTAAACGGTCCATGACCCAAGGAAAATCAGACGATACAAACACCGGTTGAATATCTAAGATAATCGGCAGCTTTTCCATCCGTTCGACAAGATCTTCGCGCAATACGTTGACGTGGATAAGCCGATCGCGTTTGCCAGTAGGTACTGGGTACTTCTCGATCGCATCGAGTGCTTTTTCAACGGCTGCATCCCCGATGACATGGGCAGCGATTGCTTCCCCATTTTCTCGTGCGAGCGCCACCAGCGCATCGATTTCCTCATCTGTCACGACTGTCATACCGGACGTTTCCGGCGTATCCGCATACGGTTTGCTTAACAATGCTGTTTTACCACCAAGCGCCCCATCTATGAAAAACTTCATCTCGCCAGGATCTATCCAAGGTTCATTATAAATGGCTTGTTCTTTCACCAATTGCTCGAAAACAGTTGACCGCCGCAATAGATGTGCACGGAATTTCTTTTGTTCACCGATGACGTTCTTGAACGCTTGCAGCGGGTTTTTGTAGTCACCATAATACCCAAGGTCATCTGTCACGCCCCCTGTCAGCCCAAGTGACAGCAAATCATCGACTGACTTTTGTAAGGCCCGTGTCAATGATTCTTCCGTCGGCTCCGGAATTAGGGCGAGTACAATCTCCTGCGCTCCTTCTTTCAAGTAGCCTGTTGGTTCCCCGCTTTCATCGCGCATAATGACACCGTCTTCGGGATCTACTGTATCTTTTGAAATACCTGCTAGCTCAAGCGCTTTCGAATTGGCGAGCGCCGCGTGCCGGCACGTCCGCTTTAAAATCATAGGGGAATCCGTCACCTTGTCCAATTCATACCGTGTAAATATCTTTTTATCTAAGAAGTTGTTTTCGTTCCAACCTTCACCGACAAACCATTCGTTTGATTTCAAATCCGGATACGCGTTCATCAGCTTGTCCATCATTTCATCAGCGGATGAAGCCTTCGATAGATCCAGACTTAGTAACTTTTCGCCGTGACCAATCATATGCATATGACTATCGACGAATCCTGGATACAGAACGGAACCTTGTAAATCTATTGCAGTATCTGCTAGTACTTTTAAATCCTCATACGCACCAACTGCTCTAATCTTACCGTTTTCTGTGAGCAGCGCCTCAACTTGGCCGCCTTCTTGTTCCATTGTATACATTGTGCCGTTATACCAAAGTGTTTTCATCCAAATTCCCCCTATCTCTATAGGTATAGTCTAAACTTTCGGTCATTAGTGAGCAACATTTTGAATATCAATGTTACAATTAAGACTAATGATTAGGAGGGATTTAGTTGAGATTAACTGTTTACCTGGCAGGGGAAATTCATAGTTCATGGCGCGAGGAAGTGAAGATGAAAGTTGCGGCACTTAATTTGCCAATCGATTTCGTCGGTCCCATGGAAGATCACGACCGTTCTGATAACATCGGGGAAGATATTCTAGGCAAGCAGCAAGATGCAATTTCCAAAGATGCAGCGGCATCGAGCTTTAACAATTTGCGCACTGAGCTATTGATGAAGCAAGCCGATCTTGTCATCGCTTTATTCGGGGAGAAATATAAGCAGTGGAACACCGCCATGGACGCGAGTGCCGCCGTCGCGTTTGGCAAACCACTTATCCTTATTCGCAATGAAACACATCATCACGCACTGAAGGAATTATCCCGCAAAGCAAACGCCACCGTCGAAACGGTCGATCAGGCTGTAAAAGCATTGCATTATATTTTCGAATGAACCTATACCTTCATACGGGCTGCCCCTCTCAAGGGCTTGCCTTTTTTTGCGTTTAAGAAGGTTTACAGAAGTTACCATTTTAAATAGACATACGAAGACATTCCAAATTACCGATCTAGTTATTCAATAGAAATGGTGTTTAACCTGCTAGGGTAATGGGTATCTGAATATATAATTCGACAATTAAGATGACTATTCTCCAAGAAATTATACGGCCACGTTCGGCTCGAAAAAGTTATTTCATCTTGAAGAAAATGATTTATCATTCGAACAGTGGATAAATAATTGGCAATGGCACACTATACCTGTAAGGAAGAAAATGCGACCATGAAACCGCAGTTTTCGGTAACGTATACGTCAACTAGCTATTGTTGGATCACTCATCAGGGCAGAAATTCTGATCCTCAGAAGTCCCTAGATTCATCCAGAGATGACTGTGTGATGTGGATATCTACTTACATACACATTCTTTTGAATGATTTCTACACCAACCATACATGTCAAAAGACCGATCATATAACCTTGCGCGCCAATCATATAGACCTACGCCCCATTTACAAAACCTTTACAATGCCTTCACACATCCTCAACATTTCACCTCTATCATATGAGTTGTAGTTAAAACACACTTTAGGGGGACAACAACAGATGAAGAACTTTAAGTTTCTAGCAACACTTGGACTTGCAAGCTCGATTTTCCTAGCAGCTTGTGGCGGTACAGATACAGGAAATACAGATACGGACGGAAGCAGTTCTTCCGATAACGATACTCCTGCACTAAGCGGTAGTGTAGCAGGTGACGGATCGTCAACAGTTGCACCAATCATGGAAGCGATTGTTGAAGAATATGCACAAGCTGAAAAAGACGTTAAAGTTTCTGTAGGTGTTTCTGGTACTGGTGGCGGATTTGAGAAATTCATCGCTGGTTCAACAGACTTTTCAAATGCATCCCGTCCAATTAAAGATGAAGAGAAAGCTAAGCTTGAAGAAGCAGGCGTTGACTATACTGAACTTAAAATTGCAAACGATGGTTTAACAATCGTTGTTAATAAAGAAAACACTTGGGTCGATTCACTAACTGTTGAAGACCTTAAGAAAATGTGGGCAGAAGATGGAACAGCAAAAAAATGGTCTGACATCAACCCAAGCTGGCCTGAAGAAGAAATCGTCTTCTATTCACCAGGTACAGATTCTGGAACATATGACTACTTCAATGAAGTTGTCTTAGAAGATACTGATCTTGTAAAATCTGCAACACTTTCTGAAGATGACAACGTCCTTGTAACAGGCATTAAAGGCGACAAAAATGCAATCGGATTTTTCGGATATGCGTATTATGAATCAAACAAAGATGCTTTGAATGCAGTATTGATCGATGGTGTTGAACCGAACGCTGAAACAATCGAGTCCGGCGAATACACACCGTTCTCACGCCCGCTATTCGTTTATGTTAGTAACGAAGCAGTAAAAGAAAAAGAAGAAGTTCGTAACTTTATGGAATTCGTTATCGACAACTCAGCAGCAATGGCAGAAGCCGTCGGTTATGTACAACTTCCTGATGCAGACTACGAAGAAGCACGTAAAACATTAGATGCTATAAAATAATAACCTAACTTTATTCACCCTATAAACATTCCCGGCTGCCCCGCATTGTAGGGGCAGCCATCACACTTTCAAGTAGGAGGTCCATCGATTGACTTCATTTAAACCGACAGAAAAGATGCGGACACGCGATGTCATTGCTGCTGCCAAGAAGAAAGAGCATTTCGGAAAAATCATTCCCCATCTCTTACTCGCTGTTACCTCTGTTGCTGTACTTGCGACATTTGGGATCATTTACACATTGCTGAAAGAAACATTTATCTTCTTTCAAGAAATAAAGATAACTGACTTCCTTTTCGGCACAGAATGGGCACCTTTCTCCAATGCTGATCAGCTATTCGGGGTACTTCCCTTAGTACTCGGTACATTAAAAATTGCAGCCGTCGCACTTATCATCGGGGTCCCTTTCGGTCTTGCATGTGCGATTTTCCTCAGTGAATATGCATCACCCAAAGTCAAAAAATTTACCAAACCAATTATTGAGTTACTGGCTGGTATTCCAACGATTGTTTACGGATTCTTCGCATTAGCAGTCGTGACACCATGGCTTCAGTCATTCATTCCACAATTAAAGTTATTTAACGCACTAAGTGCTGGTATTGTTGTCGGCATTATGATTTTGCCAATGATTATCTCACTTTCGGAAGACGCACTTTCTGCTGTTCCTGATTCATTCCGCGAGGGGTCTTATGCACTTGGTTCTACTAAATTTGAAACAGCTATCAAAGTCGTCTTTCCAGCAGCGATTTCCGGAATTGCCGCATCCATTATCCTAGCAGCTTCACGTGCTGTTGGTGAAACAATGATTGTTTCTCTTGCTGCCGGTTCCACACCGGTATTTAATATGGACTTTACGGGTTCCATTCAAACAATGACTTCCTACATCGTTCAAGTCGCAACTGGTGACGCAGGTTATGGGACTACAATCTACTATTCCATTTACGCTGTCGGCTTCATGCTGTTCCTGTTCACGTTCGTTATGAATCGGGCTGCTTTATACATCAAGACGAAATACAGGGAGGAATACTAATATGGACCGCGTTCTCCTATCAAAAACAAATCGCCGTCTATCCAAAGACTCGGCGATGAAATGGCTGTTTGGTGCAATTGCCGCTGCAGTGCTAGGTATCACTTTCTTCTTATTTTACGGTATTGGTGCAGATGGTGTCGATCGGTTAAACCTTTCATTCTTTACGAATTTCGGTTCCCGTTTCCCTGAAAAAGCGGGCATTAAAGCAGCACTTGTCGGTACACTTGCCCTCATGTCCGTTGTTATTCCGGTATCCATGTTCTTAGGTCTGTGTTCGGCTATTTACCTTGAAGAGTATGCTAAAAAAAATAAATGGACATCTTTTATTGAAATGAATATCAGTAACCTTGCCGGAGTTCCTTCTGTCGTCTTCGGACTTCTCGGATTAACTGTTTTTGTTCGTGCATTATCCCTTGGCAACAGCATCTTAGCTGCTGGATTGACGATGAGTCTGCTAATCTTACCCATTATCATTGTCGCTACTCAGGAGGCTTTGAGATCGGTTCCAGATACACTTCGAGAAGCTTCCTACGGTATGGGCGCAACGAAATGGCAGACAATCATTCATGTGATTATCCCATCAGCAATCGGTTCTATTTTGACGGGCAGTATCTTATCCTTCTCACGTGCCATCGGTGAAACAGCACCGCTTATTGTTCTGGGGATTCCGGTTATTGTTCAATTCCTACCAACTGGTCCACTCAGCACATTTGCAGCGCTACCCATGCAAATTTACGATTGGGCAAAACGTCCCCAACCCGAATTTGCGGATACGGCTTCAGCAGGTATTATCGTCCTGATGGTCTTGCTTATTACCATGAACGGAATTGCCATCTACTTTAGAAACAGATCTCAAAAAAAGCTTCAAAATTGATAGGAGGATTATGATGACAAAAACACTCATCCGAACGAATACAGATGCCAAGTTACGAGTCATGAAGAATGAAAATTGGACAAAAGCGGTTTATGAAACAAACGGTTTAAATCTTTGGTATGGTACGGCGCACGCACTTAAAAATGTCGACTTGTCCATCAATGAAAAAGAAGTAACAGCAATTATCGGGCCATCTGGTTGCGGTAAATCAACTTATTTAAAAACATTAAATCGGATGGTAGAAAATGTAGGTGACGTTACGATTTCCGGTAACGTTACATTTATGGGCAATAATATCCTGGGTAAATCAATGCCTGTTGAACTGCTTCGTTCTAAGGTTGGTATGGTATTCCAAAAGCCAAATCCTTTTCCAAAATCAATCTATGAAAACGTTGCGTATGGACCTAAAATTCACGGTATCCGCAACAAAGCCATGCTAGATATTATCGTAGAAGACAGCTTGCGTAAAGCGGCTTTGTGGGATGAAGTAAAAGACCGTCTTAACAAAAGTGCATACAGTCTTTCCGGCGGTCAGCAACAGCGACTCTGTATTGCGCGCTGCCTCGCAGTTGACCCGGAAGTTATTTTAATGGATGAACCGACGTCAGCATTAGATCCAGTATCCACTCACAAGGTAGAAGAATTGATTCGCAATATCAAAAACGATGTGACCATTACAATCGTTACACATAACATGCAACAAGCATCGCGTATTTCTGACCGTACTGCCTTTTTCTTAAACGGTGAAATCGTAGAATGCGACCGCACTTCTACCCTATTCAGCACGCCCACTGACGAGCGTACGGATGACTACATTAACGGTAGATTTGGTTAATCATAAAGTGATACGCAATCAGTGGGGCTCATCCCCACTGTTTTTTTGTTTGAGATTTAAGTGGTGTTTCAAGAGGGCATCCTCGATAATGCAGGGAAAATAGAAAAGGTCAACTGTACATTAGTGACTACTACACTAATGTACAGTTGACCTTTTTCATTCGCTTTCTAATTGAATAACCTGTTTGTCAATTGCTGTATACGGGACAGTACATCTGCGGGTTTGAATGGTTTCATGATGTAATCGTCGGCCCCTAACCACAAGGCCGCCTTAATATCAGAGTCGCCTGTACGCGCAGTCATCATGGAAACCAGGATGTTTTTTTCAACCTTTTCACGTTTTAATCGACTCAGGACCTCAAGCCCGTCCATTCCTGGCATAACGCCATCCAGGAGTACAATATAATGTGCTTCCGGACTATACCAATCCGCTTCAAGAAAAGTAAGCCCATCCGAGAAAACTTGTACAGAAATATCTATGTCAGGAATCGTCCATTCCATTAGCTTCTCTTGAAGCATTATTCGGATTAACGTGTCATCGTCTACAATAATTATATGTAATTTCCGATTCACATGAGACTTTCTTTCATCAAAAATAACGGTTTGGTTACGACCCGTGCGTTTTGCTTCGTAAAGCGCTTGGTCTGCGGAGGATATGAGTTTCTCTACATCATTATCGTATGTCGCAACTCCCGCAGAAAATGTAACAGAAAAAGATTTGCCTGCTTCCTGAAAGACAATTTCATTAAATGATGTCCGAAGTCTTTCCACAAATTTAGCGGCGTCAACGGATTCCACACCAGACAATAGTATAATGAATTCCTCTCCCCCATACCTGAATACATCATCCGTTTCCTTTTTTTCTGCCTTTAACACTTCTCCTAATTTTCGGAGCACTTCATCTCCGGTCAAGTGACCATACATGTCATTCACTTGTTTGAAATGGTCAAGATCCATCATGACACATGAGAAAGGAATAGCCGATTGGTTATACCTTTCCGTAAAAAAATGAATTCTGTTGTCAAAATGCCTGCGATTCCCTACCCCTGTGAGTCCATCCGTGTAAACCGACTTTCCAATCGACTTCCTGATTTCATCCCGGTTAAACAAGTAAGGGATGAAGACCTCGCTGTCAATCGGCTTGGCAATAAAGTCCATTGCACCTCTTTCAAATGACCGCATCCTGTTTTTCCGCGATCGATCGACGCTCGTAATCATCATCGTCACTTGCCGCGCATTGGCGGTGTCTTTTATTTGATCAAGAATTTCAAATCCACTCATATCCGGCAGCTTTAGGTCAATGAGTACAAAATTGGGACGCATTGAATAAAACTGCTCTATGCCCCTCTTACCATTCATAGCAATGATTACCTGTGCGCCCATCGTCTCAAGAAGCTCTTTCACAAAGGCAATGAACTCCAATTCACTATCGATAATCAGTACAAATGTTTCTTCGTCGAAACGGTTACGGTATACCTCTGGGAAATTGAAGTTGTCTTCTTCTCCTGTACCATCCAAAAAGCTCTTAATCCTGTTACTAAAATTCCCGAGCGATGGTACAGGAATTTTACTGTCATTTCCAAATGATATAGTTTCAAGTTGAGAAGCACAAAAGTCAGAGAGTGCTTTCAATCCTAGTGAATCTGTTGTCCCTTTTAGTATGTATAAAAAGTCATAAAGTTGACCTTCTGCAATAAAACCCATTTTGCCCCATTTCGCTAAAGTCATCTCAATCCATTCGAGAAGCATCTGGCGAGAACTCTCTTGACTCATTGTTTTTTGTACCCCCCTGTTAAAAAATGAATCTATATTACCCAGTTATGAACATTATAGTCTATAAAATCACCTCCAACAATTGATATCAAAATCATAGAGTATAAATAAATTGACTACTTGGCACTCCATCAGGAGGCGGCGCATAGGATGTGATATTTCTAGTCTTCCCTTTCGGTATACTTAAATAAAAAAGGAAACACCCTAGATTTAGGTGTTTCCAATCAATTTTTCCGTTAATTATTCCGTTCCCATTTCTTCACGCACTACATCAACAATCCTGTCGACAAGGCGAACACACTCTTCTTCGTTAGGTGCTTCCACCATGACCCGGACGAGTGGCTCAGTACCAGATGGCCGTACAAGTACGCGACCGTTTCCAGCAAGCTCTTTCTCCACATCCGCTATTACTCCTGCAACCCGTACATTGTCGGTTACTGCATGCTTATCCAGTACGCGTACGTTCACGAGTTTCTGTGGATATATTTTCATTTCAGCCGCTAGTTCAGATAGCTTCCGTCCAGTAATCTTCATAATGTTCACAAGTTGAAGTCCTGTGAGGAGACCATCGCCAGTCGTATTATAGTCATGGAATATAATATGACCGGATTGTTCTCCGCCCAAATTATAATTCCCTTTTCTCATTTCTTCGACAACATATCGATCTCCAACTGCGGTTTGCACACTTTTCATGCCGTGATCTGAAAGTGCTTTATAAAAGCCTAGATTGCTCATGATAGTCGATACAATCGTGCCTTGTTTCAAACGGCCTTCCGAGTTCAGATGGCGGGCAATGATGAACATGATCTGATCACCATCAACAACCTCTCCGTGCTCATCTACTGCAATAAGGCGATCCCCGTCCCCATCAAAAGCCAAGCCGATATTAGCACCTTTTTCAACAACGAGTTTTGCCAATACTTCTGGATGTGTTGAACCGACACCGTCATTAATATTTAAACCATTCGGCGAAGCGCCCATCGTTGTGAGGTCTGCATCAAGGTCAGCAAACACATGCGTCGCCAGTGTCGACGTAGCGCCGTGTGCACAATCGAGTACAACGTGAATTCCTGCGAATTCTTCATCGACTGTCTGTTTCAAATACTGAATGTATTTATGGCCGCCTTCAAAGTATTCCGTAATCGAACCAACTGCTGCTCCCGTCGGACGTGGCAATGTATCTTCCTGTTCATTTAACAATTTTTCAATTTCTTCTTCTTGTTCATCCGTCAGTTTGTAGCCGTCAGCACCAAAGAATTTAATGCCATTGTCTTCGACTGGGTTATGTGAAGCTGAAATCATAACTCCGGCCTGGGCGTTCATGACACGTGTCAAATAAGCGACCCCCGGTGTACTGATAACCCCTAGAGTCATCACTTCAACCCCCGTTGATAAAAGACCCGCAATTAGCGCATTTTCAAGCATGTGACCAGAGATACGAGTGTCCCTTCCAACAAGTACCTGTGACTTCCCTTGGAATTCTTTCGTTAACACATGCCCTCCAAATCTTCCTAGCCTAAAAGCAAGCTCCGGCGTCAATTCTTTATTTGCAATCCCACGAACACCATCGGTTCCGAAATACTTTGTCATTTTCATTCTCCTTTTCAATCCTATCCATTCAACTGAATGTCAGGCAAGTTCAATTTGCATCGTTACTTCTTTATCGGAAATTTCCCATCGTACATCTGAAGGGCCTTCTACTACTATAGGCAGAATTTGTTCCCCTTCATCCGTCGCTCCCGACGCGTCGACATAGATAGTGAAATCTGAACTCTTTAATGCATCGATTACATTTTGTTCTGCAGTGACAGTCAATACGACTAACCCGTCTGCCGGCTTAATAAATGAACTGGTGAATTTCTCGTCCAATCCCTGTACCGCAACGCGAATATCGCGTAAATCTTTCGATGAGACTTTCACATCCTCGTCCGGTTTCGGTGTGCTAGCGGCATCATCTGTTTCTTCCAAGTCATCCGGATTGGTCTCTTCTAAATCTGATTCTGAATCCGGATTCGTTTCATTAGCCGCTACTTTTACTTTGATTTTATCCAACGACATCCCTGAAACGCCTTTAGGTTTTTTCAACTCAAGATCCAACGTTTCAGATTTCTTCACTTTAGATACATCCACATCTACGATGAATTCTTTGATTTGATCCAGCACTTTACGTGACCCGAATAAGCTAATTGATTTGTTATCAGTCGCAATAGAATCGACAGTTACACCTTCAGCGGGAGTCCCTTGCAACTTAAGTATGATTGGCACTTCTTTACTGTATTCTGCAATCTCGACTTTGACATTTACTTGTTCAGGTACAATTGTCACATTCAGCTTCGTCAAATCCTTGTCCAACACACGGACCCTAGTTTCCTGCTCGAATGTCTTGTTAATTTCTTTGTCCCCCGTAATCGAGGCTTTTACAAAACTGATGGATTCAATCACGCTCTTGGCACCTGTCACTTCGATTGTTGTTGGATCAACATCTATTTTTACAACATGGAAGTTTTCTGCGAGCAAACGCTCATTCATTTCAGGGTCAACGCGGAATGACTGTGTTATCTTTTCTTCAATAACAACGTCGATTTCCGCAGGATCAATCTGTACGTCCAGCTTTTCGGAAATATTTTCATGTTGGATCTTGACAGTATGTTTACCCATTGGCAAACTCGACAAGTCAACCCGTAGTGTAAAATCTTTTACTAACTTCGTTGATTGTACAATATTTGCCGGACCTTCAATTGTCATATTGACCGTTTCTGGTACTCCGGTGACAACAAGGTTTTCGTTGTCATAATAAACTTCTACATTCACGTCACGAATGCTGTCTCTCGCATCCCCAACCGCTTTGCCATTGGAGTTCTCTTCCGCTTGCACGAAGAAGAAAAAGATGAGTGCAAGGATTAAGGCTGTGGAGCGAAGAAACCATGGTCTATCCATAAACTTATCCATTATTTCTCCTCCTCCACTTCCAGATAGAAGATTCTTTCAGTTCAGGAGTTGAACCAAACCATACTCTTTTCAGTCGTTCTTCAAACTCCTCCATTTCAAGATTCCGATCAATATCTCCATTCGCAGTTAAACTGATCGCGCCCGTTTCTTCCGACACGATAATTGTCACGGCATCCGTTACTTCACTAATTCCGATTGCCGCTCTATGTCGAGTCCCGAGCTCTTTTGAAATGAACGGGCTCTCTGACAATGGTAAGTAACAGCCTGCCGCCGCAATTCGGTTACGCTGTATAATCACTGCACCATCATGGAGTGGCGTATTCGGGATGAAAAGGTTGATAAGAAGTTCCGAGCTAATCGCGGAATCCATACGAGTACCGGTTTCAATATATTCACTTAACCCCGTTTCCCTTTCAATGGAAATGAGTGCACCAATTCTACGTTTAGCCATATAGCTAACCGATTTCATGATTGCTTCAACGAGACGTTCCCGCTCTTCCTCTTCCTGTATATTTGTCCGAGCGAATAGTCGTCCTCGTCCCAGTTGTTCAAGTCCACGCCTGAGCTCAGGTTGGAAGATGATGATGATTGCCAAAAATCCGAACGGGAGTACTTGATCCATTAAAAATCTGAGCGTATCAAGACCGAAAATGTCTGTCAGAAATCGAACGATGATAATCACAAATATCCCTTTTAAAAGTTGAACGGCTTTCGTTCCTTTTATAATCGTAATCAGTTTATAAAAAACAAACCAGACTAGAAGCACATCTATGATATTAATAAGTGCCGCTACTGGACTGAAATCAATTAATTCTTGCCATTTGGGCATGTGCTCCGCCTACCTTCACAAACAGTTTCTTATGCGTACAGTATAGCATAACAGTACTCAACTGTCTTTCCTCACAAGACACAAAGAGCGACCGTCCCTGCTCGCGGCAGTAGCATCGGTCGCTCTGTTTACTCCCCGTCTTGGTTCTTTTCAGTTGACGCTGGGATGATTGCCTTGGCTGTTTCTTTCATTTTGTACCATAGCCAATCAAAGACTTTATCAATCTCCTCATTCTTGCCTGTTACAACCGCCGTAGAGGCCATATATTTAGAACCCCTAATAACGGTTACATCACCATCTACTTTTCCATCAATTCGGAGCGTACCGTTTTTAACAACAATATCCCCTTCAATGGTTTCCCCAGCAGGAACGAGTACCGTTTGTCCCTCAACGATTAGATTCGGTTGTTTTGTCACTGAAAATTGCTGTTCATTCCCATAACTTGAAAAAAGCGTTGCGCTCATCAAGACGAAAAATAGGGCAGCAGCCGCAAATAGTGGATGTTTTCGCAACCAGCGCTGAGCACCTGCTTGGGACTTTTCTTTTGGAAGACGCGCCATGACAGCGTCAACAAATTTATCTGGTGCTTTTATTTGAGCAGCACTTCCTATAAAAGCAATGGACTCGGTTAACCCATTCATAATTTCTCTACATTCTGAGCAGCTATCTAAATGTTCTTTCAACTGCCGCTCTTCATCGCGGCTAATGTCGCCATCTAAATACGCGTGCATGTAGTGAACGATTTGTTCCGGACACGTATTCATATTATTCCCTCCTACATGGTACCCATCTGTTTCCGAAGTACTTCCCGCCCTCTATGAACACGGGTCTTTACGGTCCCTAAAGGTAGCCCTAAAATGTCACCAATTTCTTGCAGCGGTAATTCTTCGATATATCTTAAAATGATGACAGAACGATATTTATCCGGGAGCCTACCAATTTCATAATGGATACGTTGCTGTAATTCCATTCTTTCAACTTCATCTTCCGGAAGTTCGTCCGTTGCAGCAAGTTGCGAATACATATTCAGACCATCCGTACCTGGTACATTAGCATCAAGGTAATAAGCAGGTTTCTTTTTGCGGATGCGATCGATGCATAGATTCGTTGCAATTCGAAACAACCAAGTTGAAAACTTCCGCTTTTGGTCAAATGTATGAATATTGATATATGCACGGACAAATGCTTCCTGTGAAATATCTTCCGCCTCTTGCGCATTTCCGAGCATCCTGTAACACACTTGGTACAAGCGATGCTGAAATAACGTTACGATCTCCTCAAATGCATTTTGATCGCCTTTCAGAACTTCATTTATTCGTTTATTGATAAGTTCATCCAATGTTTTTCATCCTCCGCTCTATGCGGCTGTCCCTTCTATACGTTTGAAGGTGGCGACAGGTTTCATTTTTTATATTAATTTTATTTTACCAGAGTTTACTAAATACTTCCTCCATTAATGGATAAAAGAAAAAAGCCCATCTTAGGAGCCGGATGGGCTTTCAATACCGATTAAAGTAGCTTTTCTCCAAACAATGAACCCATTAAACCTACTGCAACATCAGCAGTTTTATTTCCTTCGTCAAGAATTGGATTTACTTCTACGAATTCGGCGGAAGTAATTATTCCTGAGTCTTCCAGCATCTCCATTGCCAGGTGGCTTTCTCTGTAACTAATGCCACCCGGCACAGGCGTCCCGACTCCCGGTGCGTATAACGGATCCAATCCATCAAGATCCAGGGACAAGTGGACACCGTCAACTTCATGTGAGCGTAAGTAAGCGATGGCTTCTTCCATCACTGTTGTCATTCCGTAACGGTCTATTTCGTGCATTGTGAAAACTTTAATACCCGATTCCTTAATCAATAGACGTTCATCAGGATCAACCGAACGCGCACCAATAACGACAATGTTTTCCGGTTTAATTTTTTGCCCTTTACTATGTATATTGACGAGACTTTCATGTCCAAGGCCTACGCTTACAGCAAGAGGCATCCCATGGATATTTCCGGATGGTGAGATTTCAGCTGTATTAAAATCAGTATGCGCATCATACCAAATTACACCAAGGTTGTTGTACTTACTTGCAAGACCCGCCAATGTACCGATTGCAATGCTATGATCCCCTCCTAAAACGAGTGGGAATCGACCTGCATCCAAGACTTCAGCCACTTTCATCGCAAGATCCGTGGTCGCTTGTATGACTTCGTCTAAATTCTTCAAATTCGTATCCTTATGTTTTTTCTGTTCCACAACACTTACACGGATATTCCCTTCATCCGTCACCTCATGCCCTATCGATTCCATTCTATCAACAATGCCTGCATATCGAATTGCACTTGGACCCATATCTACTCCACGACGACTTTGTCCAAAATCGAGCGGAACACCTATTATCGATATATTTAAACGTTTCATGACAAGTACCTCCCCCTTTTCTATATATCTATTGTAAGTCTACAATAAGGTTTGGCTCAACTCGACAAATAACTGAATAATTATTCGTTTCTATCTACTTTTCCCATTAACTTTTCACACACATCTGGCGGGGTAGGTTTACTGAAATAATACCCCTGCCCTTCACGACATCCCAAATTCTTCAAAATAGTCACTTGTTCTTCCTGCTCTACGCCTTCAGCAACGACGTTCAGACCAAATGTATCCGCAAGTGTTACAATGGCCTTGACAATTGCAAGGCTGTCTTCATTCATATGTATATCCCGTACGAAAGACATGTCAATTTTCACTGTATCCACCGGCAATTCTTTAAGGTAACTGAACGTGCTATAGCCCGTCCCAAAATCATCAATGGATACTGTAATACCTAAATCCCTTATTCCCCTAATTCTCTCTTGCATGTCTTGCCTATCCGCAAACGCACTTTCCGTTAATTCAATTTCGATTAAATTCGCGGAAAGGCCAGTTTCATCGAGTATCATTTTTACGGTTTTGACAATCTCCGGTTCTTCCAATTGGACGGCGGACATATTGACAGCAATCGGTAAAGGCGCATATCCTCGTTCCTGCCACTCCATCGCCTGCCTGCACGCTTGTCGTAGCACCCATTCTCCCAAAGGAATGATGATTTTCGTTTCTTCAGCGACCGGGATGAACTTATCTGGCGAAATCCTGCCGAGATCCGGATGATTCCACCGTACGAGTGCTTCAACGCCCACTAATTTTCCAGTCTTCAAGTTTACCTTAGGTTGATAATCTAAATGCAATTGACCGAGAACAACACTTTTTCTCAACTCATTCTCCAATAAAATTCGTTCCAAGGTATTGGACGCCGTGCCGTGTTGATAGACTTCAACGCCACCGCCGCCATTCGCTCTTGCGATGGATAGGGCTTTTTCCGCTTTTATCCTCAGTTCAGAAGACTTTTTAGCATGCTCAGGATAAAGAGCGATGCCAAAACTAAATGAAAGTGTATGCTGCTGATCCATTACTTCAATCGGCTCCTCCAGCAATTGTTGCAATTCCCGTGTTAGCTGTTCTGCATGTGCTGCATTTCGTATATTCTTTAGAAGTATTGCAAACTCGTCACCCGAAATCCTGCCAACAACTTGTTCTCCTTGGAGGCTATCTTTTAATCTCTTTGCAACAACAGACAAAACATAGTCACCTGCCTCATAACCAAGTGAATTATTGACATAGCGTAGTCGATCGATATTTAGATAGACAATTGCCAGATTTGTACGATGTTCCTTAGACTTCTCTACTTCTTCTAGCAGTATTTTCCTAAAAGAAGTCCGGTTCGGCAAATCTGTTAATTGATCATTGTAAGCCAGTTTCCGTACCAGTTGTTCCGACTCCTTACGCGCTGTGATGTCATAGCGAATTGAAATGTATTGATAAGGGTTTCCTTTTTCATTCAGAAACGGAACGATTGTCGTATCCACCCAATAATGTGAACCGTCTTTAGCTTTATTACAGATTTCACCGCGCCAGTTATTCCCGCGGCCTATGGTGCCCCACATATCCTTGAAAAACGCACGCGTATGATAGCCTGAGTTAATAATCCGGTGGTTGGCACCAACAAGCTCTTCAACGCTGTACTGTGCTATTTTTGTAAATAGCGCATTGACATAGACTATCTTGCCAGTGCGATCTGTAATGGCCACGATGGCTGACTGATCAAGTGCATAGGCTATATCTCTGAGCATTTTTTCCGGACTGTGACTGCTATCATGACGTATTAAATCGTCTATCATTTTATTATTTTCTAGCATACAATCACTTCTCTCTAAGGTTTCCTTTACAATTCGACAAAAAACAATACTTTTCAATAGTGTATATTAAATGAATGCTAAAGTGCTAGACTGAAATGAACTTAAACATGAAACAAAAAAACCCTTCTCAAATTTCCAGAAGGGTTTAATAAAGCTATTTGGATTTCACATGGTTTTGGTAAAGCAAAAAAAATGGCTGGGGTAGCTGGATTCGAACCAACGAGTAACGGAGTCAAAGTCCGTTGCCTTACCGCTTGGCTATACCCCAATGGTAGAAGGATTACTCTTTTTAACGCTTCGTGTAAATAATTCATGGAAAACTCTTTTCAACACTTTGTGTAAATAATTCATGGAAAACTCTTTTCAACGCTTCGCGTTGAAAAAGTTTAATTGGTGGTGGGGGGCAGATTCGAACTGCCGAACCCGAAGGAGCGGATTTACAGTCCGCCGCGTTTAGCCACTTCGCTACCCCACCAAGTATAGTATAAAGAATTAAGTTTTAAACCTAACAAATTAGATTTAAGTACTTAAGGTAAACTAATTTCACTACAACGTAATGAAAAAGTTTTAATGACCCCTACGGGATTCGAACCCGTGATACCGCCGTGAAAGGGCGGTGTCTTAACCGCTTGACCAAGGGGCCTCATAAAATAATAACTTCCAACTAAGTGTTACTAGTCGTAATAATTATAATTTGTGGCGCATTCCTACGTCTTCTTACTAAAGCCATAATGAAGATATAGTTATATGAACAAGAACTTCTCTGGAGCTTCCAGCCGGAATCGAACCGACGACCTCTTCCTTACCATGGAAGCACTCTACCTACTGAGCTATGGAAGCATATGGCTCCGCAGGTAGGACTCGAACCTACGACCGATCGGTTAACAGCCGATTGCTCTACCACTGAGCTACTGCGGAATAATTAAGTATAGACGTTATTGCCATTACGACAAATTCCATTATAACAAGAAGAAAATATATATCAAGTCTTTTTTAAAATTTGTTTGTTTGCTTGTTCCCGACAGCAACTTTTATATATTACCACATCTTTTTCATATTAGTCAACTGTCTTTCATAAAGTATATTATACATTGTTTAAAGGGGACAACATATGAGAAACAAATACTTCTTCACCGCTATCGTCTGCTGTGCGCTTCTCCTGCTCCTCCCTGCCTTACCTAAACAGATGTCCTTAGTATCTGTCTTCCGAGTAACGGAGGAGCCTGCCGTAATCGTGCGCGGTACTAGCGGCTCTGCACTAACCGTGAATATTTCATTTGGAGATAGTGAAGTCGAGCAGTGGTTCCAGGAATTAGGCAAACCTTATCCCCTCATTTTTGTAGATATGAAGTGGGCTGATCGCTTTCCTGAAACTGTACAGCTTATCAAAGAAAAAAATATTCCAGTCGGACTTCTTGGGGACGAAGGAATGGCTTACGAACAAAATACACCATTGTTCATTGATCAGCTGGAGCGTTTTGAAAAAACATTCGGTCTTAAACCTCTTTGGTTTCGAACGCGTGATGAGGTATTTCCAGTAGCATTACATAACATGCTCTGGGAGGCGGAAATTAATGCTCTTGGTTCATCTGTAGTTTGGCGAGGTGGTGATCTTCCACCAGTTACTAAAGGGGAAATTCTATCTATTCCCCACCATCGTGAAGATCGTATAAATTTAGCCGAATTAAAGAAACTAAACAAAGATCGAACATTTATTTCGGTGGAAACAATGCTGTTTGAAACAAAAGTGAAGGTTAAGAAGATACCCAAATGAACATTTTGGTTGTATTATACCCCGAATTTTAAAAAACAGTACAGTTCGCCATATGGGCTACTGTACTGTTTTTCATTTTGTTTTGGATGCCTTTTGAGCATTCTGGACTTTACGGCGTGCTTTTTTTCGTTCTTCTAGTTTCGCCTTATCTTCATCTGACTGCCTGTTGTACTTTGGAAGCACAAGAAGTTGATAAGCATTAACCGCAAGAAGTGGGAATAGCAACATTGTTACCCATGAATCGATATTTCCTGAACGTACCATCAGTGCGGGTAACCATTCAAGCGTTGTAATAACAATCATGAAAAACAGTGCTGGAATAAGTGTATATTTCTTTGTCCATTTCGCCTTAAAATAAGCCGTTATAGCCGATACAGCCACAAGTGTTACCAGCAATCCAAGATATAACATTGTTCGTCCTGTTTCACCCGTCGTCAATTGGAACCTGAAGAAGATGAGATCAAATAAAACAATCGCAATGATTAGAAGCTGAACCCAGTTCCATAAAGTAAGTGTTTTGAAGATATTTACACCGAATTGATGAATTGTCAAATAAGCAAAAAAGCCCATTTGTGCGACAACGCTCATGGTGAAACCTAGAAAAATTAACCATAGAAATGCACCTATGAATTGCCCGTACTCACCATTCGTTAAATATCCAGAAAAGAATTCCCAGCGGATAATAAGTCCTGCAATCCCCGTTACGAATCCTCCGATTAATAGTGCTGTAAAAAAGAATTTTACCCAATTTCGTATAGTCACGATAGTGTTCCTCCGTTTTTATTACTTCCAATAGTGTAACAACGTTTTCACGAAAAATCTATTTCATTAAACGTTTCATGCATATTTATCGTTGGATTGTGAACAATAAATGAAAATGCTTGTGGAAGGGAATTTGATTTCCATGAAAAAAAGAGTCCTACTACTATTATTTACAGTTTTTCTGCTGACAGCGTGTGGAGCGCAGCCGACAGCTCCAACATACGATGAAATGAAGAAAATGATGACCGATTCACTTCAGACGGAGGACGGAAAGAAAGCGGTTCGGCAAATGTTTGCTGACCCCGAATTCAAAGAACTGCTTATCTTGGAGCAACCTGTAGTAAAGAAATCCGTTGAAGATACGCTTCTTTCTAAAAAAGGAGAAGACTTTTGGAAAAAGACATTTGAAGATCCAAAATTCAACGAGAGTTTTGCTAAAAGTGTAAAAGAGCAGCAGCAAGAAATCATGAAGCAATTAATGGATGATGCTTCGTTCCAAAAACAAATGGAAGAATTTTTCTCCCAGCCAGACATGTTAAAACAACTGGAAACAGTTACACAATCGGCAAATATGAAAAAGCATCTCGAAAAGGTCGTTCAAGAAACAATTAACAGCCCGTTAATGCAAACGAAGTGGCAAGAGCTCATTTTAAAAGCTGGGGATCCAAAAGCGGAAGAAAGTGGCGGTGGCGGTGGCGGTGGTGGTGGCGGCGGCGGTGGCGAATCCGAGAAAAGCAAAAGTGGAGGAGGCCAATAGCCTTCTCCACTTTCTCTGTTTTTCACTTTTCTGTTTTTGTAATAATAGTTGCCGCGATGTCCATGTAGATTTTTCCAATAGCATGGTCTTCTGCATAGACTGAAGGAGCAAAGTCTTCTTCATCCCAGTCTGGTTGACCTAGTGGAATCTGTCCTAACAACTCTGTGCGGAGTTCCTCGGCCAGCTTCACACCGCCGCCCTGTCCAAATACAAATTCACGTTCACCTGACGCTTTTGATTGGAACCAAGACATATTTTCAATAACTCCGAGCAATTCATGATCTGTTTGAAGCGCCATCGCTCCTGCACGCGCAGCCACAAATGCAGCTGTGGGATGCGGAGTCGTCACGACGATTTCTTTAGAAGTCGGAATCATTTGATGGATATCGAGTGCTACATCTCCTGTGCCGGGTGGCAAGTCGAGGAACAGGTAATCGAGATCGCCCCATTCAACGTCACGGAAGAATTGGTCAAGCGCTTTCCCCAGCATCGGGCCACGCCATACTACAGGCGCATTATCTTCAACGAAAAAGCCCATCGAAATAACCTTGACACCAAGTCGCTCCACCGGGATTATCCGATCACCGCGAACCACTGGTAAATCAGTTACGCCCATCATATCCGGAACGCTGAATCCGTAAATATCCGCATCAATTAAACCGACTTTTTTCCCAAGCCTAGCTAGCGCTACAGCAAGGTTTACCGACACAGTCGACTTTCCTACGCCTCCTTTACCAGAAGCTATTGAAATGAATTCTACGTTACTCAATGGGGACAGAATATCTTGAGCTTCCGATTCTGTCACTTTTCCACGGAACTGTTCTAGCACCTCTGCCGGTAATTCTTCGAAACGGATACCGACGGAATCGGCTCCTGCTCCTTTCAATGTATCGACAACTTGCGTTTGAAGACCCATTTGTTCGGCTGTGTTAATTTTTGCGATTGCGAGCTTGACACTGACATGTTTTTTCTCAGGCTTGATCGTCACGCCAATAATTCCACTCGTCTCCGCAAGCGTTTTATGTAAAAATGGATCTTTCAACTGTCCCAATAACTCACGTACTGCTTGTTCGTTCATCAATATAGACACCCCTTGGAGGTTAATTAATTCTTCCCCAAGTATAACATAGTATTCTGTTTTCAAGGATTGTTTTCAGCTCACCTTTCGTCCGCAGTATGAAACTCTATAATGCCTTCAGTTATTGCATTAGCCACTTTCCCTTGATACGCCGGATCTGTCAATAGAGCTCGTTCTTCGTTATTAGAGATAAAACCCGTTTCTACGAGGACTGCCGGAGTTGGTACTTTTTTCAACAAATAGACACCCTTTATCGCCATCGCAACCCTTTCCGTGTTTTTCAAATTCGTTCTAAATGATTCTTGAATTGATTTCGCCAAAAATTCACCGTTCGGATCTCCTTCGGGGTGATAGAACACTTGGGAACCGCGCCACTTTTCTTGGGGTATGGCATTGACATGCACACTGATGAACATATCCGGAGTTTCTTTAATCGCGATACTTTCCCTTAATTGCAAATCCGCCATTTTACGTTGCCTTATAGTTCCAAACGTTTCTTGCGGTGCATGTTCAGCCAAAGCATCACCGTCTTTCATCCGCGTCATGATAACAGTTGCCCCTTTCTTTTCAAGACGCTTTTTCAATTCATGTGAAATACTCAGAGTGATGTCACGCTCTACAACGTCTTCAAATGAAGCTCCTCCGTCCAATCCTCCGTGTCCAGGATCAATAAGAATCTTTACACCCCCGAGTTCTGCAGGCATGAAAAAGTTTCGATCAGACGAAGCATTCACCCCATACAGGACAACCACGAGAGAACATACAAAAAGCAAACAAATTACCAACCACCGTTTCATAGGGACACCGCCTTTTTCCCCACTATACGCAGGAATGCCAGCGGATATGTCCCACTTGAGACTGTCAGAAAAAATTGAAAGAGATAAAAAAAAGAGGAAACCTATAAAGGTCCCTCTCAAAACTTACTTATTCAGTCGCACCTTCCCATTCGAGCATGCCGCCTACCATATTTGTTACATCATAGCCTTCATCACCCAGGAACTCCGCTGCACGCCCGCTACGGCCGCCTGAACGACAAATGAGTATGTATGGCTTAGATCTATCTAACTCGTCCATACGGATCGGTACATCACCTAGAACGATGTGTTTCGACCCAGGTATCATTCCTACCGCTACTTCATCCGCCTCACGCACATCTATCAGGTTGAACTGTTCACCTTTCTCCAAACGTTCCTGTAACTCGGTTGTTGTGATCTCTTTCATAAAAATCATCCTTTCCCTTTTTCTATGTCTATACTTTAACACAGAAAAGCCCTTTTCCACGAATGGAGAAGGGCTTTTCTTAAATGCAATATTAACGTTTTGAGAACTGTGGTGCACGACGTGCGCCTTTAAGACCTGGTTTTTTACGTTCTTTCATTCTTGAATCACGCGTAAGAAGTCCTGCTGATTTAAGAGCCGCGCGGAAGTCAGGATCTACTGAAAGTAGAGCACGTGCAACTCCGTGACGGATTGCGCCAGCTTGTCCTGTGTATCCTCCGCCATCAACGTTTACAAGGATATCGTAGCTTCCAAGTGTTTCCGTTACTACGAGTGGTTGTTTGATGATTTCGCGAAGTGTTGCGAATGGTACGTAGTCTTCTACGTCACGTTTGTTGATGGTAATAGTGCCATCTCCAGGAACTAGACGTACACGAGCTACTGAGCTTTTACGACGGCCTGTGCCGAGATATTGTACTTGTGCCAAGTTATTTCCTCCTCTTAATTAACCGCGAAGTACGAATACTTCTGGTTGTTGTGCTGCGTGCGGGTGATCCGGTCCAGCGTATACGTTAAGTTTTCTGTATGTTTGACGGCCTAAAGGACCTTTTGGAAGCATTCCTTTAATTGCAAGTTCAAGCATTTTTGTAGGGTAGTTTGTACGCATCTCAAGAGCCGTACGTTGTTTCATGCTGCCCGTGTAACCTGAGTGACGGTAGTAAATTTTGTCTTTCAATTTGTTACCTGTAAGATGTATTTTTTCTGCATTGATGATGATGACATGGTCACCTGTATCAACGTGTGGTGTGAACGTAGGTTTATGTTTGCCGCGCAAAAGTGATGCAACTTCAGAAGCAAGACGACCAAGCGTCTGTCCTTCAGCGTCGACAACGAGCCATTTACGCTCTACTTCGTGACCTTTAGCCATGAATGTTGTACGCATAATTTTATCCTCCTAAATGAATATCTATTCGTTCCCGTTTTCTCTATCCCTAAACACAATTTTACCTTCCGGGGCTTCTTTGTGGGGTTATTAGAAATACCATTACTCATCTTATCTCGAATACCACATTAAGTCAAGCATCTTTTCTAAATACACCAGGAAAAGTTGCCTCAGTCTTGATAGCTTACATTTTCAAGGTACAAACCGTGTGCTGGTGCGGTTTTGACGTTGGCTTTCCGACTGCGAGAGTCGAGTATCTGTTTGACGTCATCAGACGTCTTCCAACCGTTGCCCACAACAAGAAGCATACCTGCAATACTCCTAACCATATTATATAAAAACCCGTCACCTTCAATGGTCATGATGAGGTATTCACCTTTTTTTTCAAGTGTTAGCTGCCTCACCGTTCGGACTTTATTGGTCGTAGCGGTTTTTGAAGAACAGAAGCTTGTAAAGTCATGCGTCCCAATAAAATGATTCGCAGCAATTTTCATTGCTTCTATATCAGGATGTGACCTGCCTAAATGAACAGAAAAATTACGCTCAAATGGACTATGCACCTCGCTATAAGACCACTTATAGACATACGTCTTTCCAGTAGCAGAATAGCGGGCATGAAAATCTTCGCTAACATAATCAGCTTGAATAATTCGTATATCTGTTGGAAGTAGAACATTCAACGCCAGTTGCCAGCGATCTGTCGGTAGTGACAGCGGAGTATCAAAATGAATGACTTGTCCTGTTGCATGAACACCGGAATCCGTCCTTCCACTTGCGACTGAAAAGATTTCCTTGTCCTTATGCATTTTCACAAGCGCCTTGTCAATTTCCGACTGCACCGTCCGCATACCCGGCTGTACCTGATACCCTGCGAAATGAGTACCATCATATGAAATTATTGCTTTCACACGCTTCCTATCCATTTACACGCCCCCTATGCCCTGAGTAGGAAGAGGACGACAATGAGAACGGCGAGTAAGCACATAATGGTTGTATCGCGCCAATGCCACTTCAACAGTCGGTACCTCGTCCTACCTGCGCCTCCACGATAGCCGCGGACTTCCATAGCGACTGCAAGGTCTTCAGCACGCTTAAACGCACTCACGAAGAGAGGAACAAGCAAAGGAATGACCGAACGGATTCGCTGCTTAATGGAGCCGGTGCTAATGTCCGAGCCCCTCGCCAATTGTGCTTTCAATATCTTATCCGTCTCATCCATCAATGTTGGAATGAAACGAAGTGAAATAGACATCATCAGTGCCAACTCATGTACAGGCAATTTAAACCGCTTGAATGGACCCAGTAGATCTTCCATCCCATCCGTTATTGAAATCGGCGATGTTGTCAGCGTCAGTATAGACGTGAGTAAAACGAGTACAAGAAAACGAAGTGAAATGAAAATCCCTTGTCTTAATCCTTCTTCATAAATTTTAATGAATTTCCAGTCAACGAGCAAGGCTCCCTCTTTCGTGAAAAGAACATGCATGAGAAAGGTGAAAATAATTAGAAATAAAATGGGCTTTAAGCCGTTGAGAAGAAAATAGAGGCGTATTCTTGAACTGAAGATAACTAACACAGTAAATCCTAATAATAAAGCATAGGTCACTGCATTATTTGCAAGGAACACGCCAATGATAAATAGAAAAACAAATGACAGTTTCGAACGTGGATCGAGCTTATGAATAAATGAATTACCCGGGATAAAACGACCGAAGATCATTTTCTCTAGCATTAACGGCCACCTTCTTCCGCAGCGGCAGTCGCAATCGCTTTTGCGAGCTGTTCTTCCGTAAGTGCCAGAGCATTAAGCGGACGGCCAATTAACTGTTCAATATCTCGCTGAAACTTTACTGAACGCGGTAAACCGAGCCTGAAGGATGATAGTATCCCTTCATCTTCGAAAACTTTTTGCGGGCTGCCCGACAAGACTGAAGTTCCATCATGCATAACGATGATATTATCCGCATAACGTGCAGCATCCTCCATACTATGTGTGACCAGGATTGTCGTGAGGTTTTCCTCAGTATGCAGGCGATTAAATAACTCCATGATTTCACGGCGACCGCGCGGGTCAAGACCCGCTGTGGGTTCATCCAAAACGAGTACTGACGGTTTAAATGCTAGTACACCGGCAATTGCAACTCTGCGCATCTGGCCACCTGACAAATCAAAAGGAGACTCCTGTGCAACTTCTGCCGGCAAACCCAGCAATTTTATCAATTCATGTGCTCTTCTTCTAGCTTCTTCTTCAGGTACACCAAAATTCATAGGACCGAACATGATATCTTTCTCAACCGTCTCTTCAAAAAGTTGATGTTCAGGGAACTGGAATACAATTCCTACACGACTGCGGACTTCTTTCAAACCTTTTGCCTTCGTGCCTGCAGAAATCGTAGTATCACCTATTTTCACTACACCTTCTGAAGGCTTTAGCAAACCATTCAAATGCATAAGTAGTGTCGACTTTCCAGATCCAGTATGCCCAATTATGGCTGAGTAAGAACCCGATGGGATTGTCGCATTAACATTGTGCAAAGCCCTCTTTTCAAAAGGAGTGTCTTTCCCATACAAATACCCTACTTGCTGAAGTGAGATGTCCATAATTCATTCACCAACTCTTCTTCTGTCATATGCTCACCAGTAATCTCCATCCCAAGCTCCCGCAACATTCCCGAAACCCGCAATGCAAATGGCAAGTCAAGACCTATTTCCTCAAGCTCCGCACCTTTGGCAAATATCTGCTCAGGCGTCCCAACTGACAAGACTTTTCCTTTGTTCATGACAATAATGCGGTCTGCAAGAAGCGCTTCTTCTAAGTCGTGTGTAATCGAAATAACAGTAAGACCCGTCTTACGCTTCAATTCTTCAACTAAATGAATGACTTCATTACGTCCTTGCGGATCAAGCATCGACGTTGCTTCATCCATAATTAGAAGTTTCGGATGTAAAGCGAGCGCTCCTGCAATGGCAACGCGTTGTTTCTGTCCGCCTGAGAGATGGTGCGGCTCATGATCTAGGAATTCACTCATATTAACCTGCTTAAGTGCTTCATGAACTCGAGTTACCATTTCATCATAAGGGACACCGTTGTTTTCCAATGCAAATGCAACATCATCTTGGACTGTTGAACCGACAAACTGATTATCTGGATTTTGAAAAACAAAACCCATCTGGGAACGAATCCCCCATAAATTCTCTTCTGTCAGTTTTTCATTGAATAAATTGACATTCCCTTCATCAGGAAACAGTAGTCCAATCATCATTTTGGCAAGTGTCGACTTACCTGAACCGTTATGGCCGACAATTGCTATCCATTCATCGTCATGTACCGTAAATGTCACGCCATCGATTGCTTTTTTCGTCTCCTCATTCTCACTTTGATAAGAATAAGATATATTATCCATCGACAGAATTTCCTTCATCGCCTTCCACCTCCGGCTACATTCACAGTATGTATACTACTAAGGATCCCCTGCAAGTTGACAGGGAATCCCATTTATAAAATTTAGACATTTAATTTTGGATAAAAAAAAGCGCGCACCTCATCCGAAGAAATGCGCTCATATCTATGACTGTTCCAGGTGCTCAATCCGGAACCGCGGATGAGGTGCGTAGAGCTAGACCAGACGTTAAAAACGACGATCGTAACACTCAGCTTTTAAAGGTGTCGTATAAATTTTTAAAAAAAGGGTGCGGCTCTGGGTACGCCAGACACACCCTCTGAAGATTTACTTAAGTACTCCTTCGGTGAAATTTCACCAAAGGCTATACTTGAGTTATCATTCGCATTCATCGCTCTACTTAAAAAAGGAGATGACTACTGCTGAATGTTGTTAAACGAGTTCGATAACAACGACAGGTGCTCCGTCGCCGCGACGAGGTCCCATTTTCATGATACGTGTATATCCACCTTGACGCTCAGCGTAGCGTGGAGCGACATTATCAAAAAGTTTTTGGATTGCGAAGATTTCTGTCTCTTTGCCTTCATCGTCCGTCAATGTAACGAGTTCACGACGGATGAATTGTGCAACTTGTCGACGTGCATGCAAGTCTCCACGTTTTCCAAGCGTAATCATTTTCTCAACAACTGAACGCAATTCTTTCGCACGAGCTTCTGTCGTTTGAATACGTTCGTGGATGATAAGATCTGTAGCTAGGTCGCGAAGCATTGCTTTACGTTGTGAACTTGTACGTCCAAGTTTTCTGTATCCCATAGAAGTTTCCCTCCTTCAATCTATAAATTCGCTCAATCTTCCGTGCGTAACTCCAGGTTAAGCTCGTCCAACTTCGCTTTCACTTCTTCAAGTGATTTACGTCCGAGATTTCGTACTTTCATCATTTCATCCTCTGACTTGGTAGCAAGTTCAAGAACTGTATTGATGCCAGCACGTTTTAGGCAGTTGTATGATCTAACTGAAAGGTCGAGTTCTTCAATCGTCATCTCAAGCACTTTTTCTTTCTGATCTTCCTCTTTTTCCACCATGATTTCAGCAGTTTGTGCTTCATCTGTCATACCGACAAATATATTCAGATGCTCCGTCAAGATTTTCGCCCCGAGTGAAACAGCTTCTTTAGGACCGATGCTGCCATCTGTCCAAACATCAAGTGTTAATTTATCGAAGTTTGCCATTTGACCAACCCGAGTATTTTCCACTTGGAAGTTAACGCGTGAAACAGGAGTATAAATGGAGTCGATTGGAATAACGCCAATTGCGAGATCCTCACGTTTGTTTTGATCAGAACGTGCATAACCACGTCCACGTACAGCATACATACGCATGCGCAAGTGTCCGTTTTTACCAAGAGTCGCAATAGGAATTTCAGGATTCAACACTTCTACGTCACTATCATGTGTAATGTCCGCAGCTGTGACGACTCCTTCGCCTTTCACGTCTATCTCAATCACTTTCTCTTCATCTGAATAGATTTTAAGAGCCAGTTTCTTCACGTTCAAAATAATTGTTGCGACGTCTTCGACGACACCTTCAATTGTTGAGAATTCATGAAGCACGCCATCAATCTGAATCGATGTAACGGCAGCTCCTGGCAGTGAGGATAGAAGGATGCGGCGTAGGGAATTCCCCAAAGTATTTCCGTATCCACGCTCAAGTGGTTCGATGATGAACTTACCGAACTTGATGTCTTCGCCGATCATAACTGTTTCAATCTTTGGTTTCTCAATCTCGATCATTCATTTACCCTCCTTCAAAACGTCAAATGTATTGGCCGTTCCATATTGAAATCGATTATCATAGACGGCAAATTGCAATCGCACAATCATTTTTGACAAAAATTGTGTTTCTCAATCATATGGAGTAAAAGCCATTATACACGACGGCGTTTTGGCGGGCGGCATCCGTTATGTGGAACCGGTGTTACGTCTCTAATTGCAGTAACTTCAAGTCCTGCAGCCTGTAGTGAACGAATTGCTGCTTCACGTCCAGCTCCTGGACCTTTAACAGTAACTTCCAACGTTTTCAGACCATGCTCCATTGATGTTTTAGCAGCTGTTTCAGCAGCCATTTGTGCAGCAAATGGAGTTGATTTACGAGACCCTTTAAAGCCTAGTGCACCTGCACTTGACCAAGACAATGCGTTTCCTTGCATATCTGTAATTGTAACGATTGTGTTATTGAATGTTGAACGGATATGTGCAATCCCGGATTCAATATTCTTTTTCACACGACGTTTACGAGTTTGTTGTTTACGTGCCATGTTAAGAAGATACCTCCTTTACCTATTATTTTTTCTTGTTCGCTACTGTCCGTTTTGGACCTTTACGAGTACGTGCGTTGTTTTTCGTGTTTTGTCCACGAACGGGCAAGCCACGACGATGACGGATTCCACGGAAGCTACCGATTTCCATCAAACGTTTGATGTTAAGGGAAGTTTCACGTCGAAGATCACCTTCAACTTTAAGTGTGTCCATTTGTTCACGGATTTTATCGAGCTCAGCGTCTGTAAGATCGCGAACACGCGCGTCTTCAGAGACTCCAGCTGCTGCCAATACTTTCTGAGCAGTTGTTTTTCCGATTCCGAAAATGTAAGTTAATGAAATGACTACGCGCTTATCGCGCGGAACGTCTACACCAGCAATACGTGCCATATATATTGTGCACCTCCTTCAGAATTAGCCTTGTCTTTGTTTATGTTTTGGATTTTCACAGATTACCATTACTCGGCCGCGTCTGCGAATAATTTTACATTTTTCGCACATCGGTTTTACAGATGGTCTTACTTTCATCTTACCCAACCTCCTTCAATATTCCGGAGTTACAAAAGATTATTTGAAACGGTATGTGATACGACCACGTGTTAAATCATAAGGCGAGAGTTCCATTGTCACTTTATCGCCAGGTAGAATACGGATAAAGTGCATACGAATTTTGCCAGATACGTGCGCAAGAATTGTATGGCCGTTTTCCAGCTCTACTTTAAACATTGCGTTTGGCAATGTTTCGAGTACGGTTCCTTCAACTTCAATTACATCATCTTTCGCCATCAACCCAATCTCCCTTCTATATCCAATAAAGGTTCTCACCATCGAGCGGCATCAGTCGCCTTTAAAGCTTCCTTCAACATATGTCCGGATTGCATGAGTGATGTTCAAAAGAGGTCCGTCACATTCCGTTTCCCTTAAGTCAGTCCTCGACTTCTAGTTGTGGAAAATCGCGTCGAATTGGACACGACTGTCCAGAATGCCGTGGATGAGTTCCTAGTTGCTTTATACAGTTCTTTCCACGAAACATATTATACCTACCTGAGTAAGAAAATGCATTTCTAATGTATCAGAACATTAAATTGCTAAAATTCAACCAGTTATTATACCGGGCATCATATGCTTTTGCAGCTCGTTAAACGTTTTTTCGTTCACCAATACTATACTGCCCAATTAATGGCATAAATATCTCAGTCCGAAAAAGATTACTTTTCGCTATCTTGAAGGATAACGTCCAGATCTTTGAAAACGTCCTTAATATCTTTCTGTCCATCTATGTTCACTAACACCTCTTTGGTATCGTAAAACGCCAAGAGTGGTGCCGTTTGATTCATATTTACTTCCAGACGGTTCGTGACAGTTTCCGGATTGTCATCGGCTCGCTGATAAAGTTCTCCGCCATCCTTATCACATACACCTTCAACCTGTGGAGGATTAAAAAGCAAATGATAGGATGTACCGCAAACTTTACAGATGCGGCGGCCTGTCAGCCTCGCGACAAGTTCTTCTTTCTCGACCTGGATATTGATGACGTGCTCAATTTTCCGACCCATGTCAGCCAAAAGCTGATTAAGTGCTTCAGCCTGAGGTACTGTACGCGGGAAACCGTCGAGCAAGAATCCGTTATCGCAATCGGATTTGCCTAATCTTTCACGAACAATTCCGATTGTCACTTCATCAGGGACAAGTGCTCCCTGATCCATGAACGATTTTGCTTTGACTCCAAGTTCCGTGCCTTCTTGAATAGCTGCACGGAACATATCGCCTGTAGAAATATGAGGGGTTCCGTACTTTTCGACAATTCTGTCTGCCTGTGTGCCTTTACCGGCTCCTGGCAGACCCATTAATACGATATTCATACGTATTGCACTCCCATTCATATTCAAATCACGAAGAGATGAACCTCCGCGAAGATTACTTCATGAACCCTTTATAATGCCTTTTCACAAGTTGTGATTCAAGTTGTTTCATCGTTTCAAGTGCAACCCCGACGACGATGATCAAACTCGTTCCTCCAATTTGCGCAGACTGTGGAAGGTTTGCGAAATTGATGAAGAAAATCGGCATGACTGCCACCGTAGCGAGGAATATCGCGCCAACGAATGTCAGTCTATACAAAGTGCTCGTTAGGTAATTTTGTGTATTTTGTCCTGGACGAATGCCCGGGATATAAGCGCCTTGATTCTTTAGATTATCTGCAATTTTCTCCGGATTCACCTGAATGAAAGCGTAGAAGTATGTGAATGCAAGAATCAGTATCAGATAAAAGACCATTCCAACCGGTTTTGTATAATCAAACATAGTTGTAATTGCGGTCGTTACACTGTTAGTTCCAAAGAAGGTCGCAATTGATTGTGGTGTAATGAAAAATGCTGAGGCAAAGATTACCGGGATAACCCCCGCAGCATTAAGTTTCAATGGTAAGTGTGTCTGTTGGCCTGCAGTCGTTTGACTTCGTCCTGTGACACGTTTCGCATATTGAATTGGAATCTTCCGTAATGCTTCCTGGAAGTATATGACCAAGACAGTAATCGCAATGATCAAGAGGAGTAGAAGAGCCATAAGCGCAATTCTAATGAACAATGCATCGCCCGCTCCTTGGATCTGAGTTGCGTAAAGTTGGTTGACTGCATTTGGAATCGCTGCGACGATACCAGCAAAGATGATAATGGAAATACCATTCCCAACACCTTTTGCCGTGATCTGTTCACCGAGCCATAGAAGAAATGCAGTTCCTGCCGTCAATACGATCGCGATGACAACATATGTCGAAACACCTTCGTCTTTTATCAGCGAGCCGCCATACATTCGGTTGAAACCGAAAGACATTGCGATTGCTTGAATAAAGGCTAGGATTATTGTGAAATACCTAGTGAACTGTGCAAGTTTACGTCTTCCAACGTCACCTTGTTTCGCCCATTCGGTAAATTTTGGTACGACATCCATCTGCAATAATTGCACGATAATGGATGCGGTGATGTAAGGCATAATTCCCATTGCAAGAATGGAGAAGTTTGCAAGAGCTCCACCGCCAAATACATTCAGTAAGCCGATAAGGTTATTATCAGTTTGCTGTAAAGCAGTCGCATCAACGTTTGGTACTGGTATAAATGTTCCTAATCTAAAGATGACAAGAACAAGCAATGTGAAAAATATTTTAGACCGTATGTCTTTAACGCGCATAAAATTAGCGATCGTCTGAAACATTAAATCACCTCGGTCTGTCCGCCCGCCTTCTCGATTGCTTCCTTAGCAGAAGCAGAGAATTTGTGAGCTCTGACAGTAATCTTTTTCTCAAGAATTCCGTTACCCAGAATCTTAATACCTGATTTAGCGTTGCTCACGATGCCTGATTCAATTAGTAGTTCAGGCGTTACTTCTGTGCCTTCGTCGAAACGATTAAGTGTGTCAAGGTTTACAATTGCATAATCCTTGCGATTGATGTTCGTAAAACCACGTTTAGGTAGTCTTTGGAAGAATGGAATTTGTCCACCCTCGAATCCAAGACGTACGCCACCGCCCGAACGGGAGTTTTGTCCGCCATGACCTCTACCGGAAGTTTTACCAAAACCAGAACCGATTCCGCGTCCAATACGTTTACGTTTTGTACGAGAACCTTCAGCAGGTTTCATAGTGTGTAATTTCATCTTATTGGCACCTCCTTATTCAAAAAGTCGATAATTATTGTTCAGTGATCGTAACTAGGTGGTCGACTTTGCTAATCATGCCGCGAATTGCAACATTATCCTGATGTTCGACCGTTTGGTGTAATTTGCGAAGTCCAAGTGCTTCGATTGTTTTACGTTGTGCAGGTTTCGCACCGATAGTGCTTTTTGTAAGGGTGATTTCAAGTTTATTCGCCATTGTATTTCCCCCCTTAACTGTACAGTTCTTTCACGGTTTTACCACGCAATTTAGCAACATCTTCAGCGCGTTTCAAATTCGTTAATCCTTCGATTGTTGCACGAACCATATTAATAGGTGTGCTTGAACCAAGTGATTTTGAAAGGATATCCGTGATGCCTGCAAGTTCAAGTACCGCACGGACAGGTCCGCCGGCGATAACTCCAGTACCTGGAGCTGCTGGTTTGATGAGGATTTTCCCTGCACCAAAGTGTCCAAGAATTTCGTGCGGAGTTGTTCCTTTGACCATTGGTACAACGATCAAATTCTTCTTCGCATCTTCGATAGCTTTACGGATTGCATCCGGAACTTCTTGTGCTTTACCAGTACCGAAACCGACACGGCCATTTTTATCTCCGACAACGACGAGAGCAGTGAAACGGAAACGACGTCCGCCTTTCACAACTTTCGCTACGCGGTTAATCGTAACTACGCGTTCTTCGAATTCACTTTTATTCTGATCATTACGACGCATGAAATGTGTCCCTCCTTCTTAATTAAAATTCCAGACCGTTTTCACGAGCTGCGTCCGCAAGAGCTTTCACACGGCCGTGGAATAAGTAGCCGCCACGGTCAAATACTACCGCTTTAACGTCTTTTTCTACAGCTTTCTTTGCAATCATCTCGCCGACTTTTACTGCTGCTGCAGTGTCCGCTTTGGATTCAGATTCGAACTCTTTATCCATTGAAGAAGCACTAACAATCGTTACTGCATTTACGTCATCTATCAATTGAGCATAGATATGCTTGTTTGAACGGAATACGTTTAGACGTGGACGTGCTGCAGTCCCGCTAATTTTGTTACGAACCCGTGTATGACGTTTCTTACGAGTAGCGTTTTTATCTTTTTTCGTAATCATCGTGATCACTCCTTCCGGATGCCTTAAGCGGCATTATTTACCTGTTTTACCTTCTTTACGACGGACAACTTCACCTTCGTAGCGAATTCCTTTGCCTTTATATGGCTCTGGTGGACGTACTTTTCTGATGTTTGATGCAAGAGCACCTACGCGTTCTTTATTGATACCGCGGACAGTGATCTTAGTGTTAGCAGGAACTTCAACTTCAATTCCTTCTTCGGGTGTAAATTCAACCGGGTGAGAATAACCAACGTTCAATACAAGTTTAGGACCTTGAAGGGAAGCACGGTAACCTACACCGACTAGTTCAAGTTTACGTTCAAAACCTTGTGAAACGCCAATCACCATATTGTCGAGAAGTGAACGCGTCGTTCCGTGAATAGAACGGTGTTCCTTGGATTCAGAAGGACGGACCAAAGTGATCACATTGTCTTCCTGCTCGATTTTAATATCCGTGTTAAATGTGTTTGTAAGTTCGCCTTTAGGACCTTTAACAGTAACGAAGTTACCTTCTGTGATGGTAACTGTCACGTTTTCAGGTACCTCAATCGGCTTTTTGCCAATACGGGACATTCAATTGCACCTCCATTCAATTGTTACGAATTACCAGACGTAAGCTACTACTTCTCCGCCTACTTGTTTAGCGCGTGCTTCCTTGTCAGTAAGAACGCCATTTGATGTGGAAACGAGGGCGATACCAAGACCATTCAACACTTTTGGAACTTCGCTTGTTTTTGCATAAACACGAAGACCAGGTTTTGAAATACGTTTAAGTCCAGTGATGACACGCTCGTTATTTTGACCATATTTAAGGAAAATGCGGATGATACCTTGCTTGTTATCTTCTACATATTCAACATCGCGTACGAAACCTTCACGTTTCAAGATTTCTGCAATTTCTTTTTTCATGTTTGAAGCAGGTACTTCAAGCTTCTCGTGACGAACCATATTGGCGTTACGGATGCGTGTAAGCATATCTGCGATCGGATCACTCATTGTCATTACATTTACCTCCTTCCCAAATTTAGGGGTTTACCAGCTGGCTTTTTTGACGCCAGGAATTTGTCCCTTATACGCTAGTTCGCGGAAACAAATACGGCAAAGCTTGAATTTCCGGTATACAGAATGCGGACGGCCACAACGCTCGCAGCGTGTGTATGCCTGTACTTCGAATTTCGGTGTACGTTTTTGTTTAGCAATCATTGACTTTTTAGCCACGTTTACGCCTCCCTCTTATTTACTTCTGGAACGGCATGCCGAACTGCGTTAATAACTCATGTGCTTCTTCGTCCGAGTTTGCAGTCGTAACGATGACGATATCCATACCGCGTATTTTAGAAACTTTATCATAGTCGATTTCAGGGAAAATTAGTTGCTCTTTAACACCAAGTGTGTAGTTACCGCGACCATCGAATGCTTTCTTCGAAACACCACGGAAGTCACGTACTCGGGGTAGAGAAACAGAGATTAGCTTATCTAGGAATTCGTACATACGCTCACCGCGTAATGTAACTTTTGTTCCGATAGGCATACCTTCACGGAGACGGAATCCCGCGATTGATTTCTTCGCTTTTGTGATGACCGGCTTTTGACCGGAAATGATTGTTAGATCTTCCACTGCCGCATCTAGTGCTTTCGTGTTTTGAACAGCGTCACCAACACCCATGTTAATAACGATTTTATCTACTTTAGGGACTTGCATAACTGATGTATATTCAAACTTGCTCATTAGAGCAGGTGTGACTTCGTTTTTAAACTTATCTTTTAAACGGCTCATCTGTTGGACCTCCTTTCATCCGTTACTTATTTGTCCAGTAATTCCCCGGATTTTTTAGCAACACGAACTTTTTTGCCATCTTCGATCTTGTAACCTACGCGAGTTGGCTCGCCTGTTTTAGGATCGATTAACATGACGTTTGATACGTGGATAGCTGCCTCTTGGCTCACAATTCCACCTTGAGGATTCTCCTGGTTAGGTTTCGTATGCTTCTTGACGATGTTAACACCTTCAACAAGTACACGATCCTTTTTAGGGAAAGCCACTAAAATCACACCGGTTTTACCTTTGTCTTTACCAGTGATGACCATAACTTTATCACCTTTTTTAACATTCATTCTGTCGCACCTCCTTGATTGGCACTATCATGTAATTAAAGAACTTCAGGAGCGAGTGAAATGATTTTCATGAAGTTGCTGTCACGAAGTTCGCGAGCAACCGGTCCGAAAATACGTGTTCCACGTGGGCTCTTGTCGTCACGGATAATAACACAAGCATTTTCATCAAATGTAATGTAAGTTCCGTCTTTACGGCGTACTCCGCTTTTCGTGCGGACGATAACAGCCTTGACGACTTCACCTTTTTTAACAACGCCACCTGGTGTTGCTTTTTTTACCGTAACTACAACAACATCACCGATGTTTGCTACTTTACGGCCTGTACCGCCTAATACTTTAATTGTTAAAACTTCACGAGCGCCTGAGTTGTCGGCGACTTTCATACGACTTTCCTGTTGAATCATTGAGGCTACCTCCTCCCGGATTTATATATCCGAACGTTATTAGATGATGACCGCTTTTTCGACTACTTCAAGTAGACGGAATCGTTTCGTTGCCGATAATGGACGAGTTTCCATAATACGAACAACATCACCGATTTTCGCTTCATTCAGCTCATCGTGGGCCTTGAATTTTTTAGAGTACTTAACACGTTTACCGTATTTAGCATGTTTCTTCTGTGTTTCGATCATTACAGTAACTGTTTTATCCATTTTGTCGGATACAACGCGGCCTGTATACACTTTGCGTTGGTTACGCTCCTCAGTCATGGCTGCAACCTCCTTCATCAGTTATTTGCACTGATTTCTCTTTGACGTATTACAGTTTTCATGCGCGCAATCGATTTACGAACTTCTCGGATGCGTGCAGTGTTTTCTAATTGACCTGTCGCGAGTTGGAAGCGAAGGTTGAAAAGCTCTTCTTTCAGTGATTTCACTTTTTGCTCAATCTCTGCAGTTGTCAGATCACGAATTTCATTAGCTTTCATTAGATTCACCACCAATTTCTTCACGTTTTACAAACTTAGTTTTGATAGGAAGTTTGTGAGATGCAAGGCGAAGCGCTTCACGCGCAACTTCTTCCGGTACACCTGCTATTTCGAACATAACTCTACCAGGTTTAACAACTGCTACCCAGCCTTCTACAGCACCTTTACCGGAACCCATCCGGACTTCAAGAGGCTTCTTCGTATATGGTTTATGCGGGAAAATGTTGATCCAAACTTTACCGCCACGTTTCATGTAACGTGTCATTGAAATACGTGCTGCTTCGATTTGACGGCTTGTAATCCATGCCGCATCAACCGCTTGTAGACCGTATTCACCGAATTGAACTGTTGCTCCGCCTTTTGTAGTACCGCGCATTTTACCACGGAATACACGACGATATTTAACTCGTTTAGGCATTAACATAATTAGTTGCCTCCTTCCTCAGAGATCTTCTGTTTCTTCACTGGAAGGACTTCTCCACGGTAAATCCATACTTTAACGCCAAGCTTACCAAATGTAGTATCTGCTTCAGCATGTGCATAATCAATATCTGCACGTAATGTATGGAGAGGGACAGTACCTTCACTGTAATGTTCCGAACGAGCTATGTCAGCCCCGCCAAGACGACCAGAAACCTGTGTTTTAATTCCTTTAGCACCAGAACGAATCGTACGTTGAATCGCTTGTTTTTGTGCACGGCGGTATGATACGCGAGTTTCTAGTTGACGAGCAATTGACTCTGCAACTAATTTAGCATCAAGATCTGCACGTTTAATTTCGATGATGTTGATGTGAACGCGTTTACCAGTGATTTCGTTCAGTTGTTTACGAAGTGCTTCAACCTCAGTACCACCTTTACCAATAACCATACCTGGTTTAGCAGTGTGAATGCTGATGTTAACACGCTTTGCAGCACGCTCAATTTCTACTTTAGAAACAGACGCTTCTATAAGACGCTTTTCAATGTATTCACGGATTTTCAAATCTTCGTGTAAGAGAGTCGCATAGTCTTTTTCTGCGTACCATTTAGACTCCCAGTCACGGATGATACCGACCCGTAAACCGTTAGGATGTACTTTTTGACCCACGAATTATCCCTCCTTCTTTTCAGATACCACTAAAGTAATGTGGCTCGTACGCTTGTTAATCGCACTTGCGCGTCCTTGTGCGCGTGGTCGGAAACGTTTCATAGTCGGACCTTCATCAACGAATACTTCGCTTATGAATAGGTTTTCGACGTCCATTTCGTAGTTATGTTCAGCATTTGCAATCGCTGATTTCAAAACTTTTTCTACAACCGGAGATGCCGCTTTCGGCGTCAGGCGTAGAATTGCGATAGCTTCACCGACTTTTTTGCCCCGGATAAGATCAACGACCAAACGGACTTTGCGAGAAGCAATACGGACTGTGCGGGCAGTAGCTTTTGCTTGTTGCATCAGAAATAACCTCCTCTCAAATTAACGTCTTGTTTTCTTATCGTCAGCGCCATGACCTCTGTATGTGCGCGTTGGTGCAAATTCACCCAGTTTATGACCTACCATATCTTCAGTAACATAAACAGGAACATGTTTACGTCCGTCGTATACAGCAATTGTCATTCCGATGAATGTCGGGAAGATAGTTGAACGGCGTGACCAAGTTTTGATAACCTGTTTTTTCTCGGAATCCTTTTGTGCTTCAACCTTCTTCATTAGATGATCGTCTACAAATGGTCCTTTTTTCAAGCTGCGGCCCATGTCGGAACCTCCCTCCGTGTCTGTACTACGGTCCATTCGTTGAACCGCAGTGCATTCAAATTATTTCTTGCGGCGACGAACGATAAGTTTGTCGGATTTGTTGTTTTTCTTACGTGTTTTATATCCAAGTGTCGGTTTACCCCAAGGAGTAACCGGCGATTTCATACCGATACCAGTTTTACCTTCACCACCACCGTGTGGGTGATCGTTAGGGTTCATGACAGAACCACGAACTGTTGGGCGTTTACCCATCCAACGTGAACGTCCTGCTTTACCGATATTGATAAGTTCGTGTTGCTCATTACCGACTTGACCAATTGTCGCGCGGCATGTTGCAAGAATCATGCGAACTTCTCCAGATTGAAGACGTACAATTACATACTTGTCTTCTCGGCCTAATAGTTGTGCAGAAGTTCCTGCAGAACGTACTAGTTGTCCGCCTTTACCTGGTTTCATTTCGATGTTGTGGATTGTAGTACCCATTGGAATGTTTTCAAGTGGAAGTGAGTTACCCACTTTGATATCTGATTCCGGGCCTGACATAATCATTGCTCCAACTACTAAACCTTTTGGAGCAAGAATGTAGCGTTTCTCTCCATCTACGTAATTGATTAGAGCAATGTTAGCTGAACGGTTTGGATCGTATTCGATCGTAGCAACGCGTCCTGGTATGCCATCTTTCCGTCGTTGGAAATCGATGACACGGTATTGGCGCTTGTGGCCTCCACCTTGGTGACGAACAGTAGTCCTACCAGTGTTGTTACGGCCGCCTTTCCGCTTAAGCGGTGCAAGCAATGATTTTTCCGGTTTGTCAGTAGTAATCTCAGCAAAATCGGATGTAGTCATGTTACGGCGTCCGTTGGAGGTAGGTTTGTATTTCTTAATCGCCATTTGTGTTCCCTCCTTCGTATAATTAGATATCTATTAGTCGTTCAAATTACATTTCGAAAAGTTCAATGTCTTTTGAGTCAGCAGTTAGTGTAACAATCGCTTTGCGGCGTCTGTTCGTATAACCAGAATGCTTACCCATACGCTTAAGTTTACCTTTGTAATTCTGTACGTTCACTTTATCAACTTGAACACCGAAGACTTCTTCGATAGCTTGCTTAATATGTGTTTTATTAGCGCGCGTGTCAACTTCGAAAGTGTACTTTTTGAATTCCATTTGTTCAGAAGTACGCTCGGTAATGACCGGACGTTTTAGAATATCACGTGCTTCCATTAACCAAGCACCTCCTCTATTTTTTGCACCGCTGCTTTTGTCATAACAAGTTTGTCGTGACCAATAAGGTCAAGTACATTGATACCTGTAGCTGTTACTACACTGATTCCAGGGATGTTACGTGCGGACAATGCCACAGTTTCATCTAGGTCTGCAGTTACAATCAATGCTTTTCTGTCAATCGAAAGATCAGCAAGTACTTTGATGAATTCTTTTGTTTTTGGTGCTTCGAATGTTAGTCCTTCAAGAATGATTACTTCTTCGTCGCGAACTTTCGTAGAAAGTGCTGAAAGAAGAGCCAACCTGCGGACTTTCTTCGGTAATTTGTAGCTGTAGCTTCTTGGAGTTGGACCGAATACGATACCGCCTCCACGCCATTGTGGTGATCGAATCGAACCTTGACGGGCACGACCTGTACCTTTTTGGCGCCATGGCTTACGTCCACCACCAGCTACTTGTCCGCGGCTTTTCACTTTATGGTTACCTTGACGCAATGAAGCACGTTGGCTAACTAATGCTTCGAATAAAACAGATTCATTCGGCTCGATGCCAAAGATTGCTTCATTTAGCTCGATGTCTCCGACAGAAGTTCCTGCCTGATTTAATACGGTTACTTTAGGCATTCCTGTTTCCTCCTTCCTTTAGTAGTTAGTTCCCTTTGATTGCGCTGCGCACTTGTAGAAGTGATTTGCGTGCTCCAGGAACGTTACCTTTAACTAGTAACAAGTTACGTTCAATGTCAACCCGTACAATTTCAAGGTTTTGAACTGTTACTGTTTTACCGCCCATACGGCCCGGCATTTTTTTACCTTTGAATACACGTTGTGCATCTACAGATCCAATTGAACCTGGTGCGCGGTGATGACGTGATCCGTGAGTCATAGGTCCGCGTGAATATCCGTGACGCTTGATAACACCTTGGAACCCTTTACCTTTTGATGTGCCTGTAATATCAACGATATCGCCTTCAGCGAAAGTATCGACTTTGACTTCTTGACCAATTTCGTAGCCACTAACGTCTAATTCGCGGAATTCACGAATGAAGCGCTTAGGTGCAGTATCAGCTTTTGCAACGTGCCCTTTTTCAGGTTTGTTAGCAAGCTTTTCGCGTTTATCTTCAAATCCGATTTGGATTGATTCGTAGCCGTCCGTTTCTTTTGTCTTCTTTTGAAGAACAACGTTTTGTCCAGCTTCAATCACAGTTACCGGGATAAGATCTCCGTTTTCAGCAAAAATTTGCGTCATACCGAGTTTTCTTCCCAAGATTCCTTTGGTCATTTAGTCCACCTCCTGAATTAATGTGTGTTTTATTTTGTATCGATTAAAGTTTAATTTCAATGTCTACGCCTGATGGTAAATCGAGTTTCATTAAAGCGTCGACAGTTTGTGGTGTCGGATTAACGATATCGATAAGACGTTTATGAGTACGCATTTCGAACTGTTCGCGCGAATCTTTGTATTTATGTACCGCACGAAGAATCGTGTAGACAGTTCTTTCAGTCGGTAGTGGAATCGGACCCGATACACTAGCACCCGAACGTTTTGCTGTTTCTACGATCTTTTCAGCCGATTGATCAAGAATTCTATGATCATATGCTTTTAAACGAATACGAATCTTTTGTTTTGCCATTATTTTCCCTCCCTTGCGCCTATTTTGTTATAGACATTCTCCGCGAAAATTTCCCACACACATGCCATGGCAAAGCGGCCTGGTGTGTCGGCAACCTCTCGCTTCATCGCAGTCAAAGACCAACATTCAATATTATACACAAAGAAAAAGAATCTCGCAAGTGTTTTGGCGGAATTCTTTTTCTCAACTTTATTATTATAATTCTTTCTCTCCATTTTTGCAACACAGAGCTTAATAGTCCGAAAAATTTATTTATCAGTTTAGATACATTACTGTTATCCATCCGAACACCAACAACGGAATGTTGTAATGAATGAACGTTGGTACACATGTGTCCCATATATGATTATGCTGACCATCCACGTCAAGTCCAGCAGTCGGTCCAAGTGTAGAGTCAGATGCAGGCGAGCCTGCGTCTCCCAGGGCCGCTGCAGTTCCTATGAGTGCGATGATTGATAACGTACTGAAACCGAAGGCCATACTAAGCGGTACAAAGATTGAAGTGATAATTGGAATCGTAGCAAATGATGATCCTATGCCCATCGTGACAATCAAACCGACCATAAGCATTACAAAAGCAGCGATTCCTTTACTGTCACCAAGAACGGTACTTGCATATTCCACAAGCGTAACAATATGACCCGTCTCTTGAAGCACAGCAGCAAATCCATTCGCCGAAATCATAACGAAGCCGACAAACGCCATCATGCGCATTCCTTCATTGATAAGACCATCAGCATCTTTCCATTTTAGTGCCCCTGTAATATATAGAATTGTGATACCGGTTACGGCACCTGCAATCATCGAATCTGTTGGTATTTGTACTGCAAGGGTACCGATAAGCGCAACCACTGTAAAGACGATATTGCGTTTCTTCACAATAACTACCTCTTCGGCAAATTCAATTCGCTTATCCGCATACTCTCTTGGTTTACGATAAGAGAAGAAGATCGCAATCAGTAGTCCAACCACCAAGCCCAGAACAGGAAATGCCATTGCTTTCGGGATATCTGCCATGTTGATTGCTAGTCCAGATGCTTCCATTTGAATAGCGAGAATCTCGTGGAAGATGAATCCATAGCCATATGGCAGTAGGATATATGGAGCCGTTAATCCAAATGTCAGAACGGAAGCAATTAAACGACGATCCACTTTCAACAAATTTAAAATATGTAGAACTGGCGGTACTATTAACGGTATGAATGCAATATGAATAGGTATAAGATTTTGTGAGAACAAAGCCATCGTTAGAAGAACTAATATAATTAGAACTTTTCCGAGACCGGTTCTGTCCGCTTCCCCATCTCTCTTTACAATTCGTAGCATTGCAGCTACCAGTAGCTGTGGAATACCAGTTTTAGAGATTGCAACAGCAAATCCGCCAAGTAACGCGTAACTTAGGGCAATGGTTGCACCGGCTCCTAGCCCACCCGTAAATGAAGTTATCGTCTCATTTAATGACAAACCACCTGCAAATCCGCCAATAATTGCTCCTGCAACAAGAGCCAACACGACGTTAACCCGCAGTAAACTTAATATAAGCATTATTCCTACAGCAATTAGTACAGCGTTCATGTATTTTCCTCCCGAATGTTTCTTTAGTCAGTTAAAGCGTTGAAGTGACTATATTAAGATAACAAAGGGTGTTTCATCTGTCAATGGAAATTCAAGGACAAAAAAATCCCGCCACAATGGGCGGGATTTAAAAGGTAACGAATTATTTAATGATTGTTGCTACAACGCCAGCGCCTACAGTACGTCCACCCTCACGGATAGAGAATTTCGTACCTTCTTCAAGAGCGATTGGAGCAATCAAATCGATTGTCATTTCAACGTTATCGCCAGGCATAACCATTTCTACGCCTTCTGGAAGCTCGATAACACCAGTCACGTCAGTTGTACGGAAGTAGAACTGTGGACGGTAGTTAGAGAAGAATGGAGTATGACGTCCACCCTCTTCTTTTGAAAGAACATAAACTTCAGATGAAAATTTAGTGTGTGGAATGATAGTACCTGGTTTAGCAAGTACTTGCCCACGTTGGATATCGTCACGTGATACACCACGAAGTAGTGCACCAATGTTGTCGCCAGCTTCTGCATAGTCAAGAAGTTTACGGAACATTTCTACGCCTGTTACAGTAGTAGCTTTCGGTTCTTCAACGATACCGATGATATCAACAACATCACCGATTTTAACTACTCCACGCTCAACGCGACCAGTAGCAACAGTTCCACGTCCTGTGATTGAGAATACATCCTCAACAGGCATCATGAATGGTTTTTCAGTATCACGTGGTGGTGTAGGGATATATTCATCAACAGCATTCATAAGCTCCATGATTTTATCTTCCCAAGCTTCTTCACCTTCAAGTGCTTTAAGAGCAGATCCTTTGATGACAGGAATGTCATCGCCAGGGAAATCGTATTCAGAAAGAAGGTCACGAATTTCCATTTCTACTAATTCAAGAAGTTCTTCGTCATCAACCATGTCACATTTGTTCATGAAGACAACTAGGTAAGGAACACCTACTTGACGTGAAAGAAGAATGTGCTCACGTGTTTGTGGCATAGGGCCGTCAGCTGCAGAAACAACTAGGATACCGCCGTCCATTTGAGCTGCACCAGTGATCATGTTTTTAACGTAATCCGCGTGACCTGGGCAGTCAACGTGTGCGTAGTGACGTGTTGCAGTTTCATATTCAACGTGTGAAGTATTGATTGTGATTCCGCGTTCTTTTTCTTCAGGTGCGTTGTCAACGTCAGCATATGATGCTGCAGTTCCACCTAATTTTTTTGCAAGAACTGTTGCAATTGCTGCAGTTAGTGTTGTTTTACCATGGTCGACGTGACCAATTGTACCTACGTTAGCATGCTGCTTGGAACGGTCGAATTTTTCTTTTCCCATTATGGAAATCCTCCTCGAAATATAAAAGTTATTTTTGTTTTTATATATAGTTATAGGTGTTAAAGGGGGGCCCCCCTTTAACTGCCCATATCTACTACTTACATTTTAATTAGAAACAAATTAGAATGCTATTATTCGCCTTTGTTTTTCTTGACAATTTCTTCTGCAACTGATTTCGGCACTTCTTCATAGTGATCAAATGCCATTGAGAAGTTTCCGCGTCCTTGTGTGTTAGAACGTAGAGATGTTGCGTAACCAAACATATTAGCTAGTGGAACCATTGCACGAACTACTTGTGAATTACCACGAGCGTCCATTCCTTCTACACGGCCACGGCGTGATGTAACATCACCCATGATATCGCCCATGTATTCTTCAGGAATTTGAACTTCTACTTTCATCATCGGTTCAAGTAGAACCGGGTTAACTTTTGATACTGCGTTTTTAAGTGCCATAGAAGCAGCAATTTTAAACGCCATTTCGTTGGAGTCGACATCATGATAAGAACCGTCGAATAGACGAGCTTTAATGTCAATCAAAGGATAACCAGCAATTACACCATTATCTAGTGAATCACGGATACCTGCTTCAACTGCAGGGATATATTCACGTGGAACTGATCCCCCAACGATGTTGTTAATGAATTCAAATCCTTTTCCTTCTTCGTTAGGAGAGAATTCGATCCAAACGTGACCAAACTGTCCACGTCCACCGGATTGACGCACGAACTTACCTTCAACTTCCGCCGAAGAACGGAATGTTTCACGATAAGACACTTGCGGTGCTCCGACGTTAGCTTCAACGTTGAATTCACGACGCATACGATCTACAAGAACGTCAAGATGCAATTCACCCATACCAGCGATGATTACTTCTCCTGTTTCTTGGTCTGTATGTGCGCGGAATGTAGGGTCTTCCTCTTGAAGCTTAGCAAGAGCCATACCCATTTTATCTTGGTCGGCTTTCGTTTTCGGTTCAACAGAAAGTGAAATTACTGGTTCTGGGAAGTCCATTGACTCAAGAATTACAGGCGCGCTAGCATCACATAGTGTGTCACCAGTTCCTGTATCTTTAAGTCCAACTGCAGCAGCAATTTCCCCTGAATGTACTTCAGAGATTTCTTCACGTGAGTTAGCATGCATTTGTAGAATACGTCCTACGCGTTCACGCTTACCTTTTGAAGCATTCTGTACGTATGATCCTGATTGAAGAACACCAGAATACACACGGAAGAATGTTAGTTTACCTACATAAGGATCCGTCATAACTTTGAAAGCTAATGCCGAGAAGGGCTCTGAATCGTCTGAGTGACGCTCAACTTCTTCATCAGTTTCAGGATTTGTTCCTTTCATAGGCGGGATGTCAAGTGGAGATGGAAGATAGTCGATAACAGCATCAAGAACAAGTTGTACACCTTTGTTTTTGAAAGCAGTCCCACATACAACCGGATAGAATTCAACAGCTAATGTCGCATTACGAATCGCTTTTTTGATTTCATCGTTTGTAATTTCTTCTTCATCCAAGAATTTATTCATAAGTGCTTCATCGAATTCAGCAACCGCTTCAATTAGTTTTTCACGGTATTCTGCAGCTTGCTCACGATATTCTTCTGGAATTTCTCTAACTTCAGCGTTTAGGCCTGTATCATCTTCGTAGAAAACTGCGTTCATTTCAACTAAATCGATAATTGCAGCGAAAGTATCTTCCGCACCAATCGGCAATTGAATTGGATGTGCGTTTGCTCCAAGACGGTCAACAAGTGTGCCTACTGAGTAAAGGAAATCAGCACCAGTTTTATCCATTTTGTTAACGAAAACCAGACGTGGAACGCCGTAGTTTGTCGCTTGACGCCAAACTGTTTCTGTTTGTGGTTCAACACCCGATTGAGCGTCAAGCACTGTTACAGCCCCATCAAGAACACGAAGTGAACGTTCAACTTCAACAGTGAAGTCTACGTGACCCGGAGTATCAATGATGTTTACGCGGTGGTTTTTCCATTCAGCCGTTGTAGCAGCTGAAGTGATTGTGATTCCGCGTTCTTGCTCCTGCTCCATCCAGTCCATTTGAGATGCACCTTCGTGCGTTTCCCCGATTTTGTGGATTTTACCAGTGTAATAAAGTATCCGTTCAGTTGTCGTTGTTTTACCAGCGTCAATGTGAGCCATGATACCAATGTTACGTGTATTCTCTAAGGAGAATTTTCTAGCCATTATATGATCTCCTTCCGTCTTGGATTAGAGTAGTTATGAATCGCTTGAGCTTACCAGCGATAGTGAGCGAATGCTTTGTTAGCATCAGCCATTTTGTGCATTTCTTCACGGCGTTTCACAGAAGCACCAGTGTTGTTGGAAGCATCAAGGATTTCATTCGCAAGACGTTCTTCCATTGTTTTTTCTCCGCGTGTGCGTGAGTAGTTAACAAGGTAACGAAGTCCAAGAGTTGTACGGCGATCAGGACGTACTTCAACTGGTACTTGATAGTTTGCTCCACCTACACGGCGTGCTTTAACTTCAAGAACTGGCATTACATTAGTAAGTGCCGCTTCGAATACTTCAAGTGGATCTTTTCCAGAACGTTCTTTCACTAGCTCGAACGCACCATAGAGGATTTTTTGAGATGTACCTTTTTTACCGTCAACCATCATTTTATTAATAAGACGTGAAACGAGCTTCGAATTGTAAATCGGATCCGGAAGTACGTCACGTTTCGCAACAGGGCCTTTACGTGGCATGTTGTATTCCTCCTTTCAAGTTTTTAAGCGTTTGCCGCTTAAATAACCTTCAATCATCATTTTTTAAGCGGGTTTTGCTTAACTATCATTTTGAATTTATGTTGTGTAATTAGTTTTTCTTAACTTTTGGTTTTTTAGCTCCGTACTTAGAACGGCTTTGTAGACGTCCAGTTACACCAGCTGTATCAAGTGCTCCACGAACGATGTGGTAACGAACACCTGGTAAATCTTTTACGCGTCCTCCGCGAAGAAGAACAACACTATGCTCTTGAAGGTTGTGACCTTCACCGCCGATGTATGCGTTGACTTCCAATTGGTTCGTCAAGCGTACACGTGCATATTTACGAAGAGCCGAGTTTGGCTTTTTCGGTGTCATTGTACCAACACGCGTACAAACACCTCTTTTTTGTGGTGAGTTTACGTTTGTTGTAGCTTTTTTGAAGCTGTTATAGCTTTTTCCAAGTGCTGGAGATTTAGATCCTGCCACTTTTGTCTTACGTGGTTTACGGACCAATTGATTAATTGTAGGCATCGATTTTTCCTCCTTCCGAACTTCTTTTGTAAGACCACACATCCAGGTGGTTCATTTTTGGGGTAAAAACAAAGTCTTTGTGCTAATCTGCACAAAAACTATTAATCAGTAATCGCAACCACAGCTGCACCGACTTGAATGCCACATGCATTTCCGAGTTTTTCTCTCGAATCAACATACGTTACTTGAACGTTATGAAGTTCGGCCTCCTCCATCACTGGAGCAATAATCCGTCCTTCTGCATCCTGCGCAATAATAACTTCTATCACTATCCCTGCACGGATTGCTTTCACTGCCTGCTTTGTACCGATGATCGTCTTCTTTGCCTGCTCAACTTTTTCATAAGACATTTCCATATCCTCCAAAGTACAGACATCAACTATCAACCTTTTGTATTTTATCACCTGTATCGGTAACTGTCAACACTTTCAATAATAAATGGGAAGGAAGTCTTTCGAGTTCCCCCATTTACTGTTGAGTTAAAGACTTCAAACTTATTTCGTTACACTTTTTTCTTTATCCTGTTCCATAACGATGTGACGGTAACGCTGCATTCCTGTTCCAGCTGGAACAAGTTTCCCGATAATGACGTTTTCTTTCAAGCCGAGTAGCTCGTCGGTTTTCCCTTTGATGGCTGCATCTGTCAAGACACGAGTTGTTTCTTGGAAAGAAGCTGCCGATAAGAAGGATTCCGTTTCGAGTGAAGCTTTCGTAATACCGAGAATAACAGGACGACAAGTCGCCGGAACTTTGTTGACTTTAAGCACTTCCGCATTCGCATCTGAGAATTGATGGATGTCGAGTAGTGAACCCGGTAATAGATCCGTGTCCCCTGCTTCGATGATGCGCACTTTACGAAGCATTTGGCGAACCATTACTTCAATGTGCTTATCACCGATTTCAACACCCTGACTGCGGTAAACTTTTTGAACTTCTTTCAAGAGATAGACTTGAACGGTAACGACGTCTTTGACAACAATCAGTTCTTTCGGATCGATAGAACCTTCTGTTATCACTTCACCCCGGTCAATCGTATCACCGACCTCAACTTTAAGACGGGCGTTGTATGGCGTCAGGTATTTCCGCGTTTCTACATCGCCTTGAATTGTAATTTCTTTCTGACCTTCACGAATTTCATCAATTTCGACGATTTCACCTTTGATTTCCGAAATGACTGCAACCCCTTTTGGATTACGTGATTCGAAAATTTCCTGGATACGTGGAAGACCTTGTGTTATATCAGACCCTGCAACTCCACCTGTATGGAACGTACGCATTGTAAGCTGTGTACCCGGCTCGCCGATTGATTGTGCAGCGATAATACCAACTGCTTCACCAACTTCAACTGTTTCACCTGTTGCCAAGTTAATGCCGTAACATAATTTACAAACACCGTGTTTCGTATTACATGTGAACGCAGAACGGATTGTTATTTGTTCAAGTCCCGCATCCAAAATGGCACGAGCTGCATCAGCCGTAATTAAGCCATCACGTTTAAGGATTAGGGCACCTGTTTCAGGATGGTAGATTGTTTTCTTCGTGTGACGGCCTTCGATACGTTCATCCAGACCTTCGATAACTTCTGTTCCATCCATAAGCGCACCGATATCCAATCCACGATCTGTACCACAATCATCTTCACGGACGATGACGTCTTGTGCAACGTCAACTAGTCGACGTGTCAAGTAACCTGAGTCAGCTGTCTTAAGGGCTGTATCGGCAAGTCCTTTACGAGCACCGTGTGTCGAGATGAAGTACTCAAGCACTGTTAGACCTTCACGGAATGACGATTTGATTGGAAGTTCAATGATTCGTCCTGCCGGGTTGGCCATCAGACCACGCATACCAGCTAGCTGCGTAAAGTTAGATGCGTTACCCCGTGCGCCCGAATCACTCATCATGTAGATCGGGTTAGAGTGATCAAGTGAATCCATCAGTTTGTCCTGAATTACATCCTTGGCATGACTCCAGTAAGAGATAACGCGATCATATCGCTCTTCCTCAGTAATCAGACCACGACGGAACTGTTGTAGTACTTTATCCACTTTGTCTTGTGCTTCATTCAAGATGTCATCTTTATTCGGCAAAACGACGATATCGGAAATACCGATTGTAATTCCTGCACGAGTAGAGTATTTGAATCCAAGGTTTTTCATACGGTCAAGCATTTTCGACGTTTCTGTAATATGGAAACGTTTAAAGATTTCCGCAATAATATTACCTAGGATTTTTTTCTTGAAAGGTTCAATTAAATCCATTTCAGCTAAATGGTCCTTTATGTTGACAGTACCACTTACGAAATACTTATCTGGTGTTTCAATTTGTAAGTTGAAATCTGTCGGCTCGTTAATATACGGGAACGATTTAGGCAGAATCTCGTTGAAAATAACTTTACCAACCGTTGTTAGTAGTAGTTTTGAATTTTGTTCTTCATTGAAAGTAGGGTTGTTCAAAGTACTTGCCTGAAGAGCAATACGTGAATGAAGATGCACATGACCGTTATGGTAAGCGATAAGTGCTTCGTCCGCACTGCTGAAGGAAGTTCCTTCACCTGATGCTCCTTTACGTTCCAATGTGAGGTAATAGTTTCCTAACACCATATCTTGAGACGGAGTAACAACTGGTTTCCCATCTTTCGGGTTCAATATATTTTGTGCCGCTAACATAAGAAGACGCGCTTCAGCTTGTGCTTCTGCCGATAACGGAACGTGGACTGCCATTTGGTCACCATCAAAGTCAGCGTTGTAAGCTGTACAAACGAGTGGATGAAGCGTAATTGCACGCCCTTCTACAAGGATTGGTTCAAATGCCTGGATACCCAGTCTGTGAAGAGTCGGGGCACGGTTCAATAAGACCGGATGCTCCTTGATGACTTCTTCTAGAACGTCCCATACTTCTGAATGTAGACGCTCAATTTTACGTTTAGCACTCTTAATATTATGTGCTAGACCACGTTCAACAAGTTCTTTCATTACAAAAGGTTTGAACAATTCAATAGCCATTTCTTTCGGCAAACCACACTGATACATTTTCAGGTTAGGCCCTACGACGATTACGGAACGACCAGAATAGTCAACCCGTTTTCCAAGTAAGTTTTGACGGAAACGACCTTGTTTACCTTTCAGCATATGTGAAAGGGATTTGAGTGGACGGTTACCCGGTCCAGTAACTGGACGGCCACGACGACCATTATCGATAAGTGCATCGACTGCTTCTTGCAGCATCCGCTTCTCATTCTGAACAATGATGCCCGGTGCTCCAAGATCTAAGAGGCGTTTCAATCTATTGTTCCGGTTGATGACCCTTCGGTACAAATCATTCAAGTCGGATGTTGCAAAACGTCCTCCGTCAAGTTGTACCATCGGGCGTAGTTCCGGTGGGATGACTGGCAATACTTCTAGCACCATCCACTCAGGCTTATTGCCTGAATTACGGAATGCCTCAACGACTTCAAGGCGTCGAATCGCACGTGTGCGGCGTTGTCCTTGAACAGTTTTCAACTCTTCTTTTAAGAACTCCATCTCTTTTTCAAGATCGATTGCCGCAAGTAGTCGCTCAATCGCTTCAGCACCCATGAGTGCTTGGAATTTAGTTCCGTATTTTTCGCGGTAGATGCGATATTCTCTTTCGGATAGCAACTGCTTTCTTTCAAGCGGTGTATCCGCAGGGTCAACTACTACATAAGATGCGAAGTAAATAATTTCTTCCAAAGCACGTGGTGTCATATCGAGTATGAGTCCCATACGGCTTGGAATTCCTTTGAAGTACCAAATATGCGTCACTGGAGCTGCTAGTTCAATATGCCCCATGCGTTCACGGCGAACTTTTTGACGCGTCACTTCTACTCCACAACGGTCACAAACGACGCCTTTATAACGTACGCGTTTATATTTTCCGCAATGACATTCCCAATCTTTCGTAGGTCCGAAAATACGTTCACAGAACAGACCGTCTTTTTCGGGCTTCAACGTACGATAGTTAATTGTTTCCGGCTTTTTAACTTCACCATATGACCATGATCGAATCTTATCTGACGAAGCAAGGCCGATCTTCATATACTCAAAATTATTTACATCTATCAAGGAGCCTACCTCCCTTTAGTCTTATCGCTGCATTTGGCTTTTCCGAGCAGGCGCACACATTATATTGAATAGAGAAAGGGGAAGATGTGCATTTCCCCTTTGAACCATTTATATCATTCACTAGGCAAATCAAACTGTTTGATCTTCTTTTATCAGATTCAGAGCATCTGTCGGTTGCATATCGTCATCTTCATCAAGATCACGCAACTCGATTTCTTCAAGGTCAATCGATAACATTTTAACGTCCAAACCAAGGCTTTGAAGTTCTTTTATTAGAACTTTGAATGATTCAGGAACACCCGGTTGTGGAACGCTTTCACCTTTAACAATTGCTTCATACGTCTTCACACGTCCTACAACATCATCCGACTTCACAGTCAGAATCTCTTGAAGCGTATATGCAGCACCGTATGCTTCTAGCGCCCACACTTCCATCTCTCCGAAACGCTGTCCACCAAACTGAGCTTTACCGCCCAGTGGCTGTTGTGTAACGAGTGAGTAAGGTCCTGTTGAACGAGCGTGCAATTTATCGTCGACCATATGCGCCAATTTGATAAGGTACATAACACCAACAGATACACGGTTGTCGAAAGTTTCGCCTGAACGACCATCATAAAGTACCGTTTTTCCATCTCGGTCCATACCGGACTCTTCCATCGTTTCCCAAACGTCCTGTTCATTCGCTCCGTCAAATACGGGCGATGCCATATGAATCCCAAGACTGCGGGATGCCATACCAAGGTGCATTTCAAGAACCTGTCCGATATTCATACGTGATGGTACGCCAAGCGGGTTAAGCATGACGTCGATTGGTGTGCCATCCGGCAAGTAAGGCATATCTGCTTCAGGCAAGATGCGAGAAATAACCCCTTTGTTACCGTGACGTCCAGCCATCTTATCCCCAACGGATATTTTACGTTTCTGAACGATATACGCGCGCACCAATTGGTTAACACCTGGCGGCAATTCATCTCCGTCTTCACGGTTGAATACCTTAACATCCAGAACGATTCCGCTAGCCCCGTGAGGTACTTTCAGGGATGTATCACGGACTTCACGAGCCTTTTCACCGAAGATTGCATGTAAAAGCCTTTCTTCAGCAGTCAGTTCAGTTACGCCTTTCGGTGTCACTTTCCCGACTAGGATATCTCCATCACGCACTTCAGCACCAACACGGATGATTCCACGGTCATCCAAGTTACGGAGCGCTTCTTCACCTACGTTAGGAATGTCGCGCGTGATTTCTTCAGGGCCGAGTTTAGTATCCCGTGCTTCAGATTCGTATTCTTCGATATGCACCGATGTGAATACATCATCTTTCACAAGTCGTTCACTCATGATAATAGCATCTTCATAGTTGAAGCCATCCCATGTCATGAAGGCAGTTAGAACGTTACGACCAAGCGCAAGTTCTCCTTGTTCCATTGAAGGACCATCTGCAAGAATGTCAAGTGGCTTAACTCTGTCTCCTACACTACAAATAGGACGTTGGTTGTAACAAGTTCCCTGATTCGAGCGGATGAAGTTTTCTAGATGATGTATTACAAGATCACCCTTCACTTCTTTGCCATCCACGGTTTCAATGCGACGAACGCGGATTTCTCTCGCTTCAACATGCTCGACAATTCCATCAAACTTCGCAAGTACAGCTGCACCTGAATCGCGTGCTGATATGTGTTCCATACCAGTTCCTACGAAAGGTGCTTCCGGATTGAGAAGAGGAACAGCTTGACGTTGCATGTTCGCTCCCATAAGGGCACGGTTAGAGTCATCGTTTTCTAAAAATGGAATACATGCAGTTGCCGCAGAAACTACTTGTTTAGGCGAAACATCCATATAGTCGATTTGTTCGCGTTTAAATACTGTATTATCCCCTTGGAAACGTCCAACGACTCCTTCACTAACGAAAGAACCATCTTCTGAAAGGATTGCATTTGCTTGAGCCACGACGTAATTATCTTCTACATCTGCAGTCAAGTAATCAATTTTGGCGGTGACCTTACCAGAGACAGGGTCAACTTTGCGGTATGGCGTTTCAATGAATCCGAACTTGTTCACTTTCGCAAATGTTGAAAGTGAGTTAATCAGCCCGATATTCGGTCCCTCTGGTGTTTCAATTGGACACATGCGTCCGTAATGGGAGTAGTGAACGTCACGTACTTCCATTCCTGCACGTTCCCTTGTTAAACCACCAGGCCCTAATGCTGACAGCCTCCGTTTGTGTGTTAATTCGGCAAGCGGATTTGTCTGGTCCATGAACTGGGACAATTGTGAACTACCAAAGAACTCTTTAATCGATGCGATAACAGGGCGGATGTTAATCAGCTGCTGCGGTACAATCGACTGCGTATCATTTATAGACATACGTTCTTTTACGACACGCTCCATTCGGGAAAGCCCGATACGGAATTGATTTTGAAGTAGTTCGCCTACAGAGCGCAGACGACGGTTACCGAGATGATCGATATCATCCGTATTACCTACCCCATGGAGAAGGTTGAAGAAATAACTGATTGAAGCAACAATATCTGCCGGCGTGACATGTTTAATAGAATCATCGACATACGCGTTGGATATTACGTTGATTACTTGCTTTTCTTCACTTTTCGGAGAATAGATTTTAATGGACTGGATTGTTATCTTTTCTTCAAGAACTCCACTTGCGTGGGTAATCTCTTCAAAGCCGATACCTTTTTCCAAATGCGGAAGCAGTTTGTCCAATGCGCGACGATCGATGAGTTGGTCTTTCTCCAGTAAAATTTCGCCTGTTTCAGGATCGACAAGCGTTTCAGCTAGCGTCTGATTGAAAAGACGGTTTTGAACATGAAGTTTCTTATTCATCTTGTAGCGTCCAACATTGGCTAAATCGTATCTCTTTGCATCGAAGAATCGAGAGAATAACAGGTTTTTCGCACTATCAAGTGTTGGTGGCTCACCCGGGCGAAGACGTTCGTATATTTCGAGTAATGCTTTTTCAGATGTTTCCGTGTTGTCCTTCTCTAGCGTGTTGCGCAAATACTCGTTATCACCGATTAAATCAATGATCTCCTGGTCGGATGAAAATCCGAGCGCGCGAAGGAGTACTGTAACAGGCAATTTACGAGTCCGATCAATTCGGACGTGGACAACATCTTTTGCATCTGTTTCATATTCCAACCAAGCACCACGGTTTGGAATGACAGTTGCACCGAAACCACGTTTACCGTTTTTGTCCGTCTTATCACTGAAATAAACACTCGGTGATCGAACGAGTTGTGAGACAATAACCCTCTCAGCACCATTAATGACAAACGTACCATTTTCCGTCATCAGCGGGAAATCTCCCATAAAGACGTCTTGTTCTTTTACTTCTTCCGTCTCTTTATTATGGAGACGTACCTTGACGCGGATTGGAGCTGCGAACGTAACATCGCGCTCTTTTGACTCTTCAACAGGGTATTTAGGCTCCCCAAGAGTATAATCGATGAATTCCAACGAAAGATTTCCCGTAAAATCTGAAATCGGGGAAATATCGTGGAACATATCCATCATTCCTTCTTCCATGAACCACTCATAAGATGCCGTCTGGATTTCAATCAGATTCGGCAGATCGAGCACTTCGCTGATCCGTGCGAAACTCCTCCGCTGACGGTGTTGACCATACTGTACTAGATGACCTGTCAACTCTTTCACCCCTTATAAAACAATATTAGGTCTTTTCGAAATCACAAATATAGTGTATGATATCGAAAAAACAAAAAGAAAACGAGTTCCGGCAAGAGCTCATTTTCGGTTTGACTATCTTTTATACATTGTCAGTATGCCTTTCATTTCCATTTTTCATGCAAAAGGGCATACGACTGCACTATAATAATTTATGCATTTTACAACTTTACCATATCAATACTATAGCGTCAATTCTTTTCAACTTTAATAATAGAATAACCCTTTTTCTTGACAACCGTTTCAACATTACCAAAAAGCTTTTCCAAAAAATCAATTGTTGAAGGTGCACCTTGTTTCTTCTGGATGACAATCCAGAGTTCACCGCCGACTTTCAACTTGGAAAAAGCACCTTCGTAAAACTTGAATACCATCTCTTTTCCTGCACGGATCGGAGGATTTGTTAAAATTGCAGCAAACCCCTCTGCCGTGATACCGGATAATGCATCACTTGAATAAATCTCCGCATTTGTAACACCGTTTTGTTTTGCGTTATGCACAGCAAGAGTGAGTGCACGTTCGTTCACGTCGACCATGTGAACAATCCGTTCCGGAAAAGATGCGGCAATCGATAAACCGATTGGACCATATCCACAACCTAGATCAAGAATTAAACCCTCTGATTCCGGTGCACTAAATGCTTCAGCTAAAAGCCGTGAACCAAAATCCACTTCCCCTTTACTGAATACCCCGGCATCCGTTTTGAATCGAAGTGTTTTTCCACGCAATTCCGCAGACCATTCTTTCGGATCGCTTTTAACCTTCGGATTTTCCGAGTAATAATGTTCAGACATACCAGTCTTCCCCCTCGTATAGAAACTTATAACAAAAAGTAACAAAAAGCAGATAGTAATTTCCCACTACCGGCTAGATAAAAAAACGAAGAAAAGCTCGTCTATATCTGACGAGCTTTTCTTCATTATTCAAAAATTACTTAACTTCGATTGACGCGCCAACTTCTTCAAGTTTAGCTTTCATTTCTTCTGCTTCTTCTTTAGAAACAGCTTCTTTGATTGCTTTTGGAGCTTCGTCAACAACCGCTTTCGCTTCTTTCAAGCCTAGGCCAGTGATTTCGCGAACTGCTTTGATAACTTTGATTTTTTGGTCTCCAGCAGCAGTAAGAATTACGTCGAATTCAGTTTGCTCTGCAGCAGCTTCTCCGCCGCCAGCTCCTGCCATTGCCATAGGTGCAGCAGCAGTTACGCCGAACTCTTCTTCGATTGCTTTTACAAGGTCGTTAAGTTCAAGTACTGTCATTTCTTTGATCGCTTCAAGAATGTTTTCTTTAGTCATTATATGTTCCTCCTAGTAGTTGTTTTGTCAGGTACCCGCAAGTATATACTTATCGAATTTAACCCGCAATGTTTGTTTCAGGCAGCGTTATTATGCGCCTTGTTCTTCTTTTTGTTCTGCAACAGCTTTTGTTGCAAGCGCAAAGTTGCGCATTGGAGCTTGAAGTACGCTGAGTAGCATAGAAAGTAGACCATCGCGTGACGGAAGTTCCGCCAATGCTTTAATGTCAGTTTCTGATGCAACTAAACCTTCGATTACGCCAGCTTTAATTTCAAGCTTTTCGTTTTTCTTTGCAAAATCGTTAAGGATTTTTGCAGGAGCAACGACGTCATCATTTGAAAATGCAATTGCGTTCGGTCCTGTTAGGTGTTCGTTCAACCCTTCAAGTCCTGCAGCTTCAGCAGCACGGCGTGACATCGAGTTTTTATAAACTTTGAAGTCAATACCTGCTTCACGAAGTTGTTTACGAAGTTCCGTAACTTGACCTACAGTCAAACCACGGTAGTCAACAACAACAACAGAAGCTGCTGATTTCAACTTATCCGTAATTTCACCAACAACTGCTTGTTTGGCTTCTAATACTTTGCTCATTTGGACACCTCCTAAAAAGTTTGGGTCACTTATACCGAAATGAAAAGCCCTCAATCTACGGAAGTAGACTGAGGGCTGAAAAGTCGTCATCTTTTTAAAGAAAAAGAGCGTCTTGTCCTCGGCAGGAAGTTTTAAGCGGCATGCCGCTCCTGCTGTCTACGGTACAAATGATTATATTCACAACAGAAGTCATCTTATCAAAAGATTATCTGTTTGTCAACATTTTTTATTTGTTGATTGAAACGCTTGAAGGATCCACTTTTACAGAAGGTCCCATTGTAGTCGTGATGTTAACTGACTTCATGTAAGTTCCTTTTGCAGAAGCAGGTTTCGCTTTTTGAACAGTTTCAAAAACAGTTTTGAAGTTTTCTTCAAGTTTAGCATCGTCGAATGAAACTTTTCCGATTGGCGCGTGAATGATTCCCGCTTTGTCCGCACGGTATTCAACTTTACCTGCTTTGATTTCTGCTACAGCTTTCGCTACGTCAAATGTTACTGTACCTGTTTTCGGGTTAGGCATAAGTCCTTTAGGTCCAAGAACACGACCAATTTTCCCTACTTCACCCATCATGTCTGGAGTAGCAACGATAACGTCAAAGTCGAACCAACCTGATTGGATCTTAGCGATATATTCTGCATCCCCTGCAAAATCTGCACCTGCAGCTTCAGCTTCTTTAAGTTTTTCGCCTTTAGCGAAAACGAGAACACGTTGAGTTTTACCAGTACCGTTTGGAAGTACAACTGCCCCACGGATTTGTTGATCATTTTTACGCGTGTCGATTCCTAGACGGAATGCAACTTCTACAGTCGCGTCAAAGTTAACTGTACTAGTTTGCTTTGCAAGTGCGATTGCTTCTTTTGCGTCATACGCTTTCATGTGTTCAACTAGCTTTACAGCTTCTGTGAACTTTTTACCTTTTTTAGCCATTTTATATTTCCTCCTCGATTGTGGTTTTAACGGGTTAAACCTCCCACGAATAAGGGTTGCGTGCTCCGGAGAACAAGCGCAACCCCCACTACAAACAACTATTGATTTATAAAATCATGATCAGTCTTCGATCGTGATTCCCATACTGCGAGCAGTACCTTCAACCATTGCCATCGCTGCTTCAACTGACGCCGCGTTTAAATCTTCCATCTTTTGTTCTGCTATTTCGCGAACTTTATCACGTTTCACAGTAGCAACTTTCTTTTTATTCGGTTCACCTGAACCTTTTGTAAGATTAGCTGCAACCTTCAGCAAAACTGCTGCCGGTGGAGTTTTAGTAATGAAAGTAAATGAACGGTCTTCGAATACAGAGATTTCAACAGGAATAATAAGACCTGCTTGATCTGATGTACGCGCATTGAATTCTTTACAGAATCCCATGATGTTCACACCTGCTTGTCCTAACGCCGGTCCAACTGGTGGAGCCGGATTCGCTTTCCCTGCAGGAATTTGCAATTTAACAACCTTTATGACTTTTTTAGCCACGAGACACACCTCCTTAAGTCCGTGATGTGGTAATAGGGTTGCCCCTCCCACTCATATGTGCCTGCCGACTTGCGCCGGTAGAATTTGATAGTTCGTTCAGACCACTTGATTATAGGCTGACCTTTGAAATGATACCACTGTTTCGCGTTTTGCGCAAGTAGTATACGATTATAATTTTTGAACTTGTTCGAAGTCGAGTTCCATTTTCGTCTCTCGTCCAAACATATCCACTGATACTTTCACTTTGCCTTTATCTTCATCGATTTCTTCCACTTTACCTTGGAAGTTTGCGAATGGCCCTTCGAGTACTTCAACCATTTCACCGAGAGCAAAGTCAATTTCTGCTTTACGCTCTTTCACGCCCATTTGTTTGAGGATGAACTCAACTTCTTCTGGAAGTAACGGTGTCGGCTTAGCGCCTCCACCAGATGAACCGATGAAGCCTGTAACTCCAGGTGTATTCCGAACAACATACCAAGAATCATCTGTCATGATAATTTCGACAAGGACATATCCTGGGAATGTCTTTTTGAGGAGAACACGTTTTTTACCATCTTTGAAATCTGTTTCTTCTTCTTCCGGGATGACAACGCGGAATATTTTATCTGACATGCCCATCGTTTCAACACGTTTTTCCAGATTGGCTTTCACTTTGTTTTCATAACCGGAGTACGTATGAACGACATACCAATTTTTCTCCATATCCATAGTGACGAGGACTGTACGTCCGTCCCTCCTTTTATCGTGCAAATAATATAGAAGCGTAAACGCTTTAGATTCGTCGATAATTTATATCATACGTTACCTGGCGTTGGGGTCTAAACGTTAAATCTCCATCTAATAACTTATTCACTGGTTGTTTCCTAGACAATTGAAAAAACCCGCTCAACCTGTCAGACGGGCTATTTTTCAAGGGATTATTCATGTTTCTTCTTATAATGCAATATACCATTCCAGAACTCGTGAAATACCAAGGTCAAGAATTCCGAAATATATCGCCATGAAGACGACTGTAGAAAGGACTACGATTGTGTAACGAGTCAATTCTTTACGTTTCGGCCAGCTTACTTTTCTCATTTCCGAGACAACGTCTTTTAAAAAACCACTTAACTTGCTCATTATACCGTAACCCTCCGAATATTAAGTATGATCCTGCTTTATGCCGTCTGTTTGTGCAATGTATGTGCATTGCAATTGCTGCAAAACTTCTTAAGCGTCAAACGTTCCGTTGGCTTATCGCTACGTGCTGGCACGGTATAGTTCCGTGACCCGCATTTGTCGCAACTTAAAATAATTTTCTTAGACATTCCCTCACCCTTTTCGACTCATAGTTCTTGTCCGAATGGAGCCGGGTAGCGCATTTTTAACTACGCAGGGAACGGAGATAAATGCTGGCAAAAAACATCGAAGTCTTATGTCCCCAGGCTTTCTGAACATCTTTTCATAGTCTTGCTAAAGAGTACCACCTATAATTCATGATGTCAATACGATGGAAATCGCTTTTTAGTTGACCGCATCAACTTGCATATATCGCTCAAGTTTACGCTTAATCCGCTGAAGCGCATTATCTACAGATTTAACTTGTCTATTTAACTCTACGGAAATTTCTTGATAAGATTGTCCATCCAAGTAAAGTGCTAGCACTTGTTTTTCAAGACTACTTAATACTTTGTTCATTTCATCTTCCATCTGGATAAAATCTTCTTTATGAATCATAAGCCCTTCAGGATCATCCAACACCGGACCTGCAATCACGTCGAGCAATGTACGTTCGGATTCTTCGTCAAATACAGGTTTATCTAATGAAATCGATGTATTTAAAGGGATGTGTTTCTGTCTGGTCGCCGTTTTGATAGCGGTAATGATTTGACGAGTGATGCATAGCTCCGCAAAGGCTTTGAACGAACTTAACCTATCCTCTTTAAAGTCACGAATTGCTTTGTATAGACCAATCATGCCTTCTTGAATAATATCCTCTCGGTCTCCACCAATAAGGAAATAGGAACGCGCTTTCAATCTGACAAACGATTGATACTTTTTAATAAGGAAATTGAGAGCATCCGTGTTGCCTTCGTGGATAATAACAATGATTTCCCCATCGGATAACCCGTGAAAATTCGGTATGTTACCTTCTGCGTAAGTTTGCTTCAACACGTGGATCACCCCGGTTCGTTATCAATACTATTTAACTAGTATACAGTATTGGAAAAATTTACGTCAACCGTTCACTTCATTCCACGGCGCCATTTTTCAAATATTTCCGCTATTTCATCAGTTAGAGGTATCTTTGAAAGTGGCTGTTGTTTTTGAATAGTCTTTACTTCCGTGGAAATCAGCTGATCTATTTCATTCATCTCTAGTTCAAGTTCTCTTGCCGACTTTCTCAGAGCTCCATGCGCAAAAATGACCCATTGTTCCGTTAAATCTGATGTAGCCACATGAATTTGCACACGCCTGCCACTCAATTCAGTGACAAGTTTTTCAATTCTTTCATCGGCAGTTTCATTTTTCCTTGTAAAGACAATTTCAACATTATTAAGCACTTTCCTTTTTTCTACACCCGGTACAAGATGCGCATCGAAGACGATAATGACACGCCAGCCGGTATGCGCCCTGTATTCCGCCATCCGTTCAATCAGCCGGTCACGTGCATCCGCCAATTTTTTACGCTTCATCCCACCCAGTTCCTCCCACGCGCCGATGATATTGTAGCCGTCGACCAGGAGTATATCTGTTTTCATCTGTCGGACTTAAGCGGTTGACGTTTACGCAGTACCTCGTACATGAGAAGGGACGCTGCTACCGAAGCGTTCAAAGACGTAACATGGCCGATCATTGGCAAATGATAAAGAAAATCACATTTCTCTTTTAAAATTCGAGACATTCCCTTCCCTTCACTGCCGATAATTACAGCCAGAGGGAGTGTTGCGTCCATCAGTCTATAATCCACTGATTTACTAGCATCCGTTCCCGCTATCCAGACACCCCTCTTTTTTAACTCTTCAACTGTCTGCGATAAATTATTCACACGCACAACCGGAATATGTTCAATTGCACCTGTTGATGACTTCGCTACAACGCCTGTCAATCCTACAGCACGACGCTTCGGTATAATAACACCGTGCACGCCAGACGCATCCGCAGTCCGCAATATCGAGCCTAGATTGTGAGGATCTTCGAGTTCATCAAGTATAAGGAATAGCGGGTCTTCCCCACGTTCGGTCGCGACCGTGAAAAGATCTTCGAGTTCAGCGTATTCGTAAGCCGCTACAGAAGCGACAATTCCTTGGTGATTAATATCGAGTAAGCCATCCAGTTTTTGTTTCGGTACTGCCTGTACAATAATCCCTGCTTTTTTCGCAAGCGACAGAATTTCCCCGATGCTTTTCATGTTAAGGCCTTCGGCAACCCAAATTTTATTCAACTCTCTACCTGAGCGTAGCGCTTCAACAATCGGATTTTTTCCACCGATCAGCTCGGATTCAATGTCATTCTCATTTCCATTTTCATACTCATTCATTTTGACCCTTCCTCCTTCGTTAGTTCGATGAATCTGATTGCCTCACCGATATATTCTTGGACTCGCTCTGTTCTTCCTAGTAAATGTAGATAACCAATGACCGCTTCAAATCCTGAACTGTAATTATACGTTATTACATCGGTGTTTTTCGGTACTGAACCGGACTTCGCATTACGACCGCGTCTCATGATTGCCTCTTCTTCTTCTGTTAAAAACCCTGATTCCTGCATCATTTTCAGCGTAGCTGCCTGCGATTTAGCGGATACATAGTGCGTTGCTTCCCTATGCAGTATATTTGGCTTTACGCGCCCCGAACGAAGGAGATGCTCCCGAATTGCTTGTTCGTAAACCGCATCTCCCATGTAAGCGAGGGCTAAGGCCTTTATTTGTTTTACATCTATATCACGCAAATTGTACAAACCAGTCATCCTCTTTTCCAGCGAGTGCCTTGTGCTGTATCTTCCAAGAGAATTCCTTGTTCTTTCAGTTGATCGCGGATTTCATCTGAACGATTAAAATCACGATTACGGCGCGCTTCCAAACGCTCTTCGATTAACACGTCGATGTCTCCATCTAAAAGGCCTACTTCCTCATCAAACGGCAATCCAAGAACTGCCATCAAACCATCAAACGTGTCAATGAAATGCTTAAGTACTTCAGTTTGGGTGTTTTTCTCCAATAAATAGACGTTAGCAAGCTTCGCTAATTCAAATATGGATGCAATTGCATTTGCAGTATTGAAATCATCATCCATAGCAATTTCAAATGTTTTTTTGATTTCATCCACTTTATAATTCCAAATATCTGCCTGATCACCGAGATCTGCAGATGCAACAAGACGGTGTTTCAAGTTATTGTACGCAGTCTGAATTCGTTCCAAACCGTTTTGTGCGCTGATGACAAGTTCCTCCGAGAAGTTGACTGGATGTCTGTAATGCACGGATAACATGAAGAACCGAAGCACCTTCGGGTCAATCTGCTTGCGGATATCATTCACAAGAACAAAATTCCCAAGTGATTTGGACATTTTTTCATTATCAATATTAATGTAGCCATTGTGCATCCAATAACGCGCAAACTGCTTACCTGTCATTGATTCGGATTGAGCAATTTCGTTCTCATGATGTGGGAATGTTAGATCCTGACCGCCTGCGTGAATATCGATCGTATCGCCGAGGTGCTCTCTAGCCATTACCGAACATTCGATATGCCATCCCGGACGTCCTAATCCCCACGGACTCTCCCATGAAACCTCACCAGGCTTAGCCGCTTTCCAAAGTACGAAATCAAGTGGATTGTCTTTCTTGTTCCCTTGCTCAATACGCGCTCCAATTTTCAGTTCATCTGTCGATTGATGGGACAATTTACCGTAGCCTTCAAATTTCTGTGTACGGAAATAAACATCCCCCTGTGATTCGTAGGCATAGTCTTTATCGACTAAAACTTTTACAAAATCCACGACATCCTCAATGTGATCTGTCACACGTGGATGAACGTCTGCTTTTCCACAACCGAGTGCAGTGACATCCTCAAAGTAAGCGTTGATGAAGCGCTCTGTCAGTTCTCCAACTTCTTCCCCAAGTTCATTTGCCGTTTTGATAATTTTGTCGTCTACGTCCGTGAAATTCGAAACGTACTTCACATCATATCCCCGATAGTCAAAATAGCGTCGAACTGTGTCGAATACGATAACCGGTCGTGCATTACCAATGTGGATGTAGTTGTAAACTGTTGGACCGCACACATACATCTTCACTTTGCCTTCTTCTATTGGAATGAAAGGTTCTTTCTTACGCGTCAGTGTGTTATAGATTTGAATAGTCATGATAATTTCCCATCCTTCACTTTGGAATCCTCTAGTTGTTCAAGCCTGTTCTTCAAGTACTCGACCTCATTTTCAAGCATCTCACATCGATCCGCCACTGGATCCGGCATATCGCGGTGATCATGCTTACTCTTGACACGTACACCGTTCGCAACGACGACTTTCCCGGGAATCCCCACAACTGTCGACTCGGGCGGGACGTCTTTCAATACGACTGAACCTGCTCCTACTTTGCTACCCTCACCGATTATGATGGAACCCAGTACTTTCGCGCCAGAGGCAACAAGTACATTGTCATGGAGTGTAGGGTGCCGCTTTCCACTTTCTTTACCCGTTCCACCGAGGGTTACGCCTTGATAAATCGTAACGTCGTTGCCTATTTCACAAGTTTCCCCAATAACAACTCCCATACCATGGTCTATGAAAAACCTGCGCCCGATTTTAGCACCCGGATGTATTTCTATACCTGTGAAAAACCGGCTAATCTGCGAGACAACACGAGCTAGGAATAACAGTTTCTTCTTAAATAGAGCATGTGCAATTCGGTGAGACCATAACGCGTGCAGGCCAGAATAAGTTAGGATAACTTCAAAAACATTACGTGCTGCTGGATCTTGTTCAAATATGCATTGAACATCTTCTTTCATTCTGCGAAACAACTCGTTCACTCCCCCTTAACTCAGTGTCTAGCTATTGCGGCCAGATGCTCGGGTCATTAGCCGACCCGGCTATGCGGCCGCCTCCGCTTTTCTCATAAAAAAAATACGTCCCCGTCAAATAAATGACAGAGACGCATTGAATGCGCGGTTCCACTCCGCTTGGAAGGTGTTAGCCTTCCCGCTTGACGCCTATAACGCTGGCGATGCGTCCGGCCTACTAACTTTCGGCACGGCACTCTAAGGGGCATTTCCACAATGTAGAGGCACGGATCATTTACAGCCGGTGATGATCCTCTCTGAAGAGCTTGCATTGTGTACTTAATCCTTTTCATAGGTTTACGTAATTAATTTAATTGTACATTTCAAAAGAGGAAAGTCAATGTTATTGTTTTGCGAATTTAGCCACACGTTCAATTGACTTTTCTTTCCCAATCAATGCAATGGATGCCTGCAATTCTGGGCCATGCATTTGACCCGTTGTTACAACACGGATTGGCATGAACAAGTTTTTACCTTTGTGGCCTGTTTCCTTTTGGACTGCTTTGATGGCGTCTTTAATAGATGGCGCATCAAATGTCTCAAGCGCTTCTAGCTTTTCTTTAAAGGAAGCCATCACCTCAGGCACCTGTTCTCCAGCAAGTACTTCCGTGGATTCTTCATCATATTCAATCTCGTGGTCGAAAAACTGGGCAGATAATTCAACAATTTCTGCTCCGAAGCTCAACTGATCCTGATAGAGAGCGATCAAATCGTGAGCCCATGCGGTTTCCGATTCAGTCATCTCTTTATTGAGAAGACCTGCATCTTGAAGGTATGGCAATGCAAATTCGACCACTTCTTCAAGGCTCATCTTTTTCACGTATTGATTGTTCGTCCACGTCAATTTTTGTTTATCGAACATGGAGGGAGATTTAGAAAGACGGCTTACGTCAAACATCTTGATTAATTCTTCGTGCGTGAATATCTCCTCTTCTCCACCTGGAGACCAGCCTAGCAGTGCGAAGAAGTTAAACATAGCGTCAGGTAAATACCCAAGGTCTTTATACTGCGAAATGAATTGAATAATCGATTCATCACGTTTAGAAAGTTTTTTTCGATCTTCATTGACAATTAACGTCATATGACCGAATTCTGGATACGACCAACCGAAGACATCAGACACCATCAGTTGTTTCGGCGTATTTGTTAAATGCTCCTCGCCGCGGAATACGTGGGAAATTTTCATTAAATGATCATCGATAACAACCGCAAAGTTGTAAGTTGGAATGCCATTTGCTTTCACAAGAACCCAGTCGCCTACATCTTTCGACTCGAATGTCACTGTGCCTCGGACAAGGTCTTCCACTTTATACGTTTTGTCTTTCGGTACACGCATACGAATTGTATATGAAAGTCCAGTAGCTTCTTTTTCCGCTACTACTTCTGCACTCAGATTCCGGCATTTACCGCCGTACATTGGAGCAGCGATTCCTGCCGTCTTCTGCGCTTCACGCTCTATTTCCAGTTCTTCAGATGTACAGAAGCATTTGTAAGCATGACCTTTTCCCAATACTTCCTGACCGTATTTCGTGTAAAGATCGAGACGTTCCATTTGACGATAAGGAGCGTATGGACCTCCGATATCAACCGACTCATCATAATCGATACCTAACCACTTCAAGTTTTCAAGCTGGGAAAGTTCTCCCGCTTCGATATTACGTTCAATGTCTGTGTCCTCAATTCGTACGATGAATTTACCACCATGGTGACGTGCGAATAGGTAATTGAATAATGCTGTGCGTGCTCCGCCGATATGTAGATGGCCGGTTGGACTTGGCGCATAGCGTACGCGTACTTCTGAAGTCATATGAATCTCTCCCCGATCTGATTTCATTACTGTTTGTTATTTTACCACTTGCCTCGACCGTTTAAAAGGTGTTATGCCTTAACGAGCAGAATTGTTGCCATAGAGGCAATTCCTTCCTCGCGTCCAGTGAACCCTAATTGTTCAGTTGTCGTCGCTTTGACATTCACTTGTGTTACATCTGCTTTCAGCAAGTCTGCGACACGCTTTTGGATTACTTCAATATACGGAGCCATTTTCGGCTTTTGCGCAATAATCGTACAGTCAATATTGCCGAGTTTATAACCTTTTTCTTCTACAAGTGTCCAAATCTTTTCTAACAACACTGCCGAATCAGCGTCTTTAAATTCCGCATCCGTATCCGGAAAATGCCTTCCGATATCCCCTTTACCAATTGCACCAAGCGCTGCATCGGTAATTGTATGTAGAAGTACATCCGCATCAGAATGACCTGTCAGCCCTCTGTCATGCGGAATTAGAACACCACCGATGATAAGCGGACGCCCCGTTTCAAACTTGTGTACATCAAACCCTTGTCCTACTCTAATCATTTAAAAAACCTCCTACTTTTTTTCAATAAAACCTCTCCAAAAACAAGGTCCTCTTGCGTTGTCATCTTCACATTATCATAAGTACTTTCTACAATATGTATCGGTTCGCCAAGGCGTTCGACGAGCATCGATTCATCCGTGCCTAGAAAACCCTCTGCTTGTGCTTGTGCGGATGCCAGTTTCAGCAACTCATAGCGGAATGCCTGGGGAGTCTGAATGACCCACAACTTCTCACGATCCACTGTGCCTTCGACAACACCCAATTCAACATACTTCATTGTATCTTTTGCCCGTACGCCAGCAATCGCCGCTCCGTGCTTCTCCGCTACTTTAACAAGCTCAGTAATAACGCTATGTCGGATAAATGGCCTGGCAGCATCATGAACGAGGACAATACCACCCTCGTCATGTGCACAGATACATGCCGCTACACTATCTTGCCGCTCCCCTCCACCATCTACTAAAGCTGTAACTTTATTAATAGCGAATTGGTCAAGCATGGATTGAATTTGAGCACGCTCTTCAGGCTTCACAGCAAGAATAACCCCAACACACGCCGGATCTCCTTCAAACACTTGTAGTGTATGGATAAGAATTGGTTTGTCATCCAGTTTCAAAAACAATTTATTGAATCCGGCATCCATCCGTTGACCACTTCCGGCTGCCGGCATCATCACTGTATAGTTCACGATTTCCATCCCTTTTTTATGAGTTCGTCATGCTCAATTTAGTTTTTAAGGTTTACCATTTTTCAATTTAGCAAAAATCATTCTTCCCGCCGACGTCTGCAACACACTTGTTACAACGACATCGATGGCATTACCAATATGGAATTTCCCATCTTCAACGACAATCATTGTACCGTCATCCAAGTAGGCAACACCCTGGTTCTGTTCTTTACCGTCTTTAACAATCACGACATGCATGTCTTCACCCGGAATAACAACCGGCTTCACCGCATTCGCAAGATCGTTGATGTTTAGAACTGAAACGCCGTGCAAATCTGCGACTTTATTCAAATTGAAATCGTTTGTTACTACGAGCCCACCCATACTCTTAGCCAAATGCACAAGCTTCATATCGACTTCGGGAACACCAGCGAAATCTTCGTCAGTAATTTGAATAGATGGACCGTCATAGGTTTGCATGCGCTTCAATACGTCAAGTCCGCGTCTGCCTTTCGTCCGTTTTAACGTGTCTGAAGAATCCGCAATATGCTGAAGCTCTGTTAATACGAACTGGGGCACAACTAACACACCTTCGAGAAAACCTGTCTCCGAAATATCAGCAATCCGACCATCTATAATAACGCTGGTATCCAATATCTTGTAGTGCTTCCCTTTTGTTTGAGTGGATGCATCCTCCACTTCTTTCTTTTTGAGTCCACTGTTCTTTGTAGATTGTAGCGTATTGATAATTTCTTCCCGCTTCTTAAACCCAACCTGAAAACCTAAATAGCCGAGAATGATTGATAATAGAATCGGAAGAACCGATGTAATGATTGGTATTTGGATACTGCCCAAACCAAAACTGACAAGGAACGCGACACTTAAACCCACGACGAGGCCGATTGTACCAAATATTAAATCAAAAACTGGCGCTTTCAGTAAAAGTTCTTCCATCCATTTGATGAAATTGACAATTGGTTCCACTAAGAAAAGACCGAGCACGTAAAAAATTGCTGCTCCAAGGATTGCGGACACGTATGGATTATCAATCCATAGACTCTGGGAGAAAGAAAATAAGGCGAATAAATGCGGTAAAAATAATACACCCAGTGTTCCTCCTATAAGCAGGAATGTAACTTGAACTACTTTTTTCAACATATGAACCACCTCCTTCAGTTATTAATTATACATGTTTTCACGCCAAAACGCTTTGATAAGCATAGGCAGGAGTAGCTTTCACCTCTGTTGTAATAGGACTCTTTAGGACAATTGAAAGTTTCTCTTTTTCCGTTTATTTCAAAAGAGAAGTGACAGAACTGCCATAATTACAGCCCTGTCCTTCATTCAATCTGTGAAAGCGATTTTCAATGCATCACTGACTGTTTCTACACCTATCACACGGATGCCTTTCGGGTAATCCCAGCCGCCAAGGTTCGATTCAGGAATGATTGCGCGTTCGAAACCAAGTTTTGCTGCTTCCGATACGCGCTGTTCGACCCTGGATACCCGGCGTACTTCCCCCGTTAAGCCAACTTCGCCAATAAAGCAGTCGGATAGCCCTGCCGCTACGTCGCGGTAGCTGGAGACGATGCTAACGAGTACAGCTAGGTCAATCGCCGGTTCATCCAGCTTTACGCCGCCCGCTACTTTAATATAAGCATCCTGTGCTTGCAGGAGCATCCCCATACGTTTCTCAAGTACAGCCATCAGCAATTGGACACGGTTTTGGTCGAGCCCTGTTGCCATGCGCTTCGGGTAATTAAAGCTTGATGGCGTCACGAGCGCTTGAATTTCCACAAGAATCGGCCTTGTTCCTTCCATAGATGCAACGACAGTTGAGCCAGCCCCCCCTTGAGATCTTTCCCGAAGGAATAGCTCGGATGGATTTAGTACTTCTTTTAAACCCTCCTGCAACATTTCAAATATGGCAATTTCATTTGTAGAACCAAACCGGTTTTTTACACTGCGTAAAATCCGGTATGTATGATGACGCTCCCCTTCGAAGTAGAGTACAGTATCCACCATATGCTCAAGCAGTCGCGGGCCGGCAATCTGTCCGTCTTTCGTTACGTGGCCAACGAGGAAAATGGCAATGTTTTGCGTCTTTGCGATCCGCATCAGCTGAGCCGTACATTCGCGTACTTGAGATACGCTTCCCGGCGCTGAAGCTACTTCTGGATGATGAACGGTCTGGATTGAGTCCACAACGACAAATGTAGGTTTCACATCTGCAATCGTTTCGTGAATTAACCCAAGATCCGTTTCTGCATAAATATAGAGTTCGTCAGACTTTACGCCTAACCGCTCGGCACGTAACTTTGTTTGGCGAATTGATTCCTCGCCTGAAATGTAAAGGACACGCTGCCCTTTATTCGCCAAGAGCGACGATACTTGTAGTAGGAGTGTCGACTTTCCGATACCCGGATCCCCACCGATAAGTATGAGTGAACCAGGGACAATTCCACCACCTAGAACGCGGTTAAACTCTTCAAGATCCGTTCCGATTCTTGGTTCCTCAACCATTTCAATCGAACTAATTGGTAGCGCCTTATGACGGACTGTATCCGTATGTTGAAATGCGCCGCGCGGACCTTTTTGGACAGCGGCTTCAACTTCTTCCTCCATCATGTTCCACTCACCACACCCCGGGCAGCGGCCCATCCACTTCGGTGATTCATATCCACATGACTTACACATGAATTTTACCTTTCTTTTAGCCATGGAATCCTCCAAATACGAAAAGGACAGCCCATCTTCCCCCAAAATAGCGGGTTAAGGATGGGCTATCCAATTCACTCTTTATTTTTCGATTACTACTTCTTTTTCTGCGACCTCTGTTTGTTCAGCATCTTTGCCAACCTTGACGACAAACTCCTCATTCACCACATCGACGAGGACTTTACCACCTACGAGGACTGTACCTTTTAAAAGTTCCTCGGACAACCGGTCTTCGACGTGTTTCTGGATGGCACGGCGCAATGGTCGAGCACCGTACTCAGGGTCGTAACCCGCGTCAACAATTTTCAATTTCGCAGCATCCGTTAATGCAAGCTCGATATCTTGTTCGACGAGACGTTTAGTCAACTCATTAGACATAAGTGTGACGATTTCACGCAAATGATCTTTTTCAAGAGAATGGAACACAATCATTTCATCGACACGATTTAGGAACTCTGGACGGAAAGCTTTCTTCAACTCTTCGAGCATCGCCGACTTCATGCCTTCGTAATCACGTCCTGCGTCTCCAATATTGAAGCCCACATAACGATTTTTCCTGAGTTCTTGTGCACCTACGTTGGACGTCATAATAATAACCGTATTACGGAAATCGACTGTGCGTCCTTTTGAATCCGTCAATCTTCCATCTTCCAGTACTTGCAGTAGTATGTTAAATACATCCGGGTGCGCTTTTTCGATTTCATCCAACAGGACTACTGAGTAGGGTTTACGTCGAACTTTCTCTGTTAACTGTCCGCCTTCTTCATAGCCTACATAACCTGGAGGTGAACCGACAAGTCGTGATGTCGAATGTTTTTCCATATACTCGGACATGTCGACGCGGATCATTGCGTCTTCGTCACCGAACATGACTTCTGCAAGCGCTCTTGCAAGTTCCGTCTTCCCGACACCTGTAGGACCGAGGAATATGAACGAACCGATTGGACGCTTAGGATCTTTCAAGCCTGCACGCGCTCGGCGTATTGCCCGGGAAATAGCTGTAACTGCTTCACCTTGACCGATAACACGTTCATGGAGCATTTCTTCCATATTGAGCAATTTGGCGGATTCCGCTTCTGCAATTTTAGAGACAGGTATTCCCGTCCACATCGCTACAACTTCAGCGATATCTTCAACTGTTACTTCGGATTCCTTTTGACCTTGCTTTTCTTTCCAGTCAGTTTTCGTTGTTTCAAGTTCTTCTTTCATCTTCTGTTCTTTATCACGGAAAGATGCTGCTTTTTCGAATTCTTGACTTTGTACAGCCGCATTCTTCTCAGAACGAATTGCTTCTAGTTTCGATTCGAGCTCTTTCAAGTTCGGTGGTGTTGTATATGAACGTAGGCGAACCTTCGAGCCCGCTTCGTCAATTAAGTCAATTGCTTTATCCGGAAGGAATCTGTCGGAAATATAGCGATCCGACATTTTTGCAGCCGCTTCAATTGAGGCATCCGTAATTTTCACACGGTGATGCGCTTCATAACGGTCACGCAATCCGTATAGAATCTGGATTGTTTCATCAACAGTTGGCTCATCGACTTGAATCGGTTGGAAACGTCGTTCAAGCGCTGCATCTTTTTCAATATATTTACGGTATTCGTCCAGTGTCGTTGCACCAATACATTGCAATTCACCGCGTGCGAGCGACGGTTTCAGGATATTAGATGCATCGATTGCACCTTCCGCTCCTCCTGCTCCAATTAATGTATGCAATTCATCGATGAACAGGATGATATTGCCTGCCTGGCGAATCTCTTCCATTACTTTTTTCATGCGATCTTCAAATTCACCACGGTATTTCGTACCTGCGACAACTGTTCCCATATCAAGCGTCATAACACGCTTGTCGCGAAGGATTTCAGGTACTTCGTTGTTAATGACTTGCTGCGCAAGCCCTTCCGCAATTGCTGTCTTACCGACACCCGGTTCTCCGATTAGTACCGGATTGTTTTTCGTCCGGCGTGCCAATACTTCAATAACACGTGTGATTTCTTTGCTACGTCCGATAACCGGATCTAGCAAGCCTTCACGTGCCACTTCTGTTAAATCACGTGCCAAACTATCTAACGTTGGTGTTGCGGCAGAATTAGAGACCCCTTGACCTGTTGCTGAACTGTCATTGCTTCCCAGCAGTTGAAGTACTTGCTGACGCGCTTTGTTCAAGCTAACGCCGGAATTATTCAATACTCGCGCTGCAACGCCTTCACCTTCACGAATAAGTGCAAGCAAAATATGTTCCGTACCGATATAGGAATGGCCAAGTTTGCGTGATTCATCTACGGATAATTCAATAACTTTTTTTGCTCTAGGTGTGTAGTGAACGATGGGACCGACATCCTTTGTTCCGGCTCCGACAAGTTTTTCCACGCCTTGTACGATTGTTTCAAAGTTCACACCAATCGCTTCAAGTGCTTTCGCGGCAATACCCCCGCCTTCACGGATTAGCCCTAGCAAAATATGTTCTGTGCCGATGGACTCGTGTTTCATTCGAATTGCCTCTTCCTGTGCAAGTTGCAATACTTTCTGTGCACGCTGTGTAAATCGGTTAAACATCATAATCAGTCCTCTCCTTCTATCTATATATATACAATCAATTCCCCAAATACTCGTACATTACTCAATTGAATTATAAATATTAGAATGGAGCGATAAAACAACCATCCTAATTATACGTATTCAACTGGTAACGTCAGAACTCCTTTATTAGAGAAATTGACTTTGACTATCTTTGACCTGACTATACAGAAACCTCAGATAATGTGCAAAATAGTTGCTCACTCTTCCGCTTCTTTTTCAACCGGCGGCACTGTTCTTTCCACGTTAAGCCGTTCGCGGAACAATTTTGCCCTGAAGATATCCCGTTCTTCCTGGGATAACTCCGTACTCGCATATTGCTGCAAAAAACCCGGTTGCATAAATATCATCAACTCATTTAAGATCGACACATCAACGTCCTGGATAATACCTAAATCGATTCCGAGCCTGACGTCGGACAGACATCGAGCGGCTTCTCCTGACGGTAACAGACGTGCATAGCTGATTGTGCCGAGCGAACGAAATAGCCTGTTCTCAAGTGAAATCCGTGACTTTGCAAGTAACAACTCCCGTGACTTACGTTCATGAGCAATCAGGCGAGATGTAATGTTCCTGAGGTCTTCCAATATCTCCTGCTCCGTTTTACCAAGCGTTGTCTGATTTGATACTTGATAGATATTTCCTGGCGCTTCGCTTCCCTCTCCATAACTTCCACGGACAATCATGCCAAGTCGCGAAATAGCCGGAATAATACGTTCGATTTGTTTGGTAATGGTAAGTGCCGGCAAATGCATCATAACTGATGCGCGCATGCCGGTTCCCGTATTTGACGGACAACTTGTCAAAAAACCGAAATCCTCATCAAACGCGTATGGTAGTTCTTTTTCCAAATAATCATCTACTTGGTCCGCCTTTTTGTAGGCATCCTCTAGCTGGAGCCCTGGACAGATGCATTGAATCCGAATATGGTCTTCTTCATTGACCATGACACTCACCGTCTCATCTTCCGATAACAAGACAGCCCCGTGCCTATTAGGTGCTGCAAGTTGCGGACTGATTAAATGCTTCTCAACGAGCACTTGTCGTTCCAGTGCTGGAAGTTCCGACATCTTGGTGTAGGTATACCCGTTTTCTACAGCATCAAGCAAGACGCCTGTAACCGCCCTGTCAACCGCCATAGCCTCTTCTTCCGTGATGGCGATTGGAAAACGATAGCCTGTTAAATTACGTGCAAGCCGAACCCGCGTAGATAATACGATATCTGAGTTTTCTCCATAAGCTGTCATCCAGGTGGTTACCGCATTACGCATGAACTTTTCAATCGACATCGTTTTCTTCACCTCCATGTGAAAGGTGTTGCTTGAGTGTATTCGCTTCGTCACGTAATTCTGCTGCTTCTTCAAAACGTTCGGCTTCTACAGCATCTTTCATTTTGACCCGAATCTCATCAATCTTCTTTTTAACGGCATATAGCTCATTAAAAGACACTGGGATTTTACCCGTATGTGATGAACGTCCGTTGTGCAGTTTCCCAAAAACATATGGAAGGCTTTCGCGGAACGTGTCGTAACAGGCCGCACAGCCAAACTTACCGATATCGAGAAATTTCGGGAACGTCAAACCGCATGAAGGACATTCAGGTCCTGTCAACTGTTCCCCTCTTGCCGGCTGTTGTTCCTGGAATGATTCTGAACCGCTAAACCAGTGCGATAGAAATTGTTGAATCGACAGCGGTTCCTGATTAGGATCAAAAATTAATGTATGTGATTGGAAGGCGCACTTCTCACATAAATGATGTTCCATGGATCCGACCACGCTTTCTTGAGTGATGCTGACGGATGCGGGCCGTTCTTTACAATTTTCACATATCATTGAAAGTCACCTCAAATCAGTTAGATTATCAATCAATTTAGTTGCTCGTAAATGAGCGTCAAAAGCATCGCTTGCAAAATACGTGCACGTATAATATCACGTTCGGGAAGTGGCTGATGGATTGTTGTTCGATCGACAGCGGCGAGAATAAGCTTTGACTCGCGCTCAGATATAACGTCTTCCTCAATTAGTCTGTAGACGACATCCAGGGCCATTGTAAAGGAGGCTCCTGACTGGATACCCTCTAGAATATGTTCAATTAATTCTTTACGAGAATTTGCCTGCACGCGGAATATGCGTATATAACCACCGCCACCTCGCTTAGACTCAACTGCATATCCTCTTTCCGCTGTAAAACGGGTCTTAATGACGTAGTTGATCTGCGATGGTACGCACTGGAATTTTTCTGCAACTTCATTGCGCTTAATTTCAATCGTTCCACACTGTTCCTCTTCGATTATTGCCTTCAAATATCCTTCTATAATGTCGGAAATGTTTCGCATGTCCTCACCTCTTTCCTACTGGGGGAATAAGCCGTTGACTTTGACTATCTTTGACTTGATTGTACAGGACTCTCTGTTCGCACTGCAATCGATATGCACCAAGAAGGAGGGGATTCCCTTAGCATCGGCATAGTAGGTGTTCTTTTAGTCTCTAAACAAAAAAATGGAGTGCAAGGCGTATAGCCTTACACTCCTTTACCCTCTATTCCACGCTAACATTCGTCAATTCTTTGACCGGCAAGAATAGTTCTCCCGTTTCTAAATACGTTACGGCAAGTTTATCGCCTGCTTGAATATAAATGGCAAGCGGCACAGTTTCAGAAGAAACGATGAAGTTACGTCCATCCTCCGCTAAAAATGAAATCAGTGTAAAGTCGCCAACGCGTTCTTTAAAGACACGCACGACAGTTACCGCCACCTTCGCCTCTTCGGCGCCTGAACTGCCATCCACACTGCTACTTCCGCGTTGAAGAGCTGTTTTATATAACTTTAACGCTTCATTTGGCGTATTTCCGTAGACCGAAATCTCCGGATTCGCTGCTGATACGATGAAGTAATTTTGTAGGAATCCATTTGAATCGAGTACCGGTGTCAACCAGCTAGCTTCTCCGTAGAAGTTATACAAGACTGGCATTTCTCCCGACCATTTCTTTTCTATGAATTTCTTTTCTATGATTTGAAGTGCTCCTTGAGAATCCATATAGGACTCTTCTAGATTACCTGTATAATATGTGGCTATACCTGTTCTCCCGTCAGTCAACGCATAGCCTAGCATCGAATCGACGCCTTCTTTCGGGCTAGTGAAATCGGTGAAGTAATACATATGGCCATCTTCATCGAAGATTGGACTGACATTCGCCTCTGTTCCTTCATCAGACGGTAGTTTAACGTCTTTCTTCCCAATGATTGAATTCCAGAAACCATGGATATAGTTACCGAAATAGCTGTTCTGCAAACTGACAGCTTCAGGTGAAACAGCGCCATCAATATATTCCGGAACATCTTTTAGCGAATATTTCTTCACACTACCACTCTCAGGATTAACGACTACAATTCCCTTTACGTCAAAACCATTACGTGCGCTGATGAATTCACCGTATGAACGTATATAATGCGGCTTTCCTTCATCATCAATTTCGAGTTGTACATCTCCATAAAAGATGAGGTTCGGCATTTTCATCCGTATATGACGCTCAACTTGCTTATGGAAGAATGACGATGGCGTGTAAGCCATTTCTGCTTCCACAAATTTAGGATTATCTGCTGAATCCGTCGCGCTCATCGTGAAATAGCCCGGAGTTGTATCCGCATTTAGCCATTTAAAAAAGCCAGAAAACTCAACGGGTGCAATGTAGACGAATTTACCATCTACTTTTTGAATCTGCAGACTGCCAAGTTCATAATAACTTGTATTCGGTACTTGCCCGAACGCTTTCTTCATTTTATTTCTTGCAAATTTCGGAGGGACACTTGCTGGCGTTTTCGTTTCGTCAAAAGCTGTGATTTCAACTTTCTGGTCCATCTCAACCGCTTTGTATTTCTTATCGGCATTGAATAGCGGAGCACTTAAAATATAAACGCCAAACACAAGTGCGCCCAGGAACAAAATACCTTTCACTTTACGATCTTTACCGCCAGCGGAAATGGCTCCTAGAAGTGTAACGACTAGAAACGCAATCCAAAGCGACGTCCAGTTGCGATCCATATTAGTCAAATAGTAAAACAAAAATACCAAAATAGCAGAGATAATCGCTACTGTAGCTATTGCGGCACCTCTATTGAAGGCAATCGGCGTTTGCGCATCATCTGTGACACGTTTCGTTTGACTGCTGAGGATAAAAGGTACGATTAATAAACTGAATACAACGCCCGTAATTATAGAAAATAATAGTAAGTTAAGCATAAAATACACCCTTTTCCATCTTGAATATTTTTTGCTGATAGTTAGTATACGGACTATCAGCAAAATAGTTTCATTTTTCGGATTGAAGATGAAAAAAGTTTATCATTTTGAATATATGGGTAAACAGAGCAATAGAGGATTTTTCTTGCCCTTCTTTTTTCCTCGGTCTTACAATCCAGTAAATAAACCATTGGAGGCAATACATTTTGAATTGGTACGAGAAGTTAAATGAATACTTCCCCGTTGAAGAGATGAAGTCAAAGGAACATATGGACGCGTTGCTGTTGGATAAGAAAAGTGTCTACAAAAAAGACGAAGGACCACATCATGTGCTCATGTATGTTGAGTTCGAAAAATTCATCTTCGTAGATTATTTGTTTGTTTCCACACAATCACGCGGTATGGGACTTGGCGGTAAATTGTTGACAATGTTAAAGTCCAAAAATAAACCGATCCTCCTAGAAGTGGAGCCAGTCGACTATGAAGATACAGATACAGCTAAACGACTTAAGTTTTACTCACGCGAAGCGTTCTCACATGCACAGCGCATCGGCTATAACCGCCGCTCTCTGGCTACGGGTGAAAACACAGTGCTCGAAATTTTATACTGGTCGCCTACTGATTCAGGCGAAGAAGAAATCTACAACGCAATGACTCAGACGTACGATGAAATTCACACATACAAAGATGAAACTTTTTACGGTCAAAAGTACGACCCGACCGATAAAGTACTTGTTTTTCACACGAAGGGCAAACGCGATATTCTTCAACCTTTCGATACATCCGAATAAAAATGGACTTCCCTTTGGAATGGGAAGTCCATTTTTTATGCCTTAATCATTTCTTTCTCCAAAGGTTCCAAATCTACTTCGAATCCTAAGTCTTCCAGCATTTTACGATCCCAATCGCTTTCCTGTCCAGCCGTTGTTAAATAATCTCCGATGAAAATTGAGTTTGCTGGGTATAAACCAAACGGTTGTAGACTGCGTAAATTCACTTCTCGCCCACCTGAAATCCTAATTTCTTTTGTAGGGTTGATAAACCTGAACAAACACAGTACTTTCAAGCAATAACGTGGTGTTAATTCGTCCGTACCACCAAGGGGCGTGCCATCTACGGCATGTAAAAAATTGACTGGAATTGAATCTGCGTCCATTGCGTACAGACTACGCGCCATGGAAACGACATCTTGTTTTGTCTCACGCATACCGATAATTACACCCGAACACGGTGAAATACCCGATTCCTTCACAAGATCCACTGTATTTACACGATCCTCATATGTATGGGATGTCGTAATACTTTCATGGTGCTCAGCTGAAGTATTAATGTTGTGGTTGTAGCGGTCGACGCCGGCTTCTTTCAATCGTTTTGCCTGTTCCGGTTTCAAAAGTCCGAGACATGCACAAACGGTCATATGTTCATGCTTCGACTTAATTTCTTTCACAGAATCAATAACGATTTCGAGTTCACGATTCACAGGACCCCTACCGCTCGCCACGATACAGTAGGTTCCCGCATTCAATTCGGCCGCCCTTGTCGCACCCGCTACAATTTCTTCTTTTTTCATCATGGAATACTTTTCGATTGGCGCTGTCGAAATAATCGACTGCGCACAATACCCGCAGTTTTCCGCGCATAAGCCCGATTTCGTATTCATTATCATATTAAGTTTCACTTTATTCCCATAATACTGTTTCCGAATTGTATATGCCGCATGCAAGAGTAAGAGTAATTCCTCATCAGGACTATCCAATATGGAGAGTGCTTCCTCATCCGTTAAGACATGTCCTTCTAGAACACGTTCAGCTAAATCAGTATACTTCGTCATATTAGCGCCTCACTTTCAATACTTTATACATACGATGTCCAAACATTCCGCCAAGAACTGCAAGAATAATATCTTTCGGCAATGGTGGAACCATCCATAACCACGCCACTTTGTACGTGAACGCATCTGGAGCCGCAGCCCAAAACTTATAGGCATAATACATCCAGTTCGTACCAAATAGATAGTTCACAGACATTCCAACGAGTGCCGCGATAATATATCCATGAAGCTTTCCGTTCTTCTCAACAATTTTTCCGGCAATGAATGCAACGAAAATGAAAGAGACGACAAATCCGAATGTCGGACTGATAATCGATCCAAAACCGCCTCCGAATCTTGCAAATACGGGCGCCCCCGCAAGCCCGATGAACATGTAGACCGTCATTGCCAGCGCGCCTCTGCGACTGCCAAGAATAAGTCCTGCAAGAATCGCGAAAAAGGTTTGTAATGTAATCGGTACTCCGCCAACTACAAGAAATGGTAAAAATGCTGTAATATTGGCTCCAATCATCATCAGTGCTGCGAACATGCCACTGTAGACAAGTGTTAGTGGGCTCATTACAATTTTACTGTTTGTTTTTACTGCAACTGTTGTCATAAGTACACCCCTTAAGTTTGTGTTATCTTTAATAGAATAGTAGATAACACATTATGTGTCAACCTAATATTATTAAGGGTTAACACAAATGCGCATAAAAAAAGACCGACAGCATATTCGCCATCGATCGAATTTAGGATTTTTCGCCTTCATCTTTTGGAAATAAAAAGTAAGAAATGACCCCGCTCACAATCATCGCACCGATTATGATAGCCAAGCGCGTTAACTCGGGCACTTCTTGGTATTCTTTCGTCAACTTCATCCAGCCGAATCCGCCAACTAGTAACATAATGGGAATGACAAATTTAAAAGCTTTCAACAAATTCACCTACTGTATAGAGTTATGGTAGTTTTATTCTACCATAACACTACCTTATCTACGACGACGACGTCTTCCACAGCCATGCCGTGAACCGATACCGCCTACTTGCGGACCATAGCCATCCATGCCCGGACCATAACCAGGTTGGGCGGGCAGTGTTTGACCCATAACGTCTTGTGTCGTTTCTGTGTAATAGTGACGCGGAATTTGAACGGTATGAACCCGATTCACATTAACGATCGGATGGATAAAAGGTACTTCTTGTGGAACAAATTGATCGTGACAACGATACTGCGTTGGGCATACGACCGGTTGCACCTGTCCGGCACCCATATTGCCTGGGTACATCTGATTGCCGTGATGCATTTGATGGCCGTGATGCATTTGATTACCGTGATGCCAATTACCTTGTTGCATCATACTATCACCTCCTCCTTATATTAGATGTGAAAAGTAGGAGGACAAACGGGCGATAGACTCTACGGGCGGTAAGGAATATCAGAAAACGTATTTTGTTATCTGGGATTAAAATTCGCTTTGCTCAAGCAAGCGAATGTGGTTAACATCAGTCCCAATACAATGGATGGATTCAGAAATCATGCTAATACCGCTTTGCGCTTTGTGGATGCCTCTCGCGATAAGCCGGAAAGAAGTTCACTTTCAGTCTTATCGCTTCGGCTACCACGAAGTCGCGCCTTCGCTGGATTGTCTATGTTAGAAAGCGCATTTCGTTGTTAGGGGTGAAATCTGCAACCTATAGTGCGTACTTCTTCGAATTAAATCACATCATATTCTCAGGATATACATCCCTAAAATCACAACTCTATCGATTATGAACACTTCAGCGCAGGCGCGGCAAAGGGGTAGCCGAAGCCCTGAGACTGGATGCGGAGCGTTAATCCAGGCTCAGGGTCAGAGGCATCCCCAAAGCGCCAAGCGATATACAATCCACAATCCGAATCATAGCTCTCTCGATAATGAACTCCCAGAGCGCCAAAGCGTTGTATGAGGATATCTTTATTCCCACCTATTTAACTCACTACTATTTTATTTGCTTTTGTAGATTTATTTTTTCACATATCCTAAAACTTTGCCTTCCACGCTATCTAGCGGTAATACCCCGAACTCTCTACTATCTGTCCCTCTCCACCATTGATCCACTAAAACAAATATGGTGTCTTCCATCACTTTTACGGGATCCATATTAGTCGCGAAATAGTTCTTGGTAGATTCTATATTTACGCTTTCGAGCGTGTTCTTTCTTTTAAAATATGCTTCTTCTTCCATGCCCAATATCGTAGCTTTCGCATAAAAAGTATCTAATATTTTATCATCAATAAAAACTTGTCCTTTTTTTATTTCAACAATCTCTCCTGGCAAACCAACTACCCTTCCAATATAGTTTTCAGGCGACTGAGGGTAACGTTTTAGGACAGCGGTAGGGGTTTTATAGTAAATTACATCCCCGCGATTCACATCCGAATAATCAAGGTCCACAACCAGTTCACTATGAGCAACTGTGTCATAATCATGATTTCCTCTATCCATTGCATCCGAACGCCATTCTATTAACGCTGTGTTTTCAGCGGTTTCAATCAACCCGACTTCTGGTTTTGTGTTTTCATCCGTTATGGTTTCCGCTGAACAAGCCACCAAGAAAAGCATAATCGCGACTATACTAATTTTTTTCAAATCCACCCTCTCCTTCTGAAAACAGTATTCTCTGTTTAGTTGATGTTTTACTAGAATACTTATTTTCCAGGGATATTAACATATAGAAGTTGGAAATTCGGCAAAGAAAAACACCTCAACTACCATCATTCTCTTTGTCAGAGAACATGCAAATTGAGGCGATTGGTGGTGCCTGGGTTTAGTTATTGGATTTCATTCGGGATTTCTTTATCGTCATCGAATACGTGGGGCTCTTTCCTTTTTACATCTAGTTCTTCAGGTGAATCATAAATCGGACTTCCCTCGCCAATCATTTTTAACTTAGCAATGAAATCTGGATTGTGCCTAAGTTCCATTTCAGACGACTCCACAGATAAGCGTTCCATTTATATCATCCTCCTCACAATTTTAACCGTGGCGAACTACGCTGGAATATAGCTATACATACAACAACATTCGATTTCTCTTTCTACCATTATACTAAATATTCAGAAATAAGTAAACTTTTAAGTGTTGCATGTTTTTTTAGAGACCGCAACGGATATACTATAACTACATAGCATAGCTAAACGAGGAGGTTCCTAAATGAAAAGAATTATATTATTTGATGGCGATTGTAATTTCTGTGATGCAAGTGTGCAATTTATCATAAAGCGGGATCCTTCAGCCCATTTCCATTTCACTTCATTGCAAAGTGAAAAAGGGGTGGAACTTCGTAAACAATATGCCATTTCAGATGAGATAGACAGCCTGGTTCTAATTGAAAATGGTCGGGTTTACACGAAGTCTTCTGCCGCGCTACATATAGCGAAAAAGTTGGATGGGCTATGGCATCTGTTATTTCTATTTATACTCGTACCGCCTATAATACGTAACGGCGTTTATGATTATTTCGCTGCGAATCGCTATAAATGGTTCGGTAAAAAAGAGGATGCCTGCATGCTGCCATCTCCCGATGAGCGCAAGCGATTTATTTGACCAACACGAAAGAGGGACCCAGACATCTCCGGGTCCCTCTTTCGTTATTCATTTAAACCTGCAGTTCTTTATTCTCTTCAGCTGTAAATGCGCGTGACCTAGTCAGAAAACGTTTGCCTTCTACTCCTTCAAGTGAAAACATGCCTCCGCGACCCGGGACAACATCTATAATCAACTGTGTATGCTTCCAGTATTCGAACTGGTTTTTGTGCATATAAAACGGTGTTTCACCAATGTAGCCAAGAAGGACGTCCTGGTCACCCAGTATTAGTTCACCGTCCGGATAGCACATGGGGGATGAACCATCGCAGCACCCACCCGACTGATGAAACATCAGCGGTCCGTGTTTTCCCTTTAAAAACGCAATGAGTTCAAGTGCAGCGTCAGTTGCGAGGACGCGTTCCGTCGCCGTCATCCGCACTCCCTCCTTTCTTACCGCTTAAAAGAACCCTTGTTTGTTTTCGCTATAGCTCACTAACATGTTCTTAGTTTGCTGGTAGTGACTAAGCATCATTAAGTGGTTTTCACGTCCAACTCCCGACGCCTTGTATCCACCGAATGCAGCGTGTGCCGGATACATATGATAACAGTTCGTCCAGACACGGCCTGCTTGGATGTCGCGGCCAAAACGGTAAGCTGTGTTCATGTCGCGGGTCCAAACAGCAGAGCCAAGGCCATATAGCGTATCATTCGCGATTTCAAGTGCTTCTTCTTTGGTTTTGAATGTTGTAACGGACACAACCGGCCCGAATATTTCTTCCTGGAAAATACGCATTTTATTGTTGCCTTTAAAGACAGTCGGTTTGACATAGTAACCGCCTTCCAAGTCGCCCTCCAACTTGTTTTGCTCCCCGCCGACTAAGCATTCTGCGCCTTCCTGTTTTCCGATATCAAGATAAGAAAGAATTTTTTCGAGCTGTTCATTCGAGGCTTGCGCGCCCATCATGACAGTCGGGTCTAGTGGATTTCCTGTTTTAATCGCTTTTACCCGCTCAATTGCACGCTCCATAAACTTATCGTAAATCGATTCCTGGATTAAAGCACGTGAAGGACATGTACATACTTCCCCTTGGTTAAGAGCAAACATGACAAACCCTTCCACCGCTTTATCCAAGAATGCATCGTCTTCTTCCATGACATCTTCAAAGAAAATATTCGGTGATTTACCACCCAACTCAAGTGTGACAGGGATTGCATTTTGTGAAGCATACTGCATGATTAGACGTCCTGTTGTTGTCTCACCTGTAAACGCAATTTTACCAATGCGCGGGCTCGATGCAAGCGGCTTTCCTGCTTCCAAACCGAAACCATTCACGACGTTGAGAACGCCAGGCGGCAATAGATCTCCAATCAGTTCGACGAGAACGAGAATCGATGCCGGAGTCTGTTCAGCAGGCTTTAGCACGACACAGTTACCTGCTGCGAGTGCCGGTGCGAGTTTCCACACTGCCATTAGAATCGGGAAGTTCCAAGGTATAATTTGTCCAACGACACCAATCGGCTCATGGAAATGGTACGCCACAGTATCATTATCAATTTGGCTTACTCCGCCTTCTTGTGCCCGGATAGCACCGGCAAAATAGCGGAAATGATCGATAGCAAGTGGCAAATCCGCATTCAATGTTTCACGGACTGCCTTTCCGTTATCCCACGTTTCGGCAACAGCAAGCATTTCCAAGTTCTGCTCAATCCGATCAGCAATCTTGAGCAATATATTTGAGCGATCTGTAACTGACGTTTTACCCCATGCGTCTTTTGCAGCATGTGCCGCATCCAGCGCTAGTTCAATATCCGCTGCAGTTGAACGTGCCACTTGTGTAAATACTTTGCCTGTAACCGGCGTCACATTATCAAAGTATTCACCCTTGGCTGGCGCTGTCCATTTTCCGCCAATGTAGTTATCGTAGCGTTCCTTGAAATCCACTTTTGCACCTTTTGTGTTCGGAAATACATAAACCTCATTTTCTACTGCTTGTACCATTTAACCATTCCTCCCCGTGAGCTGATTTTCACACGCAATGCCACTATACGTTGCAAACTTCTGCGGTATGCACTTCCACCCGAATTAAATTAGTGTATGCGCTTACACATCTTCTGGCATAAAGAAAGAAGCTTGTCCTCTCATTCTGTCAGACTATACTAATTATTTCAACTACTAAACTCAAAAATCATTCGACATGTTCATCAATTATTAATGCCTCCGTAATAATTTGTTCATATTTACCTATTATGATTAGGTTAATCGATTAAATAGGAGGAAGATATTATGGATACAGAGAACAAAAATAAATCAGGTAAAAGATTTTTATCAACCATCGGAGCTGGCATTATCGGTTCCGTATTGACGATAGCAGTTGTTACAAATACAGACTTTCTGAAGACGAGTCAGACAGAGTCACCGCCCGCGACTACGGAAACGGCTCCATATAATGTGCAACAAACGTCTGCGACAACAACCACATCACTCTCCGATATGGTCGAAAATTCATCGGATGCAATTGTCGGGATTCTTAATTATCAAAATGCGCAAAACCCATTTTCGCAACAAACCAAAAGCACCCAAGCTGGTACCGGTTCGGGCGTTATCTATAAAATAGATGGGGACAAAGCGTTCATCGTGACAAACAACCACGTCATTGAAGGTTCAGAGAAAATCGAAGTATCACTGGAAGGCGGAGAAGTTGCGACAGCTGAGCTGATAGGCAAAGACGCGCTAAGTGATCTTGCGGTTTTGACAATCGATGCGAAGTACGCAAAAAACTCCTTGGAGTTCGGCGATTCTGACAAGCTTCGTGCTGGGGATGAAGTCATCGCAATCGGAAATCCGCTCGGCCTCGACTTCTCCGGAACAGTCACACAAGGTATTGTAAGTGCGGTCGATCGTTCCATTAATGTACAGACATCTGCCGGCGAGTGGGAAATGAACGTCATCCAAACGGACGCGGCGATTAATCCAGGTAACAGTGGTGGTGCTCTTCTGAATAGTGCCGGTGAAGTAATAGGTATTAACAGCCTAAAAATTTCCGAAAGTGGCGTTGAAGGACTTGGTTTTGCAATTCCAAGTAATGAAGTTGTCCCGTTAATCGAAGAAATGACGAAGAACGGTGAAGTTGAACGTCCTTACATCGGCATCGGACTAGCAGATTTCAACCAAGTACCACGCACGTATTTTCAAAACCTTCCTGAGAAAGTGAAAGGCGGCGTGATTGTCGCTTCAATTGATCCGCAATCGGCAGCAGGAAAAGCTGGACTGCGTGTAGAAGATGTCATAACTGCGATAAATGGTACCGAAATTCTTGGCTCGGCGGATCTGCGAAAGTTCTTGTATTCCAACCTTTCTGTCGGTGACAAGGCAACATTTACAATTTATCGGGGTGCAGAATTGAAAACGATTGAAGTTACACTTACAAGCAACGTCTCCACGGCAAATTAAAATATACGGCCATTCACCTCTTCCTACTAGCCAAGGGAGAGGTGTTTGCAATTGCAAATTCCCCCATTTCGATTTACGTTTAGTAGAACACAATGCGTAAGGAGGTGTATTGCAATGAAAATCTTAGTAATTGAAGACAACGAAAGTGTCTCCAAGATGATTGAGCTGTTTTTTTCAAAAGAAGGAATAGATGGTTCATTCGTAAAAAATGGTTTGGAAGGTTTTGAACTTGCAAAGCAGGACGGCTGGGATTGTCTCATCATCGACTGGATGCTCCCCGGAATGGACGGTATTTCAATTTGCCGTAAACTTCGGCAGGAGGCTATTGCGACACCCATTATTATGCTGACCGCAAAAGACGGCGAATCAGACCAGGTACTAGGGCTCGAAATGGGCGCGGACGACTATGTTACGAAACCATTTAGTCCACTAGCACTCATGGCCCGCATTAAAGCCGTGACTCGGAGGTATTCGACACTACAAGACAAACCGTTAGAAGACGGCATTGTCGAAACAGCACATTTCAAAATTAATCCAAACACACGCGAAGTCTTACGGGATGGCGTGCGAATCCAAAACCTAACTCCAAAAGAATTCGATTTGCTGATTCACTTTGCCCAACATCCAAAACAAGTCTTCTCACGCGAGCAGCTGCTCGACAATGTCTGGGGCTATGACTTTTACGGTGACGATCGAACTGTAGATGTACATATCAAGAGGCTTCGGACGAAAATCGCAACAGAAGAACTTCCTTTTTTCCATACAGTATGGGGCGTTGGCTACCGATTCGACGAAACTGCGGGTGACGTCACCAAATGAAAATCAAATACCTCTACCAGCAACTTATGAGTCACTTCAGTGTCATTGTCATCGCATTTTTACTACTAAGCTTACTGTTTTCTCATTATGTTGAGCGATTTGTATATGACAATAAAACAGAAGAACTGGCTATATACGGGCAGTCTATTTTACGAGACATCAAACAAGACCAGCGAAATTCGGACCGTATTTTAAAATCATATGGAGATGTCCTGAACGCTCGCGATATCCAATATAGCTTATTCGATGAAAAGTCGGCCATCATTTACTCAACTGGCATAAATGCGCCGCTCATTAGTTTAAGTGAAGAAGAATGGCGAAATATCAAAAACGGTAAGACAATTATCGTTAAGCAAGACTTTAAACGTTTCAATGAAGCCGTTACATTCGTTCTCCTACCTTACATTCGTGGGCAACAGTTTGTCGGCGGGATTCTATTAACATCCCCTATCAAAGGCTCTCGCGAAGTTATTTCACAGATGAATTCTTATTTGCTAATTACGACGTTTATCGCACTGGCAATTTCGCTACTTCTCAGTTGGATTTTATCGACTTTCCACGTCAGAAGGATCAAACGACTTCAACTGGCTACATCCGCGGTTGCACAAGGCGATTATTCGGTGCGGATACCGTGGTCGAATGTTGACGAAATCGGTGAACTTGCCGGGGATTTTAACGAAATGGTTGAGCAATTAGATGCTTCTATGGAAGAGATTGAAAATCTTGAGAACAGACGACGTCAGTTTATGGCTGATGTATCCCATGAATTACGGACCCCTCTTACGACAATTAGAGGCATCATCGAAGGCTTAAGAAACGATATGATACCGGAAGCCGAAAAGGTGAAAGGCCTGCAACTAGCCACGAACGAGACAATGAGACTCATTCGGCTTGTCAATGAAAACCTAGACTACGAGAAAATTCGTTCAAACCAAGTCACATTGATCAAACAAGACATCCAGCTTATTGAATTGCTGGAAATCATTCAGGATCAGCTCGAAGGCGTTGCAGCAGAAAGGAATAATAAAATTATCGTTACTGTTGAACCCAACGTGTTCGTGCATGCGGATTACGATAGACTCACACAGATATTGATCAATATTACGAAAAACAGTATCCAGTTCACTGAAAGTGGCGCTATCTACCTTCGAGGCTACACAAGCGAGGAAAACACTGTCATTGAAATTGAAGATACCGGTATCGGCATCGACCCCGAAGATATCGAGAAAATTTGGGGCAGGTTTTATAAAGCGATTGTGTCACGGACAACCAATCCATATGGTGAATTCGGCCTCGGTTTGTCGATTGTGAAAAGTCTCGTTAGGATGCATAACGGAACAATCAAGGTAACCAGCGAAAAAGGACAAGGCACAAAGTTCACTTTGTCATTTCCACACCAAATCGAAAAGTAAATACTTGTTTTGTTTCCCATTTCAGACTTGTTAATAGTTTGTTCATATCTATCCTGTAGGATGAATTTACATCAACTACTGGAGGAATTAATTTTGACTAAAAAAAGGAACTTACTCTTAATGGCAGTTGCCTTGCTCGCAATTATGTTTGTGGCAACGGGCTGTTCGCAAGAAGCTAAAGCAACAAAAGCCACAGATGAAACGGTAGCAACGGTCGGTGATGAAAAAATAACGAAAGATGAACTGTATGACGTACTCGTTCAATCTTCCGGAAAAGAAGCACTCGATTCTATGATTGACAAGAAAGTGATTGCACTTGAGCTGGAGAAGAAAAAAGTAAAAGTTACTGATAAAGAAGTAGATGCAGAACTTGCGAAATACGTTGAAAGTGGTGGCGGGCAAGAGGCATTCACTGCCGCACTGGAGCAAATCGGCGTGACTGAAAAACAATTCAAAGAAGACATTACAGAATTTTTGTCCATCCAAAAAGTGCTAGAACCAGGTAAAGATATAACAGACGAGAAAGTTAAGGCCTACTTCGAAGAGAATAAAGCGTCTTTCCAAGTAGAAGGCGAAGCTGAACCTGTCTTGGCTGATCACAAAGAGACAATAAAACTACTTTTATCCGACCAGGAATTGCAAGCTAAGTATGTCGAGTGGTTGGATAAAGCAAGATCATCGTACGAAATCGAAAATTCGTTATCAAAAGAATAAACAATACCCCGTCTGTTGATTAACTAAAATTTAACCAGTAAATAACTCAATCAAATACCGGGTACTACAAGTATAGTTGCTTTGGATTGCTTTGAATTGAACAACTTCTATATCATTATCGAGATATCTTGATAAGTAGGGATGCGACTTCTTCGCATCCCTACTTTTTTTCGATAATCGTATGGTGTTTGTTCTTCCGTCGCTCTCCAAAAACATAAGTACAAGAAGTACCGAAGCTATTCGGGACGATAGAATAGCTCGCATCTCATCTGGAGAAAGGCGGTTAAAGTGTCGTGATTAATTCACTGAAAGCAAGCCGGAAATATCCCAGTGAAAATGGCTGTTATACAACATTTCAATGAAAGCGTCTTCATCGTACTTTCTCCTAAAATATTATATGCAATATATCATATACGCTTTTATTTCACATTCTTTCATGTTAAAGTTAGTGAAAATCTTATTATCTGAAAGGGGCGAGTTCCATGCCGCAAATGTTAGCTTTAGTAATTGTTGTTGCTATTTTATTTATCGGAGATGCCGTTTCTGTTCGAACAAATGCATGGATTCCATCCGTATTCGTCAGTGCCGTTCTCTTTCTACTCGGCTATTGGACATTTTTCCCGCCTGATATTGTTGCGGTTGCAGGCGTACCTCCCGTCGTTGCTACCATGTTGATTTACTTACTCATTACAAATATGGGAACATTGCTTTCGCTACGACAACTGAAAGAGCAATGGAAGACAATAACAATTTCCCTGTCAGGAATTCTAGGGGTTGTCGTTTTCCTCTTCGGAATCGGAACATTACTGTTCGGTCTAGAAACAGTTATTATCGCAATTCCACCCCTCGTTGGAGGAATCGTATCGTCATTAATCATGTCGGAAGGTGCTGTGGAAGCGGGACTGATTAATTTATCAGTATTCGCAATTGCCATTTACATTATGGGAGGGTTTGCGGGTTATCCCCTTACGTCATTTGTTCTGAAAAAAGAAGGTAAAAAGCTTCTTGAGAAATACCGAAATGGGGAACTTTTGGTCAAACAAACGAGCGATCATCCATCTCCTCAAAAAGAACCGATTGAATTGAAAATGTTTAGTAAATTACCGGAAAAATATAATACCGATTACTTTAAATTCTTCAGGCTTGCAATCGTCGGATATTTAGCGTATCTCACGTCTACATTCCTTGCACCATTCGTTTCAGTTAGCCCGTATGTCATTTGCCTCTTGTTTGGAATTATCGCAGCTAACGTTGGATTCTTGGAACCGCGTGTGTTGCAAAAAGCGAACGGTTTCGGTTTGGCTATCATGGTTCTTATGCTATTCGTTTTCGACGGATTGAAAGTGGCAACACCAGCTATGATAGTTGATATGATCTATCCACTCGTCGTATGTATCATTTTAGGCGTTATTGGAATGCTCCTCTTCTCGTTCATCATGGGGAAAGTGCTAAAAGTAACTAATAATATGGCGTTCGCCATTTCCTTGACCGCTTTTTACGGATTCCCAGCTGACTACATTATTACGAACGAAGTCATCAACTCCTTAACAGAGGACGAAAAAGAAAGAGATGCATTAACTGGGCAAATGTTGGCACCAATGCTCGTCGGTGGATTTACAAGTGTCACGATAGTTTCTGTCATCCTCGCAGGCATCTTTGTAGGGTTCCTGTAAGAATTTTCCCTAGGCGACTGTTACCTAGGAAATTCTGAAGCTATTCGGACTACTAACATAAGGAGGAATAGGAATGAAAGCCATTCAACAAAGGATTGAAGAACATATTGAATTGTTGAGTCGTTTTACAGCTACTCCTGGTAATGGTGTGACACGGCTTACGTATAGTGAAGAGGATTTACACGCACGCAACTACATCAAAGAGAAAATGAAGGAGTATGACCTTCACGTTTCGGAAGATGGCTTCGGTAATATTTTCGGAAAGCTGGAAGGTACATTAACAGACGCCCCTTCCGTCATAGTCGGTTCCCATTTCGACTCCGTTCCTAACGGGGGCGCCTATGACGGCGCTGCTGGTGTTATTGTCGGTTTGGAAGTTGCTGCATTGTTCAAAGAGAACAATCTTAAGCCCGCTTACCCACTTGAAGTCATTGCACTCGTTGAGGAAGAAGGCTCCCGTTTTGGCGGCGGTCTGATGGGTTCACGTGGCATGATGGGTTTATTGTCAGATGAAGATTTTAACTCATTGGCCGACAAAAATGGCGTATTGGCAGTGAATGCGATGGCCGACATTGGGCTTAATCCTACGAATATAAAAAAGCGGGACCCGAAAACAATAAAAGCCTTTCTGGAGTTACACATCGAACAAGGCCCTATTCTTGAAGAGAAGAACATTCCTATTGGTGTCGTTGAAGCAATTGTCGGTCTCACTCAATTAGAAGTGACAGTACATGGTCAGGCAGGACATGCTGGCACTACACCAATGGATCGGCGGTCTGATGCACTTGTCTCTGCAGCTCATATCATCTCAGCCTTACCTCAACTCGCTAAGATCGAAGGAAAAGGCACCGTCATTACAACGGGGCAGTTGAATGTCTTCCCGAATGGGGCGAATGTCATTCCAAACAAAGTAGTTTTCTCCATCGATATTCGTTCGAGCAAAGAAGCGCATGTATTGAATGCTGTCCAAAAGGTAAAAGAGTTGATTGCGCAGCAGGATGGCAACGGAATTCGCACTTCAGTAGAACAGCAACTCTATATCGCACCAAAACAGCTTGATACAAGCATCCGTTCGTTATTAAAAGAAGTCAGTGACGATCTTAAAATCCCATATTGTCCAATTAATAGCGGTGCCGGCCACGATGCCATGGTTTTTTCAGATTTCACAGCTTGTGGGATGGTATTCATCCCAAGCAAGGACGGGCTAAGTCATTGCCCGGAAGAATGGTCCGATGCGAGTCACCTCGCGGAGGGAACGAATATTATCTTTGAAGCAGTAAAACGATTAACGGAGGGACCTACATCATGATCAGTCAAAAAATAAAAGAAGCTATTACTAACTACAGCGATGAACTAACCGCTCTGCGACGCAAATTGCATAGCGAGCCGGAGCTGTCGTTTGAAGAAGTGAAAACAACTGCATTCGTCTGTGCCTATTTGGACGAACTCGGTATTTCCTACCGTAAAACAGAGCCGACTGGTGTTATCGCAGAAATTAAAGGCGCGCTTCCGGGCGAAACAGTCGCATTGCGCGGTGATATGGATGCGCTCAATGTTGAACAACTAAACACCCATGTCCCCTACGCTTCCAAAATAGACGGTAAAATGCATGCATGCGGCCATGATGCACATACATCGATGTTATTAATCGCTGCAAAAGCATTGTCCGAAGTGAAAGACGAATTACCAGGTAATGTTCGCCTGCTGTTCCAACCCGCAGAAGAAATTGCGCAAGGAGCCAAAGCAATGGTCGACCAAGGTGCCATGGAAGGCGTCGACAACGTTTTTGGTATCCATATTTGGTCGCAGTTGCCGACACATAAGGTTTCTTGCCCACCAGGACCTACATTCGCGGCGGCAGATATTTTCAAAGTGCATTTCACAGGTAAAGGTGGACACGGTGCCATCCCTCAAGACTGTATCGACGCAGCGCTCGTTGCTTCTTCGTTCGTTATGAATGTTCAAACCATAGTTTCACGTACAATTGATCCGCAACAAGCCGCCGTTTTGACTGTTGGTAAAATGGAAGTCGGTACGCGTTTCAATGTCATTGCTGAGAATGCATTGATTGAAGGAACGGTTCGCACGTTCAACCAGGACACGCGTAATCATATCGAAAAAAGCATTTCACATTACGCCAACAGCGTCGCCGACATGTACGGAGCGACTGCAGAAGTTGAATATATCCGTGGCACACAGCCGGTTGTCAACGACGAAGCGAGCGCAAACCTCGTCCAGCAGGTTGCAGCAGAAGCATTCGGTCCGGATTTTGTTTTTGATGAAAAACCGACGATGGGCGCTGAAGATTTCTCATTCTTCCTCGACAAAGCACCCGGTAGTTTTGCACTTGTAGGATCCGGCAATCCCGAGAAAGATACGGAATGGTCACATCACCACGGCAACTTCGACATTGACGAAGACGCACTCGCTACTGGCGCGGAACTGTATGCGCAGTATGCCTGGGCTTACTTGAATAAATAATAGACTGATCAAAAGGAAAAGCCAAATTGGCTTTTCCTTTTTTTTCATGAGCAATAATATCCCCTCGCCTCCTTCACCAAGATTACTAGAAGGATAATCCCCAGATTACAGCCCAACAAGTGGAACATTCCAATAAACTTTATATACAAGGTTGTTATTTTGAATCGCGGAAAACATGGAAATCAATCAACCCGAACTGATGTTTAAAATTATTTTCCCCGCGTCATTCCCGTCCATCGTGAGCGGCCTGCACCTCGCACTCGGAAGTGCATGGATTTTTCTAGTCGCAGGCGAAATGGTAGGTGCGCAATCAGGGCTTGGTTTTTTAATTGTCGATGCGCGTAACACACTAAATCTTGCAGGTGTACTCGCCGGCATTATCTTCATAGGGCTATGCGGATTTATCCTTGACCGCCTAATTACACTGTTTGAGCTATGGGTCGGCCGTCATTGGGGTGCATCTATATAAATCCAAAAAATAAGAACGGAAGCGAGATACTTCTCACTTCCGTTCTATCGTGATTTCGCGAGTTACGTGTTTAGGGTCTGAACGGGTTCAATTTCGACACTTATAGCTTCAATATCATGGACAATTTTCCCCGTTCTTTTTGAGTAATACACAATCTCAACTTCATCGCCCGTTGATGAATCAACAAGTTTTTTATAGCATTCATCCAAATGTTTGGTGCCCCATATGATTAATGAATTAAATACATGTTCTAGATCTTCACCGCTCTTGGTAAGCATGTACTGGTAACGTGGAGGATGATTGGTGTATAGTTTCGCCGTAACTAACCCCTCCGCTTCCAATAACTTTAGACGTTCCGATAATAGATTAGCAGATATGCCATTTAACGCTTTCTTTATTTCGTTAAAAGTCGTTCGTCCAGTAAGGATTTCATGAATGATGAGAAGCGTCCAGCGATCACCTATTATGTTCAGTGATTGAGCGATGTTGCACGGCAGATTGTATTTTGGTTTCACAACAAACATCCTTTCAATGAAATCTCATTGATTGATTATACAACATTATCAGTCAATGGGTTGCTTTTATTAACTAAGTATTATAATATAACCCTTAAGGTTGATAAAACCAATAGGAGAGGTAGGTTTTCGGAAATGAGTCTATATTTAATCGAATCATCTCTAACTGGAATCGCAAGTACTAAGCAAGAGGTGGACCAAAAAGCAAATGAGCTTCAAAAACTACTTAATGAAAAAGAAGCTACTTTGATTGAATTACAAGTATCGAAAGACTTTTCACGCTCTTTTTTCATTATCGAAGCAGAAAATGAAGAAACAGCAACAAGCGTAGTAAAAGAAGCAGGCATCGCAATCGAACTCGTTAAAGATGTACGCCTTGTTGGAGACGAATTGGAACAGGTAAAACAAAAAAAGGACGTCGTGAATTATTTAGTTGAATGGAATATTCCAGAAGACTTGACGATGGATCAGTACCTTGCACGCAAAAAGAAAAATTCCGTTCATTATGAAGAAGTTCCAGAAGTATCATTCGCAAGAACTTACGTCTGTGAAGATATGAGCAAATGTCTATGCTTCTACGATGCACCTGACGAAGCTGCCGTAAAACGTGCACGTGAAGCAGTAAAAACCCCGATTGACTCAATTACAGAAATTCTAGGATAACAAGATGACTTAGGAGTGGTATTCGTGACGAAAAGCACAGCAGAGAAAAAGGAAGTCCTCAGCAATTTAATCGAGCAGGAATTGAAGCCATATGTGAAGAAAATCGATGTGGATGCCTTCTATGCGGAAACATTTTTACGTAAACTTGGCGAATCAGGGCTTCTTTCTTCTGTCGGACGCACGAGAAAAGAGGTTGTCTTGGATGAGGTGTCCATAATATCCGAAACAGCAAAAACGTGTATGACGACTGCTTTTTGTTTATGGTGCCACTTAGCTGCTATATCATATATCCGCAACACGGAAAATGAACAACTGCGTGAGGATTTACTGGGGCAACTTGAAAACGGTAGCATGCTTGGCGGAACGGGACTTTCTAACCCAATGAAATACTACGCAGGGCTTGAAAACTTAAACTTGAAAGCAGAACGCACAGAAGATGGATATCTAGTCTCAGGCGTGCTTCCATCAGTTTCAAATTTAGGGAAATACCATTCATTCGGACTCGTAGCTAGTCTAAATGACAAGGAACGGATTATGTGCTTCGTCTCATGCAGTTCAGAAGGTCTGTCAATGAAGGAAAGATCCGATTATCTCGGTATAAATGGTAGCGCCACGTATGCTTGTGTATTTAAAGATGTATTTGTGCCAGATGCGCGTGTAGTTTCAAAAGATGCGGATTCATTTATAGAGAAAGTACGACCCGTGTTTATCGCTTATCAGATTCCACTCGGTTTTGGCGTAACAGAGGCATCGATTCGTTCAATCGAAAAAGTATGCAACAAACAAAACGGGTGCAACCAATATCTACAAACGCAACCGAACGAACTCAAGGAAGCGAAAATAGGATTTGAGAAAGATCTACAGGACTTGATCCAGTCCGACACCTTCGATTGGAAGGAACTCGCGAAAATCAGATTATCGATGGCCTATTTAACACTGAGCGCAGTTCAGACCGCGATGCTCCATAACGGAAGTGCAGCTTATCTAAATGCCAGCCCGAGCGCAAGAAGACTGCGTGAGGCTTACTTTTTCGCCAACTTAACACCAACTATCAAGCATCTTGAAAAGGTATTGAGTTCATAAACGCTTTCAAGAAATGCGCTCAGTAACCCCGACATCGACGAAGACGCACTCGTTACTAGCGCTGAACCGTACGCGCAGTATGCTGGGCTTACTTGAAGAAATGATGAAAGAACGGAAAAGCCTAATCGGCTTTTCCGTTCTTTTTTGTGGGTGGCGGCGAGAACATGCTGCAATACTGTAATAAAATAGCTTGAGTTAACCATAGAGTCATTGTGATATGATGAAACTAATTATTCCTATATGATTTAAAGGGAGGAGTTTCTATGAACTTCATTGCCTGGACAATTGTGGCATGTGAAATTGGTTTTTGGGTCGTCATTGCTCTCGGACTCATCACGCGCTATATTTTCAAACGTGAAAAGCTAGGTTTTTTCTTGCTCGCCCTAACGCCTGTAATCGACTTGATTCTACTAATAGTCACGGCAACTGATCTTTATAATGGAGCAACTGCGACGCAAGTGCACGCCATAGCGGCCATATACCTCGGTTCATCCATTGCGTTCGGTAAAAGCATGATTCGCTGGGCTGATGAACGCTTTCGTTATTATGTTCAAAAAACAGGTGCAAAACCGCCGCGTAAAATCGGCTATGAACATGCTCGTCACTCGATGAAGGGTTCAATGCAGCATCTGCTTGCGTATATCATTGGCGGTGCTTTCCTGATTGCCATGATTTATTTTATCAGCGACCCGGCGAGAACCGAAATACTGTCCGCAACATTAAATACATGGGGGCTTGTACTAGGCATTGACTTTGTAATTTCTATTACGTATTTCATCTGGCCACGGAAAGCGGCAACGAAATGAACGCATGAAAAAAGCCAACCTGTAGTGAGGTCTGGCTTTTTTTGTATTAACTTTAATCTTCTTCACCCATTAGCAGATTCCTTCTGTTTAAGCTTCAGTGCATGTAACCCGATAAAGACCAGGATAAGGATCATCGAAATTAGGGATCCACCTCCAAGCTTCCACCCCTCACTTAAAGATGTAAAGTTGAGGACAAATTCCGGACCGAAAAGAAGTATCGGAATGATGATGACAATCCATGATTTCAGAAAGACCGCCCCGACAATAAAGACGAGTAGACACACTGCGACGAAAAACTTATTCATACCTATTGTAGCAATGTATAATGGTTCAAAAAGAATCGCACTTATCAATGCAACAGCGATGAATAGAGAATTTACAACGATTACTGCTACGAGCACGGGAACTATATTTCTCTTACCGTTCAGTTCTTTTTTCGCTACATTTCTGAACAGTACCCAGTAGACAATAAGTGAGAGGATAACAACAATCGGTATGCCAATCAACTGAATAATATCCAGCTCAAATCTGTTATTTAGTGCTGAGCCCATTACAGAATAGGCGATAATCAAAATACTTAAAATTGGAATGAACTTCAGCCAAGATGCATAATCATTCGTCATTTCTCTTTCAAGCGACTTCATATACACAGCCGGTGATCCAGCTGTAATGCTGTCCACATCCTTTCCGCGACGTTCGAGCTCAGCTAGATGATCTTCGAGTTCCCCTGCTACCTCTTCAATCTCAGCCTCATTTTTACCGGATGTTATTAAATATAATCGAACATTCTTTACAAACTCATCACTTCTCTTTGATAACTTCATGTTGCTCCCCCTCCTCCATTAATAAATTCACGCCCATTGAAAGCTCATGCCATCGTTCTTTGAAATCATCAATATCGGCGCTACCCGCTTCCGTTAGTGAGTAATATTTACGTTTAGGTCCGTTTGGAGAGGGACGCATAACTGTCGATACAAGCCCATCTTTCTGCATTCTCATAAGGACCGGATAAATACTCCCTTCACTCACCATCGTCAACCCATACTTCTGCAACTCTTCAATCATCTCGTATCCGTACGTCTCCCCTTTGCTTATAATTGCGAGAAGACAGCCCTCCAATATACCTTTTAACATTTGACTCGATGAAGCCATCTATCTCCTCTCCTTTTCACTACCTTGTATAACACCTTAGCATGCACATTTTTATATGTCCACTACCTTGTATAACACGTTAGTGTTTTTTTGGTATTCAAATGGAGAGGGCGCTTGCTTTTAAATTGAACGCACCAAAAAGCCGACCCATTAATGAACTGCCCCCCAATTGTTAGACATCATCTAACAATTGGAAGAGCAACTCATCGCAGGTCGGCTTTTATATGATTAATCGATATTGCAATAGCTGCAAACAACTTCGGCAACCGATTTCGCGGAAACAATAAGGGCATCTTCATCAATTTCAAACTTCGGATGATGATTCATGAATGCTCTATCTACCCCTTTTGGCTTACAACCGATATTAAAGAAAACGCCAGGTACTTTTTCCAAGTAATACGAAAAGTCTTCCGATCCCGAGAACACTGGGAACTCCACTACTTCCTTGATATCCGGGTCATTTGAATTCTCAAGAATAGAAACAACCTCCGCGGTTACCGTCGGATCATTGTAGAGAGCCGGATAATCAGCCGTATACGTCAAGTCACACTTCACGTCGAACTCCACCTCAATGCCGCTTACAATGCGATGAATTTCCCTCGAAATCAATTCCTGCGTTTCTCCGTTCATATAACGCACATCGCCTTCAAGTTCGATACTGTCCTTGATGACATTGAATGAACCTTTCCCGTCAAACGAACCGATTGTAACAACACCCATTTCAAATGGATTCAAACGCCTGCTGACAATGGTCTGGATAGCTGTTACGAAATGGGCACCCGCAACGATAGGATCATTCGCGTGATGCGGAGAAGAACCATGCCCCCCACTTCCTTGAATCACTAGCTTGAAATACGTTCTTCCCGCCATTGAATAGCCACTTCGATAACCGACCGTTCCCGCTGGATGGGTTGGAAATAGGTGCGTACCGAAAACCAAATCCAAATCGTCAAGCACACCTGATTCGACGATACTCTTCGCTCCGCCCGGCGGTGTTTCTTCCGCATGTTGGTGAATAATTTTAATCGTACCGGCAATGGATGATTTCATTTGAATAAGGCAGTCTGCAAGAATTAACATATAGGCAGTATGTCCGTCGTGACCACACGCGTGCATGACACCCTCATTTTTCGATTTGAACGGCACGTCAGCCTCTTCATGAATGGGCAGTGCGTCAAAATCGGCACGGAGCCCGATTGTCTTACCAGGCTTGTCTCCTTTAATGGTTACGATAATCCCATATCCATTGCCAACATTCGTCTGAACCTCTACATTTTTTCCTTTATAAAAATCAGCGATATATTGTGCAGTTTTTTCTTCTTTGAAAGACAGTTCAGGATTCTCATGTAAATGGCGGCGAATCGCTACCATCTCGTCTTTACGACTATCAAGCAGATCCAATAATTGACGTTTTGTTTGAATTCCTTCTTGCACGCTTTGACTCATTTGTGTCATTCCTCCTTGTTTTTCAATAAAACCAATACATGCATTGTCTCATACCAATGTTAGTTGTTCATCCTCATTTATTTTACTGCTTTCTTACTTTTTAACTTTTCAAGTAGTATGCAACCGACAACTGTCCCCAAAATGCAAAGGAACGTTTTCAATGAAGCCGGCACCGGACCCAAATTAACCAGAAGTCCAAAAGCCAACCCAACGATGCCCCATAGCGGTTTCTTAATGGCAAATTGAGCAATAACTCCACCGAATATGGCCGGCAAGACAAACTGGAAACTGGCGGTTAATGATTCCGGTAACAATGCAATTAGATATGAACCGAATAGGATGGCGAACACGAGAACAACCGTATTAACGATAGAAGCAGCCGCTATAGCGAGCGTCGCTGTCACTTCCCCTTTTTTCGTGCCAGGTTCCGCACCGACTACACTTTGAGCGATCGACGCGCTCGGCAAGCACATATTTCCTATGTTACCTGTCAGAAATGCGAGATAGGTGCCTGAAACGCCTAAAACCGGATAATAACTAATGGGTTCAACAAACCACAAAACCGCAACAATGGATGCATAGGCAAGGAACCCTGACAAAATCGGGGACCATCCCGGATGAAAATTAAGACCGAATGATAGATATAAAGGCAAAGCGAGCGTTAATGCAATAACGCTCCAAATCGTCAAACGTCCCCAAAAATGCGACTTAGCATGAAATGTTGCAAAATCGATTGCCCCACCTGTTTTATTCGTCTGTATAGCCTCTTGTAACATCACTTCCGTTTTTGCTTCGTTCACAATTGCCATGCTCGTTCTCCCGCCTTCCTCGTTACATTAATAAAAGCCCCACCGATATACCGACGACAATAACTAATCCGAGTGACCATTCTCTTAACCAGCTCAATTTAAACCTATTAGAAGCCCATATGATAATCGGCATGATAAGAAATGCAATGATAAATACCGCTGTCTCATTAAGTCCTTTCACCATTTGACCTGCCCCAAAATAACCGAAAGCCCCAATCATCGCCGCAGTCGAAACAACACTTAACATTTGAATGTTTTTTCCATTTCCAGCGATTTTCTCTTGAAATTTTCCCAGTGATTTCGTGAATAGTGCTGTAACTAATAGCCAGCCCATACCACCGAGACACATGACCCAGACCGCTGTTGTAAATGCTTTTTCAGTAAAAGTCGACGAACCCAGTTCCGATCCGGCAGCCTGCGCTCCCAAGCTCGCCCCAACAGTTTCAATCGGTGCAGATCCGACGATTCCAATTCGCATGAGCGTCACCGGATTTCCAAGAAAGGTTATCAAGGAAATTGCGACAATAACAATCGCAAAAGATGGCCCTAACGAACTAATTGCTCCCGTCCGCACTACCGATTTCACCTCTTGGTTTGTCAACCCAACAGCAGGCGCTGTTTTTGAAGCGAGCCTGATAAAGACAATTGCTTGAAAGATAACAATCCCAATAACGAGCGATGCAATCAGCCAAATCGGGAAACTGTTTGCCAAATTCATTACTTGTTCCATCTGTTTTCCTCCTCATTTTTTCTAGTCACTACCCCAGGTTTTCAAAGCAGTATAAAAGATACCTTTATAAAGCGCTTTCATTTTTTAGAATCTTTAATCTTTTCATTTTATGTTCCCTACTATACACTGAGAGTAGATTGATAACAATAGAGGTTTATACATAATTTCATTTATATTTATGGATATATCTACACCTTGATGATTTGGGGGAGTCTCATATGACTAAAAGCAACACGGATAATCCTATATTACATGGGAAGCTTGGGGACGTTGAACTTAAAATTTTGGTCGATAGCATCCGTTCTATTACTTCAAGCTTAGACCTTGATGAAGTTTTGCAAAAGATTATGCGGAATGCACTTAAGGTGATTCCAGCTACAGGTGCGGGTTATTTAATGCTGTATGACGAAGAATCAGAGCGGTTAATCCCAAAAGCGCTAATCGGATTTAGCGATAATATTTACAATTTCAAAGTAAAAATTGGAGAATCCATTACAGGGAAAGTATTTGAGGATGGAATAGGTCGGATATTCAATTCTAAGGAAGAAATATTCGAGGCAATGAATCATAATGGTGTTTCCCAAAAAAACTATGATCATATCACATCATCTGCAAGCTTTCCTGAAGCCCTTATTTGCGTTCCTATTTCTATCGAAAATAAAAGGATTGGAATCATGATCACCCACCAACGACATCTAAAAAAAGTGTTGGATGAACATGACCTTCTTTTATTGCAAGCGTTTGCCGAACAAGCTGCTATCGCTATTCAAAATGCACAGTATTTTTCAGAAGCGACTCAGCAGATTGATACAATTACACAACTGAGTGCACAGCTTGAGGAGCATAACAACCAACTTCAAAAAAGACACGAAGTACATGAGGCGTTAACGACTATTTCATTAGAGAATAATGGCCTGGAGGCAATCATACACAAATTCAACCAATTGATTGATTCACCCGTCAACTTTTTCAACGTTATCGAAGACAAATTCTATTTGTACAATCTTAATGAAACACCCAATTACGATCCTTTCGAACTTAAAAAAATCTTTTCAAAGAGAAGGAAACCAATTCACTTAAAGGAGGATTCCCCTTTTGCAACAACCCATTATTTGCACCCTATTCATAATGGCTCCATCTTTCTTGGTTGTTTCATAATTGACGTTGACGAGAATATATCCGAACCGGATCGGATTGTGCTCGAACAGGGAAGTTCCATTTTAGCTTTAGAGTTAATCAAAAATCAAACTGCCACTGAATACTTTTATAAAAAGACACACGAACAATTCCTGGCACTGCTTAACGCTCAAAACGCTGAACACCTTGACGCGCTCGCACAGAACTTCAACCTAAACGCTACTTCCCATTGGTTCATGACAATTTTTGAAATACCAAATTACTCGGATTTACAGCTACTAGAAATCAAGATCCACCACTTAATTCTAAAATTAAAGAGCGAATTGCCCATGACAGGAACAATGATTTACGGATTACAAAATCGAGTCATCTTCTTTGCTTCCTTAACCAATCCGGATTATTTCTCTAATTTTCACCAGAAATTCCAAGCTATCAAACAAGAGTGGGACACAAGGGGTAAACCTTCTTTCCGTGCAGGCACCAGTGCAATTTATAATGGCTTGCACGCCACAAAAAAAATGTACGAAGAAGCCAATAAAACACTGATCTACCTGGCCTCACGTAACCACCTGGATATAATTCGTTATGAAGACATCGGATTGAACAAGCTTTTTTTAAACCAATCGCCTGAGGAGATCCGACAATTTGTCATTGAAGTCTTTCTTCCCCTAACGAACGCGAACGAACACAAAACTGAGTTGGAGGAAACCTTACTTTCCTATTTCGAATCAAACCGGTCTGCTACAAAAACGGCCGAGAAACTACATATTCACATCAACACACTGTACCAACGCATACGAAAAATCGAACATTTACTGCAACTGGACTTAAACAACAATGAGGACTCTTTGAAGATTCACCTAGCCTGTCATTTGCGAACGACTTACTTATGAAAATAACATTAGGATACGAGAATATACCGACCGGATATTTGGTCGGTCACCCCTCCAGATGAAAACAAAAGAATTTTCAAACACAAAAAAGCCGACCTATTAATGAACTACACCACCTAATATTTGGAGTGTAGTTCATCGAAGGTCGGCTTTTTGTATTATGCGTTCATGCTTTTCATTGCTTCTCCAACTTGCACCGTTCGTCTCGCTTGATGAGCAACTGCCGCTTTGATCGCCGCTTCGCCATCCACCATTTTTCCGTCTTGGTCGACGGTTACGCTTGTTCCATATGGGTTTCCGCCAGCTCCGTAGGCAACTGCATCCGTGTAACCAGGCGCCGCAACAATTGCTCCCCAGTGGTACATCGTCGTGTATAGTGACAGAATTGTCGCCTCCTGGCCACCGTGCGGGTTTTGTGCGGAAGACATTGCGCTTACTGCTTTATTGGCAAGCTTGCCTTGTGCCCACAAACCGCCTGTCGTATCGAAGAAGTTCTTCATTTGACCCGGCATGTTACCGAAACGTGTCGGTACGCTAAAAATAATTGCATCCGCCCAGGCAAGGTCTTCTGGCGTAGCTACTGGAACGTCTTTTGTCGCTTCAACATGCGCTTTCCACCCAGGATTTGAATCGATTACGGCTTGTGGCGCTGTCTCCGGAGCTTTTATCACTTTCACTTCAGATCCTGCTTCTTTTGCTGCTTCTGCTGCCCATTGCGCCAATTGGTAGTTCGTACCACCCATGCTATAGTATACGATTGCCGTTTTCGTCATAGTTACCGTCTCCTCTGTCGTTGTTGTAGTTGGATTTTCGAATAACATGTCTAAAAAACCCATTTCAAAAGCCTCATTTCATTTGCACAAAAGCTCTTTTATACCATTCCACCGCTGCATCCACTTCTGTGTGCGTCAGCGAATGGTCGTTCATCTCCCAATGGACTTCCGTCGCTGCACCCGCTCCCGCCAACAGTTCATCCAGTTCTTCTGATTCCTTTGCAGGACAAATCGGATCGTTTTTTCCGGCGGTGATGAATACCGGAATGCCAGTTAAGTCAGGCAAATTAATGCCCCGTCTCGGAACCATCGGGTGGTGAAGAATTGCACCTCTCAAAGAATCGGCATAATGGAACAGCAGGCTTGCCGCGATGTTTGCTCCATTCGAATAACCAACTGCGATGACATTTAACCTATCAAAACCATTTTCCTTTGCAGCTTTGTCAATAAAATCATGCAATTCATTCGTACGGTAGATTAAATCTTGCTCATCAAATACACCTTCTGCTAACCTACGGAAGAAACGGGGCATGCCGTTTTCAAGGACATTCCCTCGAACGCCAAGTACCCCTGCATTCGGGTCGATCGACTCTGCAAGTCCGAGTAAATTCTGTTCCGTACCTCCCGTGCCGTGCAACAAAAGCAGGACTGGTTTAGATGAATCTTCCCCAGGCTTATAGATATGCTTCAAAATCCACCACTCCTTCCACCATGTACACCGCTGATTTTCAAGCATAAAAAAACAGGAAAGCCTATTAAGCTTTCCCGTCCACTTGTTTTCTATTCAGCTGAATTCTTACAGTACCTTACTCAAAAATGCTTGCGTCCTTACTTCTTGAGGGTTTCCGAAAATTTCTTCAGGTATATTTTCTTCTACGATATAACCGCCGTCCATGAAAATGACACGATCTCCTACTTCACGCGCAAAGCCCATCTCATGCGTTACAACAATCATCGTCATACCTTCCAAAGCAAGTTGTTTCATAACTGCGAGTACGTCGCCAACCACTTCAGGATCGAGCGCAGACGTTGGTTCATCGAACAGCATGATTTTGGGATCCATTGCAAGCGCCCTAGCAATTGCCACACGTTGCTTTTGACCACCTGAAAGCTCACCTGGATACGTCTGCGCCTTATCGGACAGACCAACTTTCGCCAATAACTCTAATGCTTTCTTTTCAATCGATTTCTTATCACCTTTACCCAGTTTCATGGGGGCAAGCATGATATTTTGAAGCGTTGTCATATGAGGGAACAAGTTAAATTGCTGGAATACCATACCGACGTTTTCACGTATTTTATTGATATCTTGCTTCGAATCTGTGATATCTAATCCATCAATGACAACACGACCCGCAGTGATGTCTTCCAGACGATTCAAACAGCGTAAAAATGTACTTTTTCCAGAACCAGAAGGACCGATAACGCAGACCACTTCACGTTCCTTTATCTCAACATTGATATCTTTCAGTACTTCAAGGTCACCGAATGATTTCTTTAAGTTTGTTACTTGGATAATAGTCATCTAAGCACAAACCTCCTTTCGAAGAAGCTGGCAAGCAGCGACAACAGATAGATGATGATGAAGTATATGATACCAACTGTCAGCCAGATTTCAAAGTGCATAAACGTAGCACTTGCCTGTACTTTCCCTTTCTGTACAATATCCGCAATTCCTATAATGGACAGAAGTGAAGTATCTTTGAAACTGATAATAGACTGGTTCGTAATTGTCGGCAACATTCTTCTGAAAGCTTGCGGTAACACAACAGAACGCATCGTTTGCGTTTGTGTGAGACCGAGAGACCTTGCTGCTTCCGTCTGCCCTTTGTCGATCGACTGAATGCCCGCACGAATAATTTCAGAGAAATAGGCACCGGCATTCAATGCGACAGTCAAAATACCAGCAACCGTTCTGTCCAACGAAATAAATTCAAGTGAATTTAATCCAAAGTAAATAAAGAACAATTGAACAATAAATGGTGTACCACGGATTATGTCCACAAATGCCTTCGAAATCCAGTTTAATGGCTTAATAGGCGTCAGTCGCATTAAAGCTGTTACCAATCCAATCAAAAATCCAATAATAATTGAAAAGAAAAAGATGTAAACGGTAACTTTCAGTCCTTCAATTAAATATGGCAATGCAGCAATTATCGTCTCCATTTAGTCATCTCCTTTAAGAAAAAAAATATAGCGCAAGGAACACGCTATACTTTAAAAGTCTATTTTTTATTCCCCAAGATACTTGTCTAGAATTTTGTCATATTCGCCGCTGTCACGAAGGTCTTGCAGTCCTTCGTTAATTTTCTTAAGAACATCTGCTTGTTCTCCTTTAAGGACAGCAATTCCATATTGGTCTCCATTCAAACGTTCGCCGACAGTTTGTAAGCCAAGACTGTTTTGGGAAATTGCATAAGCAATTACTGGATAGTCTTCAATCAATGCATCTGCATTGCCGTTTTGAACTTCTTGGAACATAGAGGGGCTATCATCGAATAGAACGAGTTTGTAGCCATATTCACCTTCATTTTCCTGTGCAAATTTAGCGCCAGTTGTTCCGTTCTTCGCTGCGATTGTCTTACCTTTCATATCTTCAATCCCTTTAACATCTGTTGTTTTTTCATCAACAACGAGTATAAGACCTGCTTCAAAGTAAGCGTCAGAGAAATCTACTACCTGTTTACGCTCGTCAGTAATACTCATTCCAGCGATTGCGATATCAAGTTGGTCTGCTTGCATTGCCGGAATAATTCCGCCAAAATCCATTGCATCGAATTCAATTTCAAATCCTTGGTTTTTTGCGATTGCTGTAATAATGTCGATATCGATTCCTGTATATTCTCCGTCCACTTCGAACTCAAATGGTGGATATGTTGTATCTATTCCAACCTTATAAACTTCCTTGCTGTCCCCAGAATCCGAGCTGCCCCCAGTGCTTTCCTCTTTATCCGTTCCGCATGCTGCAATAACTAGGATAATAGATAGTAGCAAAGTGATAATACCAAACTTTTTCATACTAATTCCCCCTCTTTGGTAATTTCATAATCTAACATATCACAATAGTCCCACATCGTTAAGTCTATTTTTGCGTTTCGACCTAAGTTTCGGTTCCTGAAAGATTGAGTCAACTGTGCAAAATTAAATATAAACACTGAACTCTTCCTATCTTAACAAGCGGAAAGAGTTCAGTGTTTACTATTCAAAATTAGATATTCGCCAGTATTGCCATGCTGTTACACCCGACATCCAAGCAAGACCTTTACTCTCGGCCTGATGAATCGGTTCCCACGTTTCTCCTTCACCGCGAATCAAATAGATTTCATGATTGGGTGCCTGATCGTGATAGCCACACAAGTCATACATACCATCCCGCCGCATAACGGCACGTACTTCATAATCGATATCAGGAGCTGTCGTTAAAGGATTGCCTACAGCATGGGTAAGATGGAATCCGGACTCGCCTTTCTTGTGGTCTGTACGCTCCAATGAAATCCCTTCGCTTGACGCTGTTTCCTGTTCTCGAAAGCGCTTCAAAACAGAATAAGCAACCGAAGGACCCACATCCCTCGTGAACGTTAGCGGAGAGTCCTTGAGATTGTACTCGAGGTCGATGTCCACACGGGTACGATAGCTTTCCCCATTTGGGTCAAACCCTCTGTCATCCCCCTTGAAATACCGATTCCGTGATAAGAGGTTTGGATTCATCACCCATTCGTCTTCCAGAAAAGTCGTATATCTAAAATGCCACTTATCCGCGTTTGGCAACTGCACTCGATCTTGGACGGGGAGTAGCAGCTTGTTCGCCTCGCCTATTACTTTTACTACCGAAAACCTTTCAACCGCCGCTTCTTCCTTCGACGACTTCGGATTCACTAACCCGAAAGTAGAGGAAACAACGGACTGAAAGACATTAAACCGTTCCTCCGATTTCACGAGTGGTCGCTTGGACTCGATGGAATATACATAAACTTCATCCAACGAAAAGTCCCGGTCGATGTAGCGATTTCCATTTACCGTCGCCATGTATGTTCCATTTCGGTAAACGTCATATTCGTCTACATCTTTAATTCTTTCCCAAGACAGCGCAATTTGTGTTTTTGCAACGATGGTTGTCATAATAAGGAATTGGAGTGGATTTTCTAGTTCCTTCTCTTCAGCAAAAGCAGGCGTTTGCAATACAATAACGTCGACAACATTTCCATCTTCGACTCGTTCAATGGAATAATTATATAGTTTGCCATGTTTGAAATCACCGTCGCTGAATTCAGGCACGGTTCCTTCATATAAATGGCATCCGTCTTTATAGACATTATAGGTCCCACCTACATCATTCCATGTGAAATAAATCAAATCTGGCTTATGCAACACGGATTGTATTTCAAATGCTTTCTTTTTCATAAACACGCCTCCGTCCTATTCAGAAGTGTGGTGTATTTTACGCATGATTAAACATCACATTTCGATGCCAGTTAATGAAATAAGCACTGCCCCTTTCATTCGACTTGCCGCTTCCGCAGGATCTTCTTCTCCCGAAATCGCAGAAATTACTGCTACACCGGACGCTCCCGCCTTAATAACTGCACCCGCCTTACGTTCTGTAATACCGCCAATACCAACGATAGGTAACCCAGGCAAAAGAGATGCTACTTCACTTACCATTTCAATCCCAATGGTAGGTTGCGCATCACTTTTCGACGTCGTTTCATAAACAGGACCAAGACCAATGTAATTTGCCCCCGCATCAGATGCGGCTAGCGCCTCCTCCACATTATGGGTAGAAACACCGATAAGCATGCCTGTGCCGACCCTCTTGCGCACAGCAATAATTTCTCCGTCTTCCTGTCCAAGATGGACACCATCCGCCTCTATCTCAATTGCCAGATCCAAATCATCATTGACGATGAACGGCACATTATATTGTCCGCACAATTGCTTACACGAGATAGCAAAAGACTTCAGTTTTTCACCTTGTAAAGCACCATGCCCCTTTTCACGTAACTGAAAACATGTGATACCACCTTTTAGCGCCTCTTCCAATACGAACAGTGGGTCGAGTCCTGCCAAATTCGTAGTTCCCATGATGAAATAGAGATTTACAGTCCGCTTATCCATTCACTACAACCCCTTCAAGTATCTTTTTTTCACGTCGCCCATACGCCCAGTGATTCGTAGGGCCGTGACCTCCACCAATTCCTAGTCCATCTTCAATAGCCGCGTGGATGAAACATTTCGCAGAAACCACCGCCTTCGCAGCGGGCTCCCCATTTGCGAGAAAAGCTGTCAGTGCGGCAGAATAGGTGCACCCCGTTCCGTGCGTATCTTTCGTATCTACCCAAGGCGAGCGAACTGAAAATCGTTCTCCCCCCGCACCCATGAACAAATCTTCCGCGAATAACGCTTCTTTACGGTGCCCCCCTTTAATGAGGACTGCACGAGCACCCAAAGCCAATATGCGTTTCGCCGCTTCTTCCATATCCGCATCAGACTTTATCTCCATTCCCGCAATTACTTCCGCTTCCGGGATATTCGGCGTTACAATGGCCGCAAGCGGTACCAGAACGGTTTTTAACGCAATAACCGCTTCATCTTTTAATAATGAAGCACCGCCTTTTGCAATCATCACCGGGTCGATAACCAGCGGAATTCTATTCAAACGAAGAGCATCTGCCACTGTATGAATTATTTCTGAAGAAAATAACATTCCCGTCTTAATGGCTGTGACTTCGAAGTCTTCCATTACCGCCTTTATTTGCGCTTCAATGATGTTCAATTCAATTGGTTGAATCGCCGAAACGCCAAAAGTGTTTTGCGCGGTAACTGCTGTCAGTGCTGACGTACCGAAAACACCCAATTCATGAAACGTCTTCAAGTCCGCTTGAATACCCGCACCGCCACCACTATCCGATCCCGCAATTGTCAATGCCACTTGTACCATTCAATTCGCCATCCTTTTATATATATTAAAAAGCCGCTTTCCGATGACGTTAGGAAGCGGCTGGCCATTTAAATGGTGCTAAAAGGCGTACCCACTTTCCTACGCCGGTATAATCCGGATCAGGTTCCAAGGGTCCGCGCATCCATGCACGTCTCAGCCTTAAAAAAGGCTCCCCCAGTGGTTGTTGAACTATTTAGCTTTGTATTTAGTGTACCATACCTGACCTAAGAAGACTGATAAGTATATTATTTCGGAGCGTGTTTACTTCTTTAATAGACCAGGAGGCGTATAATTAAAAATACAATATCGAAAGAAGGCGCATTTGTATGCATAAAGCAGACAGCAGACCGAATAATCCCGACCGATCCATGTGGTTCAGTTTTTTGGGGGCACTCGTTATTATCGCACTAGTCATTGTTACTAGTCTTACAGTGGGTTAACATATCAAACTACCAAACAGGCCAAGACTCCATCGGCCTGTTTTTTCATTGCTGGACAGGACATAGTGCGCCGCTTCGCAGTCTTGTCATGTGCTTGTCGCGTCTTGCAGGCGACCTCCGCTTTTGTTACTCCAAAGTCGTTCCACGGTTGTGGATTCGTCATTAATGTGAACGACGTAGACATCTGGATTGGTTAGTGCTTGCCACTTTTCAAAACCAAAGTGTTCATCATGGCATCTTAACAACAATGCCATCAAATTCCCGTGCGTTACAAGCACCGTTTTTGATTCCTCACCTAGTTCATCAATTACATCGCATATCCGCGACATAGCCTCTCTTGAAGATTCCCCATTATCATATTTTAGGTGAAGGTCCAAAAAGGTATCCTCGAGTTTTATCAACCAATCCCTAAACGCAGTCGAACTCAACACCCTCTCCTTCAGTCTGCTATCAACCTCGACATACAAACCTTTCTTTTCCATTAGAGGCTTGGCTGTTTCACGTGCACGCTTAAATGGGCTCGTAATAATCCGATCCACTTCAATTTCATCGAAGAAGTCTGCAAGATGCCCCGCTTGTAATATGCCCTCTGCAGTCAAATCCGCCTCCGGTTCCTGCCCTTCGGCTGAGCAATGGCGCACAACATATATCGTTTTCCCCATTTCTGATTCCCCCCTTACATACTATTCTATTTTCCCTCGTAGTCTGAAAAGGAAACATTTCAGGTATCATGCAATTACAAAACGACTCATTTAGCTAGCAAAGCAGATATGTAGACAAATAAGTTTAAAGGGCTTAAGCTTAAATTACCTTGAATTCAAGATAGCACCTCTTATATAACTTTCTTGGAACCACTTTCCAATTAATTATTTTGGATTCTAGCTTTAGGTGACTATACAATTCATTTACATCATAGAAGGACTTTCAATTTAAATTAAGTTGGAGATACTATATTTAAATTGAACTTTTCACTTCTCAGAGAATTACATAAGTCCCGTCATGGCGAAGTACGCATCAAATTAAGAACGGAATGGTAGCACAGTAAATTCAAATTGGTTGATCTTCTGATGTAACCCAATTGCAGATATTCGTGTTTCATTCACATTTTCCAACAAAGAATAGTAATGGCGGTGTAAGTAATGGGTTTTTTCAATAAACTATTTGGCAAGAATAATGAGGAGGAAATAACAATGACTAACGCAAAACTAAAAATCGGTATTGTTCAAGGTAGTGTACGTGTAGGTCGTAATGGTGATGCTGTTGCAAAATGGATGAACGAATTTGCACAAAAACGCAATGACGCAGAATATGAAATTGTGGATCTTGCAAATTATAACCTTCCACTTTTGGGCTCAGCAAACGCACAACCTGATGCTGAAACTCAAATTAAAGCATGGTCAGAAAAAATGGCTTCTTTCGACGGCTATATTTTCGTAACTCCTGAATACAATCACGCAATCGGTGGAGCACTTAAAAATGCACTTGACTACTTGAACCCAGAATTGAACAACAAAGCAGCTGGGTTTGTTGGATATGGTAGCTTAGGTGGTACGCGTGCACACGAAAACCTTCGTCTAATCTTAGGTGAGCTACAAGTTGCTGACGTACGTACGGCAGTTACATTCTCACTAATGTCAGATTTCGAAGACATGAGCGTGTTCAAACCTGCTGACTACCATGCTGGTAACGCTAACACAATGCTTGACCAAGTTCTTGCTTGGAGCGGCGCTTTAAAAACTTTACGTTCTTAATAGTCAAAAGGTGTGAAAGGATGACTACTCATCCTTTCACACCTTTTTTCATTTTAACTCACTAAATTCATTTCCCCGAAATTATACGAATAGTGCGCTTGAAGTAATAATAGGATGAATTTCTCCATTTATAGCAAAAGAAACTTTCCCTGTCTCTTCGGAAACTACCAGCACTAAAGCATCGCTTACTTCGGATAAACCAATCGCAGCCCGATGACGTGTACCTAACTTTTTTTCACCGACAACTATGTTTGATAAAGGCAAAACATTTGCAGCAGAAAAAATTTGATTGTTACGAACCAATACAGCACCATCATGAAGGGGGTTACCTGGATAAAAGAGAGATTCCAAGAGGGAGTGAGTCAATGTTGCACCGATGGGCGTTCCAGAGCGTATAAAAGAATCCAAGTGATTCTCTCGCTCAATCACAATCAATGCACCATGCCTTTGGTTTGAAAGGCGTTGAATGCTAGTAGATATCGCTAAGTACTTGTCAGTATATGGTGACAAATAACAATTTAGATAAAAAGATGCAGCAACAGCTTCCGCTTTTTCAAACTCCCCTTTAATATCAGCAAGTTTTCCTAATAGACAATAGTCATCACTTTTCAATGTTTTTATTCCATGATTAACTTGAACCAAAACATTCTCTAGCCCCTTTATTAATTGTTCTTTCAGTGGGGTAAAGTCACAATTCATTTGGTCTATGTTAATACACCTCATTTCATTTGTTAGCGTTTTTGTCAAACTCCATCTACTCCATTTGTTTTTTGTTTAGTAGCATAGTTTACCCTAATTCCAGCATTACATCCTCGCAGGATATGCTTTTACTGTATTTCTTCTATTATTCGCATTCAAAATTTCCCGGGAAAAGTAATAAAAATTGATATTGAGAGAGTTGTGATTCGAAGTATGGGTCGTAGACCGCTTAGCGCTTTGGGGATGCCTCTGGCCATGAGCCTGGATTAACGCTTCGCATCCAGTCTCACGGCTTAAGCTACCCCTTTGCCGCGCCTGCGCTGGGGTGTTTATTATTGAGTGAGTGATTTTTAGATGTATGGACTGAGATATAATGTGAGTACTATTAGATACTAATTTCATTGAAGAAAGAAACACTTCAGATTGCAAATCTCCTCTCCGACTTTGAAATGTGCCTTCTTATATAGATCCTACAACGAAGGCGCGACTTCGTGGTAGCCGAAGCGATAAGACTGATAGAGGGATGCAGTTCAATCCCTCCCGGATCTTCTTTCCGGCTTATCGCGGTAGGCATCGAGGGCGCTGAAAAAGTTCTTTTTTTATAGTAAGATCTAGTTGATTGTAGTGAAGAGCGGCGACTCCAGCGGGAACAGCTAGGAAGAGAAGGAAGTTCACTCTTCCCTGGCTGAAGACCCCGCAGGAACGCAGTGACGAGGAGACTGAAGCCGTGCCCGCGGAAAGCGTCCGCTCGGAACGGAAATCAACGGGATTGTAGGAAATCGGACTTTTTCAGTGGCTTCGGAGGCATCCACGAAGCGCTGAAGCGGTTTTAACGGAATTACTAATATATCTATATGTAGACACAAAAAACAGGCCGCCTATTCTCCATATACGGAAAACAGGCCGCCTAAAAGATGTGTTACTTATTCATTTGAGCAAGGAAGTCGGCAAGAGGATCTAGCTCTTCTTCCTCTTCGACAGGCGTGCTTTGCGTTTGTTTTAACGATTCCCAGTCGAAGTTGTCCAAATCGTCATCCGCATCATTATTTATGAAGAACTTCTCTTCAATGACCGTTTCTTCTTGGAGATATAAAGCATCATCCACCTCTAATGCATTACTGTTAAGCGAAGCAAAGAGGGCAGCTGTACGGTTTGGATCGGACAACAGCTGATAAACAATACTTCCAAGCAACGCTTCAGAATGTTCATGTTTGAGCCAATCCCGTTGCGCTTTAGTTAATCCTTTTGGCAGCGGAATGACGATGGTTTCCCTGTGCTTTACAAGAGAATCATTCACACCATCTATCACAAATTCAGCAATTTTGCTGGAAAAGTTTCTTCGTTCAACTTCTTTCAACTTTTGCAATTGCTTTAATGTGTGGTCAGATGTATCGGACGGGATACGAAATGTAATGGGCTGACCCCTTTTTAATCCTGTTTCACTCATGCACTCTCACCCTATTTTGTTTTAACGAACTTTTCTTCGGCTTTCCGTTGTTGTTGTTGTTGTTGTGTTTGTTGTTGCGTTTGTTGTGGTTGAACTTTTTGATTCTTTCTAGCGAAGTCTGAAATTAGCTTGTAATAGGCATTAGCCATCATCCAAACGCTTTCTTTTTCATCTTCAAAGAAATCGATGTTAAAGCCATCCAAACTATTATTCAATGTTTTTAGATAGTCTTTAAGTACAATAGAACCTCCGCCGATAAAATAACAAATCTCTGATTGCGAGTTTCTTGCCCATACATTACGCAAATGACGGTATTGTTTTTTCGCTAAATCCATAAGAATACGGTCAACAATGTCATGCACACTTGTCCGGCTTCCTTTTACCATAATGTGATTGCGGTCATTTTTCTTCGTAATAATGTCCACTACATCTAATCGGCTATCCAACTCTACGCCATGTCTAGCATAGATTTCTTCCCGGATTGCATCTAGCGACTCTGATACGCCTAGGTTGAATCCTTGTGCTTTATCATCATCTACTTTACGGTTTTTAATGACTGCCACATCTGTTGAGAGGCCGCCGATATCTTGAATTAAAAGTTGCTTATCAATTAGTTCTTTATTAATGACATTTAAATCATTATCCATTACAAGGTTGATAAACGCCGCAAAACCTTCTGGATAGACTTTCACTTCATCAAACTTAATATTAACCTTTAGGCCTTGGTATTTAGGTGTAACTAAAAACTCCACCTGGTGAACAGATCCAAGCAGTTGAGAACGATAGCCAACATCTTTCCCTTCTTTCACTTCCCTAAGCGGAAGACCTGTACCCAGTGTATACGTAGCTTCAATAACATTGTTATTGCGTTTGAAAATGGCTTTATTTTCGTCACGCGCTGCATCTAATGCAAGTGCCGCGAACATCATGACTAATGTTTGATCTTCTTCTGATTTGTTACTCCCCGGGTCTAGCTCTGTAGAGTTACCACTTTTCGTCGCTAAATTCCCAACCCGATAAATTGCATTGTTATCATGTAATGTTGGCGAGTGCAAACGAATATGAATGCCATCAGCAGGCTCTTGGTTGTCGAGTTCTTCAATTCCGATGATTGGACGATCTGCAATATCCTGTGCAATTACATTAGGTATATTGAGTTCTACTTCTACTTTACCAAAAATTGCTTTTAATGAATCATTTCCTACGTCAATTGCCGCAATGCGAGATTCTGTCAATTAAATCATCCCTTCTATAAAACATATCTTACTACTAAAATAGTATCTGAATTTCAGAGACAGGTCAATCCTACGTTACCATTTAACATACAATTGTAATATTGTAATCACTTCCGTAAACTTGTAAACATTTAAGTATACTTGTATTCTTTCGTGTAAACACCTTCACCTAAAGCATGTGTACATCTTTGTGTACGTGTTTACAACATTGTTTACCTATGTATACGAAATCGTGTACAACATAAGTATTAATGTACACAAGGCTTATAGCTATTTGAGAGTATGCCACTTCACACTCCCCTCCCTGCCACTCGGTTCGAAAATCAATCACTCCTCGGCGTGATTATGTCTAAAACTCCAGTTAAATCGTATATATTATTCAAATTAATCCCACAAATGACAGTCATGAATGAGTTCTACTGAATGAAGTTAAACTGCTATAGTACGCACCTATGGGAATTTCGCATCGATTCCTTATCAATATTGGGGTTAATCAGTCTCTTTATCAGCAAAAACGACCTCCCAGGACTCCTTCTAGTATGCCTCTCCACTAAAAGTAATATAAATCTCTACGAACTCTCTAAACCCACGCTAAAGCGCCTTTAACACCCTCTGTCGACTCGTATTATCAATACACCTAAGTAAAATGCAAAAAGGCACAAAAAAAACAATCGTGATTGTTCAAACATTCACGATTGTTTTTACACAAGTACCTGTCATTTTTCGATATCCGATTCAATCCGTTTCATGAACTCCTCCGCCGCGCTATAACCTTGCTGTTTTAGATACCAGTTATTCGCTGCCGCTTCGATTAGACCCGAAATATCTCGACCTGGCTGAAGTTGGATTTGAATGTGAGGGATTTGAACGTCCATGTATTCTACGAACTTCTCTTCCAATTCCAATTCGTTATTCAAGTCATTCCCCTTCCATTTGATCAATTCAATATCTAGTGAAATTCGTGTCTCTTCTTGAAAAGCCGCTCTTCCATATAAGCGCACAACATTTAACAAACCAATACTACGCAATGCAAGGAATTCTTTGTTATTGTCATCATGTGTACCAAGCAAAGTTTGTGGACTCAGTTTTTTCAGCACGACAATATCATCCGCTACCAACCGATGTCCCCGACCTATCAGCGTATGCGCCGTTTCACTCTTCCCTACACCCGAATTGCCACGTAGCAGAACACCTATCCCTGATACATTGACACAAACGCCATGAATCGCTATCTCCGGAGCCATTGCTTTCACAACATATCCATCCATCTTCGCGCTTAGCTCCCCCGTGGAATCACGTGTGCGCAACACAGGGATCTTTTCTTCCGTACAGTACTGAATCAGACCTAATGGCTCTTCCTGCTTTGACGTGATAATAATGCAAGGAGGCGCGTATTGAACAATATTCCCAATCCGCAGCTTACACTCCTCAATGGTTAGCGTATGCAGATAATTTATCTCATTTTTCCCTAAAATTTGTACATAACCAGTTGCGATGAAATCAAATTTATCCATAAATTCTAATCCTGGCCGACGTACTTTAGTCTTTTTAATAATACGATGCAATTGGTCCTGTCCGCTCAACACTTCTAATGAAAATGTATTGACTATCTCCTCAATCGTTATTATTCTCATGAACAGCCTCCATTTTACAGTCTTCTTACTACACTACCATTTGGTGCTTCTCCTTAAAACGACTTTATGTCTTCTTACCGCCATCCACTGGTTCGTTCTACTTTCGGTATGAACGAACTGGATAACGCCTTCAACCTCGCTTCCAGCAGTTTGAGACGACCCTCGACAGTTCTGGTGTAGATGAAGTCAGACTTTCCAACCCGTCGTTCCCAATCTTCCAAGAAATAGCTAACATATTCTTTCTTTTGTCCGATTATTTGTGGGATAGCATGATAATCAGACCTCTTCCAAAGCTTTCCTGCCTTACGTATTAGAATGTATCGAGGATTTTCAATGGGTTCAAGAAACTCCTTCAATGCAGTCATGAAGATCGTCTTCTCATGTGTCGTCCCTTCTTCAAGCCAGCATGTGTATGTTCCTGCGCCGTCTCGCGTCACTCTAATCATATTCTTATGGAGAGGTGTTTTAACAGCACCTGCATGAAGCATGGATACATAGACAGTTTCCGCAATCTCTTTCATGCTCGCTTCAACGGAAGGGTGCTTGCTATACAACTTCACCGTTTTATAGAAAGAAGGTGCTGCGAAAAGGAGTCCGAGTACTGTCGCAATCGCCATTCCTTCACCGAACGAAAAGGCACCAAGATTTCGGAAAAGATTGCTGAAATCAACTACTGCTTCTAAAGCGATAAAGCCCGTGATCCACAAAAGACCTCTCAACGTGTTATCCAGATAATATGGACGCGGTAAGGATTGTTTATCTGCCACGATTTCCTCGGTCATTTCACGGCCTCCATCGATGGCTCTTTGCCAACGGACATAAAAAGTGTCTCTTTTGCCCGCACGTTGAGTCATTTCACGATTTAATATGTTAACGCTTTCCACTGTACCTGGAGGAGCCCCAATCTCCAGTCGAGCAATGCCCGTTTCGATAATATCTCGCTTTGCTCCTATGCCAATTAAGGATCGAAATCTCCGCGTTAGATTATCATAATCTGCTCCTCCACCTGCATCACTCCTATCTACACAGACCAGATGCCAGATGGAAGACGTTTTAGCGGGATCATTTCGATCTGTTCGAATTGCACGTCCGCGCATTTGATTGGACAGCATGAAAGAACCTACATTAGAGGCTAAAATAAGTGAATTTATGCAAGGCGCGTCCCATCCTTCTCCAAGGAGAGCGGCCGTCCCGGTTAGCACATCCACGCCGCCCCTTTTGAGAACTTCAGTCATTATCGCGACCATCTGTTGTCGATCAGCCGAGCCCACCTCGATTCGGATAAAGGACGCATCAACTTCAAGTGGTAATGCAACGACAGTCACCCCACGGTTATTTGCCTCCTCCTCAAATATGGACCTTGCACTCACCGGCAATACGACAATCGAGCCAGTCAGGATACCCGGCTTAATGAGTGGACCGAGGTTTCTACGCAGCACTTCAAAAATCGGTACGACACCAAGGCGAGCAAATGGAAGCTCATCCCCTTTTTTTAATGGCATATCCGCAATTCGAATGTAATCTGTCAAAATAACCATGCGGAGCTGTTCGCCGAGAAGCGCTTTCTCTGCCTTCACAATTTCTTCTATACTCTTCAATTTTGATGCACTATGTATTAGCCCCCTCTTTATGGACGCGTTTGAAAGGAGTACGACTTTCCGACGTTCCACCGCTCCGATACGCGTTAGACGTTTTCGTATGTCTTTTAAAATGATGTTTTTATCATCCATATGAAATAGCAAGCCCGTAAGCAACTCTTCAAGCCAAGGAAGCGACAACTCCGGCATTTGCTCATCTTTCATCCCGATGATAGGGAGGGCATGGGCATACGCTTGTGAATTGTTATTTTTTAAGAACAAAAGCATACTGGAGAAAACACCTGGACTGGACAAAATCTGCTCAACATGTGCTTCAGGTTCTGCTATCCATGGATGGTTTTCGAGATACACCACAAATTCTTTATCCCCAATCAATTGCTCGATGAAACGATCCACATCGTCACGAAACGCTAGAATTCGCATCATTTCATCCACTTCAGGAATTGAATAGTGAATGAAATCCTGGTGTGGACAAAGTTCTGACGCTTTCACAAGCTCAGGTACCGATATTTCCAAATCAATCGGTCCGCACAATGCGACATAACGCTGCCACTCTGAAGCTCCCACATCGTAAGGTGGTGTGGCAGTTAGCGCGACGACAACAGGTTCACCAAGTCTCTTCTTCACGTCCATCATCGTCCTCCACCAAGATGTGCGAAGATGGTGGGCTTCATCCAATATAAGTGTGCCAAAGCCAATCTGATCCAGTTTACGGATTAGCTCATCACCACTTCCGATCATATGGTCTTCTAGCAGTTCATCGTCAGTCTGTTCTTCACCATTATCTAGAATTTCTTCACGTCCAGAGATTAGGCTATGTAACGATTGATAGGTCGTCACAGTAACAAATGCAGGTTCCTTTAAATTAGTAGACATCCAATCAGGCGGTTCGTCTCCAAGGAAAAGCTCTGTGAATCGTTCCATCCACTGCGCCCGAATGGCCAAGGTCGGCGCAACAATCAAGGTCGGGCGATCCAGCCGAAGCATAACCTCAAGACCGAGGACCGTTTTTCCAGATCCCGGCGGCGCCACAAGATGCAGATGCCCATTCACTAGATGACTTTCCAGTTCGTTCAGTATGCGTTTCTGATAGGAACGCCACTCATAGCAGAATTGAATGCCATCCGGAAACCGTTTCATGCTTCACTACCCCCTTTCGATCGGGCTGGTTCTTCATAACTTTTTCATTTTACCGTTACACAAATTATACCAAATGAACACCATCTTTTCTCACTTGTTAGCGAAAATCTTTACCGAAAGAAGCCTATTTAGTAATCTCGAAGTTTCGAATCTTTTTTTGTGGCATTCAAAACAGCGTCCCTTTTGGCAGTCGTTGTTTTGAATGACTGATTTCATATAACAAAAAGGGATATCCCATGATCGGATATCCCCCTTACTTCATTATTGATTCGGATGTATTGCAACTGAATTCATAGCCTTTCAAACATAACAAGGCACTCTCTTTGAATTCAATTAATATTTATACGACTGCCCACCGTCGATAGAAATTACAGTTGCGTTAATGAATTCAGCTTGATCTGAAAGTAAGAAGGCAACTAAATACCCTACTTCTGCAGGTTTCCCGAAACGTTTCATAGGGTTTACACTAACAAACTCTTTACCTGCTTCTTCCCAATTGTCGCCGCCTAGTTGTTTCAATGACGCTTCAACCATTGGCGTCATAATCGCACCAGGTGCAATCGCATTTATGCTAATTCCGAACTGTCCGTATTCAATACCAGAGTTTCTTGTTAATCCTACAACGCCGTGCTTACTTGCTGAGTATCCCGATTGATTACCCACACCACGGATCCCACCAACAGAAGCTGTGTTTACAATCGATCCAGATCCTTGTTTTTTCATAACGGCTAGTACATATTTCATCCCGAAAAATACACCATTTAAGTTAACACTAATAACTTTCTGGAACTCATCGCTACCGTAATCTTCTGTCAGGTTTTGTTTGCCTTCAATCCCTGCATTATTGAAGAAACCATCAATTCGACCAAACTTCTTAACTGTTTCATCTACATAATTCTTAACGGAATCTTCATCTGCGACGTTTGCTGTGATTAAAAGCACTTCTGCTTTTGAAGATACTTCTAGCGCTAGTTTTTTTGTTTCCTCTAACCCTTCGCTATTTAAGTCAACTAAAGAAACATTAGCTCCCTCTTTTACCACTTGTAAGGCAGATTCACGACCTAAACCTGAACCTGCACCTGTAATTAAAATTACTTTACCATCGAATCGATTACTCATTATGAATTCCCCTCTCAAATTTGGCTCATTAGTCGTTCAATTTCTTTATCAGACTTCCCATACCTGTGATAAACGTACACTCATCAGAAGGCAGGAATAACACCAAGTTACTAACACTTTCTTTGTCCCGTTATCTAGTATCTATTCCCTAGCACATATCCATTTAAACAATTGCATGGGCAGAATCAGACATCCTGTGAATATCACTTATGCACATTGTGGATGGTTGAAAGTGCATTTCATTATTGTGGATAAAACCTGCAACTTGTAGCGATATAAAGCGAGTGAATGCACTTATCAACAGTCGCAATACGTGGAATGAATTAGAATTCCCGCTATTCCCGCTTCGGCTACCACGAAGTCGCGCCTTCGCTGGAAGGTCTAGGTAAGAAAGCACATTTCGTTGTCGGGGAGAAGGCCTGTAGCTCGTAGTGTGTCTTTCTTCAATGAAATTAGTATCAAATAGTAATCGCATCATAATCTCATTGCATACATCTTAAAATCACTTTCAATAATGGAACACTCTAGCGCAAGCGCGACAAGGGGTAGCCGAAGCCCTGAGACTGGATGCGAAGCGCTAATCCAGGCTCAGGGCGAGAGGCATCCCCAAAGCGCCAAGCGGTCTACAATCCACACTCTGAACCGTAACCATCTTCCCCGTTTACCATTGTCCCTTTGCGGTCATACTTGGGGGAACACGGACTTGTACAGATGGAGGTAGAGATTATGAAAAATACACAGAACAATCAAGAGTATTTGACGAACAGAGAAACGTTTGCACGACGAAATCTCTGGTCGGGTATCTTGTTTGGATTAGGATTTGTTGCTTTTCTTGACGAAACCTTGTTCCACCAACTGCTCCATTGGCATAAATTTTACGACAAATCGACTGTCGCGGTCGGTCTTGTTTCAGATGGGCTATTTCATGCATTTAGCTGGTTCGCGACCGTTGGGGGGCTATTCCTGGTTGCCGATTTAAGAAGGCGTCATGCACTGTGGCATAAGATGTGGTGGGGAGGAAAACTTCTTGGCGCGGGGGCTTTCCAACTATATGATGGAACAATCCAGCATAAGATCATGCGCATCCACCAAATCCGATACAATGTAACTATTTTACCGTATGACCTTGTATGGAATATTTCCGCAGCTATTATGATTATCATCGGCATCGTCCTAATCATCCAAGCTAAACGCGATCAGCGTAAAGCAATAGGAGTGATTTCCCATGCATCATGAACCGAGCAATCACGCTTTCTTTCTCTTTACCGATTTGTTTTTTGGAATTCTGGCATTGCTTGCGATTGGATTTTACATAGGGGCTGTTTTGGCAACCAACCGACGGATACGCCTTCGTAAATGGCCTTGGTTACGCACGATTTCTTTTGTTATAGGTGTACTATTCGCTGCAGCCGCAGTGGTCGGTCCACTCTCTCGTCAATCCCACTCCGATTTCACGACACATATGGTGGGTCACTTGCTTCTCGGCATGCTCGCTCCGCTGCTCATCGCACTCGCTGCACCCATGACATTGCTGCTGCGCACACTCAATGTCCATTCCGCAAGAAAACTGAACCGGCTGTTACAACGTCATCCGATCCGTTTCTTCACCCACCCCATCACCGCCTCCATCTTGAATATTGGTGGGTTATGGCTCCTTTATACAACCAATTTATACACTGTTATGCATGCAAACCTTTTTCTCCACGTCGTTGTGCACATTCACGTATTCATTGCCGGATATTTATTTACAGTTTCTTTATTATACATAGATCCAGTTTCTCACCGTTCAAGTTTCCGATATAGAACAGTCGTCTTTGTCCTAGCCCTCGCTGGTCATGGCATCCTGTCCAAATTCATCTACGCCTACCCACCGGAAGGCGTTCCAGGAGAACAAGCTAGGAATGGAGCCCTACTGATGTATTACGGTGGGGACGCGGTCGATCTGCTACTCATTTTCATCCTATTCAGGCACTGGTATAAATCTGTTCGTCCACGAAAAGGCGCAGAAATCTTTGTCAGCCATAAACATCAACAAGTTAAAGTATGAACCTCCCATGACTGAAGTCACGGGTGTTCTTGGCTTAATCATAAATTCAGAGCTTGCCTAATAAACTTAACTATTAGGTAAAAGAGAGGATGAAGCTTTGAAACGGGGGCTGATTTTTGCAGGCACTATCATCGTTGGCATAATGCTGGGCATTTTGGTAACTGTACTCCTCAACTAAGCTAGATTCAATGAGTGTGGCGGGAGGACTAGGCTCATTGCTTAGTCTTTTTCGTAGTGGTTTAGAGGCTCTGACTTGAGCCTTGAAAGAATAATTGAGTAAACCAGGTTACACCTGTTTCTTTTCCAATATCTCAACAAACTTTGTTGAGGCTGATGATAGCGGCACACTTTTCAAATAGCATACACCGATACTTCTCTTAGGTATTTTTTGAATGAGTTGTACTTCATGTACCAAACCTTTCGCTAAATACTCTTCGGAAAACTCTTTGGTCACACAAGCGATCCCTAGATTTATTTTAGCAAACTCCAATAACAAATCATGAGAGCCTAACTCAATTTCCGGGGACACCTTTATCCCTTTCGATATCATATAATCCTCAACATACTTCCGGGAATTTGATTTTCGTTCAAGTAATATTAATGGCAGTTTTGCCACTTCTTCCAGGCTTACAGGATTGGATAATATTTTCTGGAACCTCTCCCCGTAAACAAACGTATCTTGAATTTCAAACCAGGGTCTTAGTTCTAGCGAAGGGTCTATAATGGGTAGGTTACAAATCGCAATATCTACCCCACCTGATTTCAAGATCGAACAAAGTTCAAATGTTGTGCCATTTACAATTTTTAACTTGATATTTGAATACCTTTTATGGAAATACTCTAAATAAGGTAGTAAAAAATACCTTGAAATCGTATCACCAACACCAATCTTTAATTCCCCCGTCGTTAGGTTTTTAAATTCCAACATTTTTTCTTCGCCAGTTTCAATTAAATGAATCGCCGAATTTACATATTCAAAAAGAAGGCTACCCTCATCTGTTAAAGAGACCCCTTTAGGCGATCTATTGAAAAGGCGCGTGTCCAATTCTCTCTCCAACTGCATGATCGCTTGACTGACAGCGGGCTGCGTCATATATAGACCTTTTGCTGCTTTAGAAAAACTTTCACTTTTGCCGACCATACAAAATACTTTATATAAATCCAACTTACTAACCATATAAGCACCTCTTATACCTATCATTACATATATTCATTTTACTTATACCATTAAAACGTTGTATAGTACAAGTAGATAAGAATTTCAAAATACACTAAAGCGACACGAGGAGCGATACTATTGGGAAGAGTAGTGGGAACAGTTGTTAGAGGTCTTCGTTGCCCGATTGTTAATCGAGGGGACAATATAGAAGAAATCGTTGTAGATAGCGTGCTAAAAGCTTCAGAAGTTGAAGGCTTTGCCATAAATGATAAAGACATCGTCACGATAACAGAGTCTATCGTTGCACGTGCTCAAGGGAATTACGCGACGATCGATCACATCGCTAAAGATATTAGCTCGAAATTTGGTGATGATACAATTGGTGTAGTGTTTCCTATCTTAAGCCGAAATCGTTTTGCAGTCTGTCTTAGCGGTATTGCAAAAGGCGCTAAAAAAATTGTTTTAATGCTCAGCTATCCATCTGATGAAGTTGGTAATCACTTAGTAGACATAGACTTATTAGATGAAAAAGGAGTTAATCCTTGGACAGATGTCTTAACAGAAAAACAATTCCGCGATCATTTCGGATATATTAACCATGCTTTTACGGGTGTCGATTATATTGATTACTATAAATCGTTAATTGCCGAATACGGCGTGGAATGTGAAGTTATATTCTCAAATAACCCTAAAACCATTCTGTCGTATACAAAAAGTGTTCTTACGTGTGATATCCACACGAGATTCAGAACGAAAAAGATACTACAAGCCAATGGTGTAGAAAAAATTTATAGCCTGGATAACATATTATCCGAGTCCATCGACGGCAGTGGATATAATGAAAAATATGGCCTGTTAGGGTCCAATAAATCTACTGAAGACGGCGTAAAACTATTCCCACGTAATTGCCAGCCTGTCGTTGATAACATACAGAAAACACTCAAAGAAAAGACTGGTAAAAATGTAGAAGTCATGGTTTACGGCGATGGCGCATTCAAAGACCCAATCGGTATGATATGGGAACTTGCAGATCCAGTTGTATCACCCGCTTACACAGCAGGCCTGAAGGGCACGCCAAATGAAATAAAATTAAAATACCTTGCAGATAATAACTTTGCCCACTTAAGAGGAGATGACCTTAAACAAGCAATCTCTGACTTCATCGATAACAAAGACGAGGATCTTGTGGGGTCGATGGAATCACAAGGCACAACGCCTAGAAGACTGACTGACCTTATCGGCTCTCTGTCTGATTTAACATCAGGCAGCGGCGATAAAGGGACACCGATTGTCTTCATCCAAGGTTATTTCGATAACTTTACAAAATAACCTTATCTCAAAAACAAGCAATGCCATTTTTCTTTGGCATTGCTTGTTTTTTATTTCCTTTCGGGGCATTGAGCAAAGCACTGAAAATTACATTCCTCCAACGCTTTTCTATCAAGTACCGCAATAGGTTTGATAAGGTGCCGTCGTATCCGGCAATGTAGAGAATTCAGCTTGTTCATCGGAGTACTCGTAAGGGTTTGAAAGCACATTCAAAAGCTTTTCCATCACGCTATAGTCTTCTTGTTCCACTGCGGCCTTCAGTGCTGCTTCGACTCGGTGGTTCCGTGGAATTAATGCAGGATTACTGTTCTTCATCAGCTGTTTCGAATCGACTTTCGATTGTTGCTGTCCGCTTATCCTCGCCTGCCAGCGCTCAAACCATTGAGCAAAGTCCGGGGTTCCAAACAGGACTGTATCTTCCGGCTTATCTAAAGTAAATGCGCGGAAGGTATTCGTATAATCCGCCTGATGCTTTTCCATCATACTGAGTAAGTCATTAATCAGTTCTTCATCCTGCGTTTCTTCGTCAAATAGCCCCAGTTTCGCTCTCATACCTGCGAGCCAATGAGCGTGATACAACTCAGTAAAACTTGAAATCTCATCTTGGGCAAGTTCAACAGCCCTCTCCTGGTTGTCATGCAATAGTGGCAAGAGGGTTTCAGCAAATCGTGCAAGATTCCATCCAGCAATTAATGGCTGATTACTGTAAGCATAGCGACCTTGCCTATCAATGGAACTGAACACCGTAGCGGGGTCATAGATATCCATGAAAGCGCAAGGCCCATAATCGATGGTTTCTCCGCTAATGGTCATATTATCCGTGTTCATTACCCCGTGGATAAAGCCGACCAGTTGCCATTTAGCAATGAGCTCTGCTTGCCGCTTCATGACTTCCTGAAACAATGAAAGGTATCGGTCCTCATCCGCTTCAATGTCCGCGTAATGACGCTTGAGTGTATAGTCAGCCAGAATCCGTAATTCATCAATCGTTCCCCATTTTGCAACGTATTGGAAGGTACCGACACGCAGGTGACTGGCGGCCACTCGGGTCAGAACTGCACCAGGCAGCTCGGTTTCACGGATGATTGATTCAGCAGACGTCACCACCGCCAGACTACGAGTCGTAGGAATACCCAGCGCATACATGGCTTCGCTAATGATGTATTCGCGCAGCATCGGTCCAACTCCTGCCCGTCCATCGCCTCCACGTGAGTACGGCGTTCTACCTGAGCCCTTAAGCTGAACATCAACCCTTTCACCTTGAGAAAGAATTTGCTCGCCCAACAGTATAGCCCGACCGTCCCCCAACATGTTAAAATGTCCAAATTGATGCCCCGCATACGCTTGAGCAAGAGGAGATGCACCTTCGGGAATCTCATTTCCAGCAAGCACCGCTACACCCTCTTCGCTTTTCAACGCCTGAACGTTTAAACCCATTGCTTGTGCTAATGAATCATTAAGTTTGATCATCTTCGGTGCGCGTACTGGAGTTGGATTGATGCTAGTGAACAACGCATTCGGCAAACGGGCATAACTGTTATCTAAGTTCCATCCTGTTTCTATACTCATGTATAATTGCTCCTTTTTTTAAGTCTATCTTTATATCAGTATCCATCAAATCGAGGCAATTTCATAATACTGTGTCCTATTCCCTTGCTTGTTAACATATATAATACCTTTCCCTTTGCAGCGAAAACTACTCATGAAAAATAACTTCTACGATGGCCAAAACTTTTTTTGATAAAATACACGAATTAGGAAAAGATACGATTGAATGAAGAAAAAAGTAAAGGGGCGACTTAAGCATGTCGATGGAATGGTTTAACAGAGTAACCAGTGAGCTTCATGATCACTTAAATTCAATTTGCGAAAAATATGATCAAGTCGGTCATATGGCGATTGACCAAAGCGCCAAACATCCACGTATCGAATTTTTTGTCGAAACGGAGGACGGCGAAAATGAATACTTCTGTACCCTTCATTTTGACCCACATAATGCAGAGTTTTACGTGGAAACTTTTGACTTTGAATTCGAGCAGCCAACGAGAATTATTCTTACTGACATTGAGGATATAATTGACGCTGTTCATGATATCTTCCATGATTTCATGACCGATGATGATCTAGATGATCTCGACGAAGAGTTTGTTTTAGACGCAGTAGATGGCGGAGAATACTACGTGGGTGAAATTACTGATACAGAGTTTGAGGAACTGAGCGTCGAATGGGAAACACCTGAAGTCACCGCTTTCCAAATTGAAGATGAAATAGAAGTAACGCATCAATTCGGCGTAGTTAATGCTACTGGCAATGGCGTTCTCCGAAGGGTCAAGCGCTTCTGGTCAGAAGGAAACGAGCTTCACAAAGAAGAAAGCAGTTTTGTCTTTACAAAAGAAGAAGCCAGCACACTTATTGCTTTGGTTGCGAGTAATATGGATAAGATGGCTTCATATGAAAATCTGTAAAGCTTAAAGAAAATACGTAACCACAAAAACAGGCATTAGGAAATTTTCCTAATGCCTGTTTTATCGTTTGTTCAAGAAACTAGTGAATCGTACGCTCCAAAAACTGATCTACTTTCTCTTTGTAGTTGTCTTCGTCGAGCGCAAAGGATTCACCGTGGTTCGCTTCTGGGACAAGAAAAAGTTCTGCATCACTTGACGTATTCTGATACAAATCCTCTGTCATTTCTGTAGGAACGAACGTATCACCTTTCCCGTGGATATACAGAATTGGGACATCCGTTTTCTCCACTTCTTTCAACGCACTTGCCTCCCTGAATGAATAACCAGCCCTGATTTTTGTTAAAGCACTGGTGCTGTCTAACAATGGGAGAGCCGGCAGGTGAAACATTCGGTTCATTTGGTACGCGAATAATTGATAGACAGATGCATATGGACTGTCCGCTATAATGGCCTTGACTTGTCGGGGAAGCCCTTCTTCTCCACTAGCCATCAAGACCGTTGCTGCGCCCATCGATAGACCATGGTAGGCCACTTCAGTGCCAGATCCAAGCTTTTCCACCAATGTTTCTGTCCAATCGATTAAATCGAGCCGATCCGGCCAGCCGAATCCGTAGTAATCACCCTCGCTTCTTCCATGCCCTCGTGCATCAGGCATAAAAAGATTGTAGCCCAAATCTTTATGATAATACTGCCCAAATAGCCCCATTTGCTTCGCGTTACCTAAATAGCCATGTGTTAAAATAACCAATTTATCTGTTGGCTGGGATGCGGGCAAATAGTAGCCTGACAGTTCTAGTCCGTCGCGTGATGGTAACGTAAGGCGTTCAAATTTTTGAGCAGCCGTCCAGTCTATCCAATCGCCATTCAAAAAAAGGTCCATTGTCTGATCCGACACTTCTAAATCTGAATTCTTCTGCAAAAACTCTTTCGGTCCTCGCTTGACTGCTAACTCATAGAAAAAAAAGCTACCAATGAGTTGGAACAGCAAGAAGACAGTTGCAATAAGAAAAAGTAGTTTCTTCCAATTAATTCGAATTTTAATCAGTCTCCTTTTCTTTTCTGTCCCCGCGCATGCATGAGACCTATGACTATTATAGTAGAAAAACAGATAGAATTGGACGAAATCACTAAGATTACACAAATTCCCAAAGCGTTTCGAACTATAGCATTTAAAATTAAACAGCATCTCAATCTAATTCAAAAATCATATTTTTCGATCTATCTAAAAAACTGACCCCTACGCTTTACACTAAATTGATACTTTTCAATAGTCCAGATATTTGCTAAAGTTATGAATACAAAAATGATTTCACTAAGAAAGGGATGCTTTATGACTATGAGAACATCACTAACGACTACAACAAGTTATTCAAAATCACGCACTTTTGATATGGTAATAACAGCAATGTTAATTGCACTTGTATTCGTTGCAACCCTTACTTTAAATATCAGACTACCTATCGCGGCAAATGGCGGGTTGGTTCATCTTGGAACAGCCATGCTCTTTATTGTAGCAATTCTTTTTGGCCCTAAAAAAGCGGCACTCGCTGGCGCTATCGGTATGGGGTTATTTGACTTAGTGTCTGGTTGGACATTGTGGGCACCATTTACCATTGTGGCTCGTGGGTTGCAAGGATATATTGTTGGGACAATTGCTTGGTCGTTGAGCCGCAGAGGAAAAAGTATTCCTTTCAATCTACTAGCCACAATCGCTTCAATTCCCTTTATGTTGGGCGTTTATTACGTTTGTGAACGGATTCTTTTCGGCAACTGGGTGATACCACTTGCTTCAATTCCCGGAAACCTGGTTCAAAATATTGTAGGGATTATTGTAGCCATTCCAGTATGTGTTTTGCTGAAAAAAGTTTCTGTTTTTAAATAGGAACAATGCATTTATTTGCAAGACTAAGAGCGCACTCATTTTCATCACCCAGACATAAATTGCTTCTCCTTGGACACAATAGAAAGGATGAAATCTTTCTGCAAAAGGAGGTTCATGTTATGTCAGAGGAAAACAAAAACAAGAATAAGGATAAAGGGAAACAACGAAATGCCGCTAAATACGATACCAAGCCGAAAAACGATGTAGAGTTTGCAAGCGAGAGCGAATTTCTAAATTTAGATGGTAAGAAAAACAAAAGAAAACGATAAAAACAGTGCCTGTTCACCATATGTGTGACAGGCACTGTTTATTTGGTTCAACAATTTTCATATTGAATAACTAAAAAAGACGCATTTCCGTTGTATATACGGAAATGCGTCTTTTTAAACTGAGGTACCAATTTTAACTATAAACGGGCTCGTTTTCACTTAGACCAAGCGACTCCGCTGTTGAAGCATGAATTTCGCGCAGAAGCTCTGGATTTTCCATTAGGGACATGCCATAAGAAGGAATCATTTCCTTGATCTTCGGTTGCCATTCTTCAATATGTTCAGGGAAACATTTCTCCAGGATGTCAAGCATGACCTGAACGGCGGTTGACGCACCCGGGGAAGCGCCGAGCAATGCAGCAATCGATCCATCTGCCGCACTCACCAGTTCCGTACCAAATTGAAGCGTACCTTTGCCGCCCTTTTCCGTATCCTTTATCACTTGTACACGTTGGCCAGCTACTACTAAATCCCAATCCTCACTTTTTGCGTTCGGGACAAACTCTCGCAAAGCTTCCATGCGCTTTTCTTTCGATAACATCACTTGCTCAATCAAGTATTTCGTCAAAGACATCTCTTTTACGCCAGCCGATAACATCGTTAGGACATTATTCGGTTTTACGGAAGTTAATAAATCCATCATGGATCCGGTTTTTAAAAACTTCGGAGAGAAGCCCGCGAACGGTCCAAACAGCAACGATTTTTTATCGTCGATGAATCGTGTGTCAAGATGCGGAACAGACATTGGTGGTGCACCCGCCGGAGCTTTCCCGTATACTTTCGCATGATGCTGTGCCAAAACTTCTGGATTTTTACAAACCATAAACATGCCGCTTACTGGGAAGCCCCCAATCCCTTTTCCTTCAGGAATTCCGGATTTTTGTAGTAAATGCAGGCTGCCTCCGCCGCCGCCAATAAAGACGAATTTGGCAGTATGGCGTTCCACTTTTCCATTATCAACGTTTCGTACTTTCAATTCCCATGAACCATCGCTCAACTGATTAAGATCCTCTACGCTTTGTCTGTAGCGCATGTCGACGTTTTGACTCGTTAAGTGGTCAAACATGCTATTGGTTAACGCACCAAAATTGACATCCGTTCCAGCGTCAATTTTCGAAACCGCAATCGGCTCATTGGTTGTCCGGTCTTTCATAATAAGCGGAAGCCATTCCATTAGTTTCTTAGGATCATCCGAAAATTCCATCTCTTGAAATAATGGATTGTTTGACATCGCTTCAAAACGTTTCTTTAGAAACTTTACATTTTTCTCACCGTGTACGAAACTCATATGAGGCAACGGCATGATAAAGTCCTCTGGATTACTGATTCGTTTTTTCTCAACCAAATACGACCAAAATTGTTTGGAGATTTGAAACTCTTCATTAATTTTTATCGCTTTACTAATATCAATAGATCCGTCGGGCTTTTCGCTTGTGTAGTTCAGCTCGCACAGTGCAGCATGGCCCGTCCCCGCATTATTCCATTCGTTCGAGCTTTCCTCCCCGGCGTTTGAAAGTTTCTCAAAGACGGTGATTTTCCAGTCCGGTACCAACTCTTTCAAGAGTGATCCTAACGTCGCACTCATAATGCCAGCACCAATTAAGATAACGTCTGTTTTCGTTTCTTGGCTACTCATTTTATCCATCCTTATTTTGAATTTGCAAAAAAGAGCGTGGACAATCCCGTCACACACCTTTTTTGTATCTATTAATCTGTATCACACTCTATATTAATTATGCATCGATGATTAAACATACTATTCCTTCCTAATTATAGACTAGTTTCGACAGATAAAAAAGGGAGAAGTTTTCCTAAAAGAAATTAAATACAGAAAAAGCGACATATTTCATCATTTCCTGCGAAGGTAAGTTGAGCGAATTGGCTGAAATGTGCCTACGCTGACGCTTACTAGCCATGAGTAGGATTTCATGAAATAGATAATAGCCGAGCTTGCTCTCGAATTCAATGAGAGAAGGTCCGCTTTTATTATTGAGCAATCGCAACAGTTAGTTCAAATGAGGCGAAACTCCAATCGTCCAAGTATAATGAACAAAGTTTATCTTCTGTCCATTCATTTCGAATTCTTCACCCTCAGTAGCGATCCTCTCGAACCCATTGGTGTTTAGAACTTTTTGAGACGCTATATTGTTAGTTGTTGTTTTCGCTTTAACTCGCTTTATTTCTTTGTCATCTACTATTTCTAATAATAACTTCAATGCTCTAGTGGCAATACTTTTTCCAGTATGCGCTTGCCCCACCCTATAACCGAGATGACCGATTTTTTGAGATTTATCAATATCTACTAAATTTATTCTTCCTAGTATAGAACTATCGTTATCGTTATCTTTAATTAAATAGAAATACGAACCTCCTTGAACTTGTTCTTCAAGTAAAGCTTCGTGTCTTTTTTTAAAAATCTCAATGTTATAGTAGTCATCTCCACGAGAAGGTACCATTTCTTCGAAAAATGTTCTATTTTCAAGTTCAAACTTATATAAACCTTCGGCATCTGTAACTTTTAATTTTTCAATATATACATCCATGTATAATACCCTCCATACAAATCCCCATTCTGACATTGCTGACAGTTACAGATTTTCTTAAAACAATCCTACCAATGAGCAATACAATTCGTTAAACATTGACTTCATGATGATTTTTTCTAATGAAAAATTCATGTTCTTCATCTACACCCATTACTAATGGTTTATCAAGTGTTATTGTCATTGGGAAAATCACTGATTTCTTTTCCGAGAACAGCCATCTTCTACCTATACTAGTTAGAAGAAGAAAAACACCATTATTATATTCTTGCATGAAATTTAAAAGATTATTTGTAATAGGGTCACTATCTCTTTCAAAAATATTAACTTTTTTCAATTCCTCTCCAACCTTTGGTGCATCTTTTACAATTAAACCAATTTCACTGATATTCAAAATATTATTTACTGAAAATGGCGTTTCGCTATTTGGATTCACAGTATGCCGAGCAATAAGTTCAACTATATTTCCTGCTGGATCTTCAAAATAGCAAGCGGATGCAGACCAAAATACAAAATCTATCTCGTCTTCTCCCTCTTCTAATAAAAGCGTAGTTTTTCCTTTCAACCATTCCTTTGCTTCCTGAAATTGATTGGCGGGTATATTAAATGCAAAATGATAATAGGGGTCGCCTGCTACTTTTTCATTAGTAAATTCTAAAATACTTGTTCCTACTTGAATTTGAAATCCATTTGGATTCTCCCCACAAATTGAAAAACCCAAATGTTGCGTATAAAATTCTTTCATCATTTCTATTTTATTTGTTTGTAAAGTCAGTAATTTTATCTCCATAAAAAATTCCCCCTTATGAATATCTACCTTTAATTACTGCAGAGTAAGCGTAAAATAGCGACCACTTTTTTTACGCTTATTTATCTATTGAAATAGTAGGGAAACCATTATTCAGGTTTCCCTACTATTATTTTTCAGATTCTATTTTAGGAGCCTTTATTATTGGTTGCTCGGCTGTTGTAGAATTTTCTTCTTTAGCCCTTTTTGCTTTCAGTTTAAAATATTCGTCTACAGCTTGCTGGACAATCTTATTTTGAGCGCCACTCGTGTGATCTCCTGGCCTTGTAGTAATGTTCGGGATAAGGACTGCATAAGCAATTTCCGGATTTTCGTAAGGTGCAAAACCGACATGCGATAAGTTGATTGTCGCCTTTCCAGAGCTAAATGCCTGCGCCGTCCCCGTCTTCCCAGCTCCATCATAGGCTTTTCCTTCAAATATTTTAGAAGCCGTCCCTTTAGGTGCATAATACACGTAATGCATACCACGCTTCATTTGATCAATTTCTGCATCCGTATTCTGAATCTTATTTAAGATATTAACCTCTGTTTCTTGAATGAGCGGACCTAGAATTTCACCATCCTCAGATGGTTCGCGCATTTCTTTTAACACTTTCGGAGCAATACGATAACCGCCATTTGCAATTGTTGAGACGAATTGAGCCAGTTGAAGTGTTGTATAAGTGTCGAACTGTCCAATGGTTAAATCCATTAAAATACCTAATTCATTACTATCACCAATCAGGCCGCCTGACTCGCCCGGTAAGTCAATGCCGGTTTTTGTTCCAAGTCCGAAAGACGCAAAAGATTGTCGGAATGTATCATATGCATTTCTTCTATTACTTCCCGAGTCCTTAGAACTATTTCGGGAATTCACCATGGACAATGCAGTACGGAACATATAAACGTTCGAAGACCTGCCGATTGCTTCAATATCATTTACATAAACTCTACCGTTTTGATTAAACAGTGATCTTTTTGTAATACCACCACCGATATTAATTGGTTCATCTATCTTCGTTTCACCGATACGTACCAAATTTTCCTGATACCCCGTAAGAATCGTTGCCATCTTAACTGTTGATCCCGCTTCGTGAAGTGCAGTGAACGTCCCAAATGCGTAGTCCCATATTTCGAGCTTTCCTGTTTCTGGATTCGTAACAACCTGCTTACCTACAAGAGAAAGAACTTCACCATTATTCGGATTCATCATGACTAGGAAAGCCCTGTTCAATTCTCCGGTATTTGGGCCTCTTTTCAATTCCAACAATTTATCCGAAACAATTTTTTCAAGTGTCTGTTGCAGTTCGCTATCAATCGTCAGAATAAGATCCTTGCCTGGTTCGCCTTCTCTGATTGTTTTCGTTTCGACGATACGCCCGCTACGATCTTTAATATTCTTAACAATTGTTTTTTGTCCCTTTAACAAGTCTTCATAATACTGCTCAATATAACTTTTTCCAACACGGTCATTTCTTGAATAGTCCCGTGCCAATAAATAATTCTCTCGAGATTTAGGAATACCTTCAATGGGACTCGTAGTTGTCCCTAGAATCGTATTGTCTGATCTCCTCATACGTTCCCAATCTGTCGTTGTATCTACGCCTGGCAACTCTCCTAGACGTTCAGATACAGTTGCGAATTCCTCGTCCGTCACATTTCCACTTTTCACTATTTGTGGGGAGTACGCATAGCCCGACATCATTTCTCTGTAAATCGCAAGTACTTCTAGCTCCTCTTCCGTGAATGAATCAATTTCCTCTTCCGTAATACGTTCACGTGTTAGCCTATTAATCTCACGCTGCAATTCGATCCTTGAAAGCGTACTTTCCTTTTCAAGTTTCTCTAATTCCTTTATAGAAACCTTTTTCGACGCTGCCTCAGAATTCTTTAAAATCCAGAAGTCTCTCCTATCCCCAGTAGTAATCCTTTTCGTCTCTTGGTCAATCAAGACCGCAAGTTTCTCAGCGACTTTTAGCATATCTGCTGAACTCGTAGACGTCATTTTCGTATATGTAATGGCATTTTTAGGATCGTTATCAACCAGAATATGCCCCATGCGGTCAAAAATTCTTCCCCTTGGCACGCTTGTGTTGACAGGTATTTCTTCTGTTTTTTCCAACTCACGTGAATATTCCTCACCTTTGACGATTTGTAAATAACCAAGGCGGAAAATGAGCAATGAAAATAGGATAAAAATCGAAAAGAACAGGAAGTTCATCCGGAATGGGATATGTTTTCGTTGGCTTATTTTAGCCTGATTCGCCTTGCGCGTCTGATTATTCATAATACTCCCCTCATTCTCCATTACTTATTTCGAATTATATCATGCATTATATAAAACTAGCATATATTTACGTTTGAGGGAATTTTTTACTCCAATACTCAATGAGAATCGGCCGCCCTGTAAAGGCTGTCGATTCTTAAATTAATGCTCATGTTATTTCAAGAAGAAGTAAGTTTAGTCTTATTATTAAGGAATCTAAGCAATACCATAGCTAACGCTAATATTCCTATTAGTAGAAAACCAACGAAAAAAATTTTCAACCCAGCAGTAGGAGATTTTGATACGAAACCACTTAATACCAAAAACAAAGCGCCAATACCAGATAAGAAGTACGAAAATATCCTACCCTTACGTTTGAGTAGTATATATCCTATAAGGATTATGAGGTACGTTGCACTTAGTAACATAAGTAAAGGAAAAGTAGGTGCAAATTTTGCAGCATATACAAAATGGTCAATCGGTAAAACTTCAGTTAGGTTTTCTACTTGTCCATTTACCATTTGAGAAAAGATTGCAGTATGTTCCCATTCCCACGGTTTCTCCAATATCGTACTGCCTTCATACCAGGCAGCCCCAGTAGAAAGCATTAATAGTATTGAAGCCAAACCAAATTGGATAATAATTTTAATAGACACTTTCGACACCTCAAATATATTTTAAAATTTAATATTTTTACAATTGAAGAAGCAGGCCGTCACCAATGCACTTTAAAAATCCTATTCTACTGTAAAATAAAACACGCTTAGGAAAATTTCCAAAGCGTGTTTTATTTCACATCATCCTCTGACTGATATTGGTCCGAGACAATAAAATCGTCTTCTAGTAGCACGTAAGGGTGTGTTTCCATCAAAATTGTTTTGAGGTAGTCAGGCATTTTATTTGATTCGTACGCACAAATTAATGGAAACGCCAGCAGGTTAACAGCTTCGTCTACTATTTTCTCTAAGTCTTCTATAAGATGTAGTGGCTCTTCCATAGTGGCCCACTCGACATGTGCCCATGCGCGGAAAGAAATTTCATTTTCCAAATAGGGCTGGATTGTATTACTAAAGTACTCAGCGATTGAAGGAGGATGATAGCTGCCACTAGACCAATAGAATTCCAGGCTATTTACATAGTGTATGAACTTCATTTGATCTTTTGTTAAACGAGTGCTCAGTTCTTTTTGAATAATAGGGTATATTCGAGAATTCTCAATGAGAATCACGTAATCTCCTGCTGCAATGCCATCTTGTACATAATTCAAAACCTGTATAATATAATTTTCAATTCCATTGTACTTATATAAAACATGAAGATGAACATCTTTTGGGTTCTCAAACAACTGATTCATTTTGCTTTTCATTTCTATTTTTGCAATATCATTTGAAATTTCAATCACATTTATCCCTCCTTTATTTATTTTATAAATATACTTTGATAATTCTATCTTAAACTAAATCCCACTATTTGCAAGATAACATATGCATTATTATTTAAATAATCCAACAATTCAAACCGTTATCAGCGAAAGCAACTAACATGATTCTGATATCTCCCGTATTCCCTCTTTCTTTCCTCTATCGTAAAAGACAATGAAAATAACACGTCTCATTCAATAACTGAATGGAACGTGTTTTGTTAGCTAGTTACAAGTATCTATGACTATAAACGTTGTATTTCTAACACCAAAAGCTTAACCCTCGGGAATTAGCAATCGCTCCTAAACAACCTAACCGTTATAAACACTTTCACATGTTCCAGCTAGTGGTTCATAAAAACAATGTTGTTTAAACTGACCAGTAAAAGGTTGATCATACCATGTTGGAGGACATGGACCAGACGGATTAAAATACCAAAGGGCATATTTCGCTGGATGGTCTCTCCAGTAAAGCAAAGTCTGTTTTGCTAATCTCTTTTCATTAGGTCTCGCTCGTTCATAAAACAAATTCCCTTTTTGAACAGCTTCAAAAGAATAGTTTCCTCCTTGTATTTGAAAAATGACGTCTTCAATTGATCTTAAATCTATAAAGTCTGGACATTCTGCCACAAGACGATTAACGATTACATTTCCAACATATAACATTCCTTGATTACCTTCAGCCTCGGCTTCTGCTCTCATCATCCTTGCTATTAAGTCAATGTCTGAATCGCGGTATTTTACTCTCGCCATTTTTTCACCCCAAGGTATAGTATGAATAAAAGTATACAATGATGTCATTATTACAACTTTATTCAACTGACGCTTGAACATAAGAAGCGTTTGCTCTTATTGAGCAATTGCACCTGTTACTTTAAGTACAATACTTCACAAATGTCATGGGATAAATCCGTGAAACTATTTTACTAATCTCTATTTAAGCTAGCTAATATCTAAAAATCTGATCGATTGTTGAACACAGATTAAACATCCTTCCCCAACTTGCCTGCATCGTTAATTGATGAACACAGTTTCATTAAATGAAATCCCAAGATATCTATACCTCAAATGAACCTTATTTATAGCTTCATGATGAATAACACTAATCCCATAAATCTCATCCTTTTTAGAAGCTGTGCCAGCATCTAATTTTTTTAAGTTTGAAGATGGAGATGTGCCCACTTTAATAGATACATCCTCTAAACTTTTGAATCCATACTCTTTTGATTCCTCATTATTATAATCATCCGATATGATGAAACCTTGTAAAGCGTTAGTAACCTGTACTTTTGTTTTTAATGGTGCTTCATTGTTGTTCACTGAAGTGTCTAATACTTTAATTTCACGAAAACCTTTATTACCAATTCCAACAACGACTGATTTACGATCTCCAGACGAAGCAATAGTACCAATTTCTAAAGGCGGATTAAATTTCACAATAGAATAGAAAACGGCTATAGCTACTCCTAAGATTAGAACAGAAATCCAAAGTTTCTTCTTCACTTTCCCCCTCCTTACAATCGTTTTTCTTCAAATAAACCTGCCTGTTAGTAAAAGTGGGTTTCTACTTATTAGAAACGCTACCATCAGCTTAAAAAATGTAATGATTCATTTGTCTAATTGTTTTTCTCTCTTCCACTTAGAATACGTATAGACTAATTGAAAAAGCAAAGCAACTATTAATACAGAGGTTGATATTATTTTATATAGAACGGGTAATTCCGAATAAGTGAACAGTATTATAATTACCACGACACTGAATGGTACCAGCCATAAAGTCCTCATGAACTTTTTTCTAAAATTCAGCTTCCAGTAAATAATTCCGCCATTACGTCCATTCTTCAATGTAAACACCCCCATATTTCGTATGTGACCTGCCCGTTGGCTTAACAAGGTATTTTGTGTTTTAACAGTCCTTTTTATAAAATATAAGAGTTGCGTTATCGTTTAATTTCTTGCTGACTCCTGTTTTGCTATAACCCATTTTTTCGTATAAATAACAATTTTGTTCTTCCTCTAGTATTGTAGCTAATTCCCAAGTAGTTGCTTGGGGGAACATATCTTCAATTAAATTTAAAACCTTTTGAGCTATCCCTTTTCCTTGATGAGTAGGCAAAATAAACATAGGACTAATCCAAAATTGAACGTCTTCTCTCCAAAAAACACAGATAGCTCCCACAAGGGTATCGTCTGCAAATATCTTATAGAAACCACTATTATATTGATTTATTCTCGATAGTACTCTTTCGATAGTTTCATTCGCTGGGTTTGTTTCGTAATCCTCATATTTATGTAACAAAGGCATAAAGGCTTTTACCTGAATATCAAAAATAGCTTGTGCATCGTTTTCAGTTGCCTTTTCCAATATAAGTCCCATTATTTAACCTCCTTTATATTTGAATTCTGTATTATTCAACAAGAATTTGCTTACTTGTTAGTGAAAAAGCGTCTCCACTTATTGTAGAAACGCATCCCTAAGTTGAGTAATCCCACTCATCTATGTTATTGAAATTCTTTACTCCACTCATCATCTTCCAATATCACACCATTTTCAGCGACGTAACCGATAATAACAGTACCCTGTTGCAGTTTGTCTTCGCTTTCCAGAAAAGATATGAACTCATTAAAGAGTTTTTCATCCTCGTTACTCTTTTTTCGGGGGATATTAATACGAATCGTAGGTGCAACGTTAAAATCTTTATAACTCCCCGGATTAGCAGAATCAATACCCAATTCATCTCCTACTTCGTCATCATAATAGACGTGAAAATCAGTGATTTCTCCGAATTTTTCTTTAATGTAAGGACCTATTTCATGTTCTAAATCATCTGCCCATTTATCAGCGGCGTAAGTGTCCACTATTTCTTCCTTAGCTTCGCTATAGTAAACAAAAAATGTTACATTATTTCTCTTATCCCGCACCTTGGCACCGTATTCAAAATTAAAGTTACCCATATTATCATACAAAATGTCATATATCTCGAAGTTATTATTAAATTTATCTTCTAAATATTCCTCTGCTTGAATTTTCACCTTTTCTTCTTTATCTTTATCTGGCTTCATACTCTGAAGAAAAGAAATTACAAGTATTGCTATTCCTAATAGAATCACTCCGAAAACAATAAGGGTTACTTTTAAAAATTTGTTCACAAAGTCACCTCTATCCCCTTTTAGTCTTTCCACAAAAAGAAATTCATGAATTTTGTTCCAGTAATGCACCCGTTAGCGAATCTTCCGATAATTTATCCAAGTAAACTATCTGTTAGTGAAAAATAGCTATCATTGATCAATTTAATATCTATTCTACATGCTAATTTAAATTGAATAACTCTGAAATGATTTCAGCACTTCCTGGAGAAAACATAAATAATGAGAACGAAATACATAATAGTCCTACTAAAACCAGGCTGTATTTTTTATTCCCAAGTAGCCCCTTAACTACTAGAAATAATCCTACAAGTAATAGTAAGAAATACCAAAAGCCCATAATCTCACCCCTGCTTAACTTAATACAATGACGCTACCGTCCACTGTAAAGTTCTTCCTCCCTGCTTTAATACAGTCAAAACGAATTTCCCCAAATTAACTTATTAGTGAAAGTTTTTTCCAGTAACATGCAAGGTTGCAATATTGTAATGTGAACGTCATCTAAAGCGATGGCTAGAAACTTGCGCGCCTCCTCTAATAAAATCAATAGTACAGATGGTTATAAAATAGAAATGGCGATAAACAAAATGAAAAAACAATACTGGTTATTTTCACAACACTTATGGCGGTAACAGCATTAACAGGATGCAATATGTTTGCAAAAGCAAATGGAGTAATCCTGTATGGGGAAGAAGAGGAAATTCTAAATGCTGTGGAGAAAAAGAAGGATAAGTTAGTAGAAGAAGAATTGCACAAAATTAAAATATTAACAAATGATGATAAGAAAATCATGATCCTGACAGAAGAAACCGCTCAATCACTTGTAGAGAAAAAATTAATATCAGAAATAACAAATCAAGAAAAAGCTAAAACGAAAACAATTTCATCTCTTTCGAAAGTAGCTAAAGGCGAGGCATTGCTTTTCACTAAGGAAAAATCACACGAATTAGAAATAGAGGATGTAAATATAAACATTAACTATGAAGGTAATTTGGTCATTGGGGAAGGAAGAGTATATACGGATCTATTTTTAATAGTAAATGATGATGATTGGGATTCTCTAAAAGGAACGGAAAAAACATTGGCTATATTAGAATATGACAAAGATCCAAGTGCCAAGGGATTAAGTTATGACGTGGAAAAAGCACATCTAGTTCGAATACAAGACTGAAAAAGGAAGAACTCTACATCATAAAATGCACCCTATAGAATAGACGTAAGCGGCAAATAACGGCCACCTGCCATACGCGTGGCCGTTATTTGACGCTTACGTTGGATCAAAGCTCTGGATAATTGAAAAACGTTTCTCGATGCGAGGCTACTTTTAACATCTTACATACTTGCGTTTAAAACCAATCTTTTCTTTATCGACTATTTTTTGAATACTTTCGGAAGCATTGAGAAGACTGCTTTTTTTGTTGTCTCGTTTGACTTCTACGATACCTATTTCATTTGCGATCTTAACTGCCTTTTCATGGAGCGGCAAATAGGAAACACCTACAGTGTATACAAAATTATTCATAGCGGATTTCGTTCGTTCTGGCGCATCGTGAATCGTATTTTTCACTATATCAAGCATATCGGAAATTTTGACTGCTGAAAATTCAACGTCCTTTCGATTCCCTAAAAGCCAACAGTAACAACTATAGCCCGCTGACATTCTCAACTCTTCACCGCTTGCAATCCATTTATCAGCAACTTCTTGTGCAATATCTGACTCTGACAAAGTTACAGCCACTACATAATCGGACAGCATATAAAAATACGCCCCATCCATCCAACGATCATAATCCGACTCAGTCATGGCTTTTGGGTCTGCAATAATGCCTGCAAAGTACATTGCATCATAGTTCCTTGTCGCATAAAGCTCTTCAGCTAAAGCTTGATTAATTTTTATTTTCTTTACGATTGGTTTCATAGCGCCTGTACCCGCGCCAAAAAGCGGCTCTTGCGCACCATTCGATATGTACATTTTTTTCATTCGTTCCTTACCAAGGGCTTCAAGCTCCTGCATAACCATTTCTAAATTCATCGTTTAGCACTTCCTTCTTTTTAGAGTTTTCCCCTACTCGTTTGCCAGCAATTCCATCACTATTATCCCATTTACTATCACTTATTCGATTAACTCATTGATATGTCTCATGGATTCCTCTAATCTATCTAAATAACTTCCACTAACAGATATATACTCAACTCCACGCTCATTTAACATCTTCTTCAGCGACTCATTATTCTTCATTCTAACTTCGCGTTCGCCAAATGTTCTTGTGCCATCATTTATCCATTCAACATCTGGTTCTAAAAATAGCCATAAATCATAATCCTGTCTAGCGGCTATTGAGTCCACTATACCGTCGAAATGACCCGCATATAGATCGGAGTAGTATTGAGTCACATTTGCTTCTGTATCGATGAACAGCACCCTGTTGGCTGTCTCTGCTTGCTTCTTTTCATTAAGCTTATGTTGCATTGCAATTTCTGCATAATCCGTTGGAAGCGACACATCAACAACACTATCCCCAAGTTGTTCATAAAACACCCTACCGTACTCTTCTACATAATTGGTATTGTATAACTTAGCTAAATTGCGAACGAGAGATGACTTTCCTGTTGACTCTGTGCCAACGACAACTACCTTCTTAACAAAGTGGGGTTTGATGATATCAGGAATCATATTCCAATGTTTCATGGCACCTTCTGTACGTAGCTTAGTTGCCGAGATGTTGTACGTTAAACGTTCTGCATCGATGACAATGTGCTCGGCCTTAGGATACAGCCCTTTAAAGTAGACATCATATTTGGGCTCAGAGCTGAATACGTGGGTGATTTCCTTTGTGATTGCGAACTTTATTTTCTTCGCTCCATCTTCCCAGTCAGCATACTGTCCAGTTTCTTTCTGCTCAATGGCGTGAACGTGTACATGTGGCATGTCTTTTGTGATTTGCCTCCACCATCTGAGTCTGATGTTGTATGGGATATGTTCAATGACAGCATTCGTAAATAGTGTGTTTCGTTCATATTCGGTATCATATGTGACAATTACATGTAGCTCGTCTACCCTCGTTGACGCTGTAATCACGGCATAGACGTGTCCTTGATGTGGAATTAGAAACTTCCCGCCTATAAAACCTACTGTCTTAGGCATAAGTTGTCACCCGCTTCTGGCCTGTGTAAATCTTACTCCAATTGATATAGGAAACTACTGAATTGAACAAAAATGCCGACCACATTAGTACCATAGCCCAATCATTTCCACCTTGTTGTAGCAACACAATAACCCAAAGTGTAATCGTAAGTACGTTAACAGTAATCCACAGAATCCACTGTTCGACATATCGCTTAATCATCAAAAATTGTGCAACGATTGAAAGCACTACAGCCACAGAGTCTAGTCTGACTTGTTGTCCACCCATGTAATCTAGCAAATAAGCGTATCCAATTGAAGCGATAATTGAAATGATAGTTAATTGAAGAATTTGCTTGTTATTTAACCTCTTAACTACAACATCTTCTCCACGAATACTATCTTTTGTTTTTGCTCTGCTCCATAAGTAGATACCTATGAATTGAATCGGTAAGTAGAATAATCCATTTAACATCGCTTCCCCAAACAGTCCGTACGTCCATGCGATATAAGCATATGTGGCCGCTTGAATGATACCTGCATAATAAGTGGATATCTTCCCTTTTCCAGCAAGCACAACGCACAACACTCCGAATGTAGAAGATACCAATCCCAACATCGTGTCATCAAATGCAAAAAACAGATAAACGTTAATTACCATAAAGAAGCTTAGCCATGTCTTTTCAAATGTTGTCCATCCTTTTAACATTTTAACCCTCATTTCTAAACTATTGGTATCGTAGGAGATTACAACATCAAACTCGAATAATTTCATGGGATTAAGGCCGAACTACCTTGTATATGCCATAGACAAAAGGCTGACAAAACGTCAATTTCTGAGAAGTATTTAATTTCATTACTCAATAAGAAAAGGCTACCATGAGGGCAGCCAGTTCTTCACTAACACACCTTTTAGTGAAAGTAGAAATAGTAGTAATTTAAATAGGTTATCTATTTTTTATTTACGCCAAAAAGTTGAACAGTCTGCCTTATCCAATATATTAAAGTCGATCATTTTTTCAAGTAATGAAAAATCAATCGGACCATCCCATGGGATACGTACCAACTGCTGGGTGTGACCATAGCCGGCCTGCACAATTTCATCAGTGAGATGAATAATCCCTGCATTTTCAGGGGCAACAGCCAAATGTTTTTTAGCTGTGCTAAAACCAATAATATATGTGTCGTGATCGGTAAACATAGGCTGATTCCACGCGATTTTCGGCATTAAACTCGGATATTTTTCAGTTACCCATTCTAAAACTTCTTTCGTTCGGGCTTGATGTTGTGGGTCATCAATACCCGCTAAGTATTCTGCGAAAACTTCCATATGGCGCCCTCCTAAAATAATAATTATGTAGTTCGGTGAAGGCGACTAACGAGGTAGCCGAAGCAATAAGACAGACAGTGAGTTTTCGCCTGGCTTATTGCGGAAGGCGTCCCCTATCACCAAGCGTTCTAGGTAGGATTCTATATTTCAACATATATAGATACAAAACAATATTTTAAAAAATGGATATGTTCATTGTTGTCTCGGCGGGTTTCGTTTCGACAATCATTTCCCCATTCCGCATCGAATAGAGCACTGGTGCTTGCGTACGAATCGCTTCATATTCGGAATCAGCGTCAATCACAATTAGATTCGCCTTGTTTCCTTCTTTCACGCCATACTCGTCCTTCATGCCGAGCGCTTTGGCTCCATTTACTGTGATTAAATCTAGGGCTTTTACGATATAATTATGATCGGTCATGTGGCAGGCGTGCAAACCAACATCGACGACATTCATCAAATTGCCATCGCCGAGCGGATACCAAGGGTCCATAATAGAATCGAGTCCAAAGCTGACATTGATCCCTTCATCTACCATCTCTTTTACCCTTGTCAGGCCACGACGGACTGGATGACTGTCAAATCTACCTTGTAAATGTAAATTGGCTTTCGGCAACGCAACAAAATGAATGCCGGCTTTTTTCAGCGTTTGGAATAGCTTGTACGTGTATGCATTACTGTACGAAGCCATCGCGGTCGTGTGGCTTGCTGTCACCCGGTCACCCATGCCTAATTTCAGCGACTCCCCAGCGAGTACCTCCAAATACCTTGATTGGTCATCATCGATTTCATCGCAATGGATATCAACCAATTTATCATATTTGTTTGCTAGCTCAAGCACCTTTAACACGGAACGGACCCCATCTTCACGGGTCAATTCATAGTGGGGAATCCCACCAACGACATCGGCCCCCATTTCAAGTGCTTTAACCAACAGTTCTTCCCCATTTGGTTGTGTATAAAGGCCTTCTTGCGGAAATGCTACGAGTTGCAAGTCCAACCACGGCTTAATTTCCTCTTTCACTTCCAGTAATGCTTCCAATCCTTTTAATGTCGGATCACTAACATCCACATGTGTCCGAACATGCTGTATACCATGTTTCAACTGCATTTTTATCGCCTTCAAGGCACGTTCTTTAATATCGTTTTTCGTTTCATTGGCGATTTTCTTTCTTTCAGACCAAATTTCGATCCCTTCGAATACAGATCCCGATTGATTCCACCTTGGGGTTCCGGCAGTAAGCACGTAGTCCAAGTGAATATGCGGCTCCACGTAAGGGGGTAGTACTATTTTTCCATTTAGATTGATGTTATTGAGATCACTAGACTCGCTTGTACCGGTAGCTGGTTTAATGGATTGTATGATACCGTCTCCCACTTCAATATCCCATCTACCTTTTTGGCCATAGAGCTTTGCATTCTTTAAAATCATTTAACAATCCCTCCTTCATGTTAGTACCTATCTAATTATAGCAACGGGCATTGTTGAAGACAAGATTTCCAGTCGTTTCCATAATAGAAGTACTCAAAACTCCCTGAGTACGACCCTCTAACAATGTGAGTACCTATTAATGCTCTGTTTCATTCGTTCAGCTACCTTTCCCGTAACTTCACCACAAATACACTACAACTTTATAATATTGGAATGAAACCTGGCTTGAAGTAGAGATACTTCTTCCAAAAAAGCACATCAATTTTATATAAAATTGATATGCTTTCATTTTAATTTAATTCTAATTAAGTTTTCTCTGAATAACTACATAGTTCAATTAAAGTGCCATCTGTTGAGGCGGGATTAATATAAATGAGCCTTCTTCCACGTGCGTTCGTACGCAGTGTGTCCTCTAGAAAACGAACGCCATTTTCACTTGCCTCGCGTATTGCTTTGTCCAAATCGTCAACTCGATATGCTATATGATGCACGCCTTTTCCCCGTTGCTTGATAAACCGAGCCATTGGAGAGTTCTTGTTGGTTGGTGCCAGTAATTCAATTACTTTATCTTCCGTTCTGACTACAGCAACGTGCACTTCAACACCTGGTGCATCGCTTGTATAACGGTCTTCCACTAATCCTTTTAATACATTAATGTAAAAGGGAAGAGCATCATCAATGCTTCGAACAGCAATTCCAACGTGATCTAAAACGTATCCCAATTTTGCTCCCCCTTTCAGCTATGTCCTTACTATCAGCTACATTTATGCGAATCTAATGCATAGGATCGCCTTAGATTTCTTGCTTAATCCAACAGCTCTTCTTGAATCAGTTTAAATCCTTCAATCATCGTGTCTTCTTCCACTTCTATCAAAAGGCAGCGTTTTCCATTGTAATTGACCTGTCTGACATATCTTAAGTCTTGCGGGCTGATTGCGATATCCGCTACTTTCGTGCTGATTTTGATGGACTTGGATGTGTAACTTGGAACGACATGGCTTGCTTTCATTTCATACGTTTCGTCATCAATCACCTTTTGAAAAGCCATTTCCACTCTTTCCGTATTCACGTTCTTCACGCCGCATGCCTTCAACACACGTTCCATCTCTTTCGTATCCAAGGTAGGGATGCTTTCGTCTTCCTCTTCCTCGTCTCCCTCATCCATCATGCGATTGATTTCTTCATATACGTTGGCGAGGGTCCGCGTATCCACTACATCACCAATCACTTCTTTTACTATCTCTTCAAATACGGCTTTGTCATCCTCTGCAGTCATGATATCTTCACCGTCCAGCACATTCTCGATGAAATTAATGTCTGGCTTATTCGATTTTCCTGCAGCGTAAAGGATGCGATTGACATCTGCCGCGCCATCCGTAAAGCTAGGAAACCAAAATCCACCAATTGGAGACGCAAGATTAATGATGGGATCGGCTATCGTACTCGATTTAAATTCCCTCTCGATAAAATCAAACACAAGTGAACGTTTCGGCAGCTCGGTCTGATTCATGCTACAAAGGATGAAAGGATTCGTAAACACCTCATCCCGATTGTCTATTTCGGATTCATCTGAATTTCGTTTCGTCGGTTTATAATAATTTCCGCGAATGAATGTTACGACCAAGTCCTTTTCATATTGGACGTCCTGAACCATCTTCCGCGTGATACTATGCATACCCGCTTTCCATTCTTCAACGTCGTCTGTACGAAGACCTTCATATAAAAGCTGCTGCGTATGATCCGTTTGCTCTTCTGCTGGACGCGTAAAACTGACTTCAAACAGTTTCACATCCAATTTTCCACCTAAAACCTTTTTAAAGTTGGTGAGGAATAATTCTTGTTCCTCCCGATCTAACAAGGGGAACGGCTGGCTCTCCTCATGAAAGATGTCAGTACTCTCCTGCTTAATATAAATTTTATAAATATCAGTAATTTTTAGTAAATCAGTGTCCAACTTAAATTGTTTACGAATCGCTGCAATATCTTTCTTATTCATCTCAAATTCCAACTCCCTGGCTAGTAAAATCATACTCTTTAAAAAGAAAAGCATCTAAAACCAAAACTACAGTTTAGCTTTTCACACGCCCTTATTATAGCAATATTTACGATAAAGACAGGAAAGCAGTCTATTTTGAAAGACATGCGGATCAAAAGTCTTTCTTGTAGAAATGGAACTATACGGGTAAAGCAAATCAAGTAAGCCATCTCGATAACAAGTCCACTTAAGGTATATTTTTAGTGTTTCATATCAATTGGATTCAACAGCTTAACTAACTATTCAACACCATAATGTTTACAATCCCTATAGATATAGTATATATTTATAGCAGAAAGTTTGAAAGGGAGATTGAATATGACAACGATTAAAAATGATCATTTGAAATTCGGCAGTGCAGATGCACCTTTGAAACTAGAGGCTTTTATTAATTTGGCGTGCCCAGGCACTAAAAGAATTTATCATTTAGCAAAAGAAGTATTACCAACATATATCGAAAATGGTCAAATTGAAGTGATTGTGAAATTATACGATAAACCACGCGAAGAACTTCTCCACGGTGCATTGATTCACTGGACATTCGACAATGCAAATCCAACAGAAACATTAGATGTGATTGGTAAACTACTTGAAACACAACCAGAATGGCACGAACTATCAAATAAGGAATTAAAACGATTGCTTGTCGATAAATACAACTTGCAAGAAGAGGAACGCCTTGAAAACGTCGATGTAAGCTTGGCGATTACGGCTGAAGCGATTGAACGTGAAGTGAAAATTGTACCCACTTTATTCTTCAATGGTGAAAGATTATTAGGTTTTACGTATGAATTAGAACCGTCTGATTTAAAACAAGCTGTAGAAACGGCATTAGCAAAAATTTCATAAAACGATCAATGAGGAATAGCTCATCTATCGATTAACTAAGACAAGATCTCAAATCAGAGGTCTTGTTTTTCTTTGTGATTTTCAATGCATATGCTTATTTTATTATTTCTATAAAGTGTTTTAATATCCTAGCTGTTAAACCCCAAATTGTATACTTTTCATAATCGAAAAACCATTCTTCCACTGAACGAGCTCTCCATTTATACTGAGTACCATTCATTATTTTTTCAAACGGGAAGTTTGGCAAAGGCACTGGATCCACAGATATTAAATGCATATAAGGCTCATAGTTCAATAGCCATTTAATAGGAATTGTAAATACTTCTTCAACTTCATCTTTGTTATACGAATGGATAATTTGATTGTAATCAATGATTGCTACAAAGGGATAGATAACAAATGAAGACGAGGCAATGAACGGGCTTAATGTCCCTACAATCGTAACTGTTTCTGGGTCGACACCTAATTCTTCATGCGTTTCTCGTAAAGCGGCTGCCATTGGGGATGGGTCTGTGGAGTCGATTCGACCGCCGGGAAAACTAATATCACCTGGCTGTTTTCTCATGGTGAATGAACGTACTTCAAAAAGAATATGCCATTCTTCCTCCACTTTAACGAGTGGTAGTAAAATCGCTGAACGAAAAGCTGTTTGCTCCCCTATAAACAAGGGCTGACCTTCATTTAACTGGTTCTTCAATTTGTCTAGAAACATGAAATCCCCCTCACCTCAATGTTTTATATTTAATATATCGTAACACTAAAAGATGTATGTTTAAAGAACCCTTTTGAATCCCCTGCGGCGCTTTTTTAGGGGCCTCCCGCCATAAGCAAGGATTGATAAAGTGCCGGCTTGAATAAGGTCAGAATCCCCGCTATAAGCGCTTTGGTGCTCTGTGGATGCCCCCCAGCGAAAGCGTCTACATTATAACCATCCCCTCAACATATAGCGAACTTTTTTCCGTTATAATTAGAAGAACTTTCTGCTCAGGCGTCGCCTTTGTCCAAATCGGCTTCCCCAAAAGTAATCGCTGAATTTCCACACTGCCTTTGTACTAAACCATACCCACACTTTCTATAAATCTAGGAAAATACCTTCATTAATTCTTTATTTTATTGCTTATTCTTATCACCACAAACACAAATTACCATTATACAAAAAACCTTGAAAGGCATTTAGCCAATCAAGGTTCAATTATTTTTTATATTTCAATGCTTCTTCTAATATATTCTTTTCATGTTCTAACATACCACTGACTATAACGCCACAAACCATTTTATTTATGTCTAAAGCAAATCCCACATTATCATTTTGTATAATTGACACAGTATCATTTTCCGAAAATGAAATTAATACCTTATCAATCCCTATATATACATTCAATTTACTATTTTCATCTATATACATCTCTTTGTCATATTCTTCAACTTGGAAATTAGGTATACCTTTAATCAAAGTTATATTTGTCATATCCAAGTTCAAATTCTCTATCTTGTATACGTTTTCACTCAAAGTTAGTGTAATAGAACGAATATTTCCTGTATATTTCCCTACTCCTATTTCAATTAAAGATTTCTTGAAATCCCCAGTTCGCCAATATATCGTTGGTTCCTTTGATATATTCCAAGTACCGAATTCTATATTAATCGGTGTATTAACATCATATTCAATATTCACAAACTTAATTTCTTTATATTCTGTTACTTCCAACATAATCATGTCTCCTTCTAAGGTCTATATACAGCGTGCTTTGTAGTTAGCTATATAATGTAATTCATTACTAATTCTATTTTTATGCCAACTAGCCTAATTAAATTCGTAAGTTTTTGTCTTGTTACCAGTAATAATACTTCGTATGTTTAAAATGTCATCTCGACTAATTATCGTACATTTTTCATAAACAAAATATCATTATACAAATCCTTGTAGTAAAACCATCAAAAGTTTTTGAGTTTCTTTGTTTCAGTTATAATGTCTTTATATTTATCTATCTTAAAAATCTTCTTCCCATGCTTCTTGTGCATCCAACAACCTTTGTGATAAAAACTCATAAAAGTTCTTAGCTGTGTTGTAGTCATCAAGTCCCCCAGGTCTATTCCAAGCTATTACTGGGCACTCATTATTCTCCATTTTTCTTGTATATAGGCAATAAACATATTCTCCAGCATTTTCGATAACTACTAAATCCTTTTCCAATCCTAAATCTCTATATCTCTTTGTGTTAACAACAACAGCTCTATTTGACTTAGTCACTCCTGAAATATCAACTCCAAATAATCCACCAGAACCATAGGTAGTTAAAAACCACTTAAAACTTTCTGGTAACTCCACCCTTAGCTCATTTTGGACAAGATTGATTTGACTTTCATCTACTCCACCAGTAAAGTCATCTGATTCCTTATGTTCATTTATAAAATTTGTTAATTCCTCTTTATCCATATATGGTTCCTCCTTTTACAAGTCGCTTTTCTCGATTTGCTTAGCTCTCCATCTCCAATATTTACCTCTAAAGTTATCGTATGGCTTTTTTAATACAGGGTCATTTCTAAAGCTCCAACCATTCTCCACCAAACCATGCAAAACTTTATGATATTCATCATGCATACTCGCAGGAATTTCCACCATTGACCCTGGCTCTCTTTGGATTAAATGATGAAGCTCTATAACTATTCCATCTTTCCAAATTGGTGCTCTTCCTTTTTTCATTAACCTTGGTCGTTCCAGTATATTCTACATCCTTATAGTTTTTATATTCTAAACATTTTCAACTTTCTTAGGACTTATCCACTTCACAACTGGAGTTTTCCTAACAAGTTTAATACCCGCGTTACCCGCTTTTATCACCTTCCCAAAAGGGGTAAACGAGGCCAGTGCCAGTCCCTTGGCCGCGAAGGAACCATCGGGATTCTTGATTGTATTTAAGTCATCCAGGATTAAAAAGTTAGCTACTCCCAACCCGGCTTTATCAACGAGGCTCAATTCTTTTGGTCCGTAATCCTTTGAAACTCGGACGAGTCCTTGGTTCATCATGATGTATTCGCCTGTATGAGGATCGATTGTGTAGTCATTCACATCATGACTTACATGTTGTTCTTTTTCCATTGCGGCATAGAGTGCTTTCATTCTCTCGTCTTCAGGCGTATTCGCCCCTACTAGATCGCCAAGATTTTCCACAGATTCTTGCCCAGCATAAAAAAGGTACCTTGTACTAACACAATTTGGAATTGTGTCAGAATCAGGCACCTTAAATTCAAATAGCATAAATTTTTAATTTTTGTAGTAACAGTATGACACCTTTTATATGTGTGACAACTACTATGTTAAAACTTACGAGTTCGTTAATTTAATATACATTCCACGTGTTTATATTCATCACCCAGTAAAATGTCATCTCGCCTAAGCTCGTACTTCGTTTTCTTCTATAATTGCACACGGTACTCTATGATGGTACAACCATCATAGAGTATGTACTTTTTTAACAGCCTATTCTCTTTCTTACCACTGCAAACATACTTTATTCGTATTAATCTACATATTCTGCCGTACTAATAAAGTCCAAATTATAGGTATTCTTATCTACGAAGTTAACAATTTTACCTTCTTTATTATAATCATAATTATAAATTAAAATGATAGTATTGTATTTAGACTTTAACTTAATGTTATTGTACTGTTGTATTAATTGATTATCATACGAAAAATCTACTAATAGCTTTTCTATGTCATCTTCAGCGTCAGGAATCCAATCTTTTTCAACTAAGTCCCTATCATAATAACCTAATTTAAAATCTATCTCAAAAATAGAGGGAATACTATCTCCATCTTCATTATATTTTATTTCAGTGTACGTTTCGAGTTCATCAAAATCACTAAAGCATCCTAACCATAAAGAAACATCGTTTTTCATTTTTTACCTCCCCAAACCTTCTGGTAAATCCATAATGCCATTTTTCATTCTATTTCCAGCCCACTCATTAAGCCCTTTAACAAAACTTTCATAGTCAGAAGCAGAATCAATAATCTTTAACATTTCATTATGTGCTTTTGTCGAACCTCTGCTTCCATGACGACCAGGTGGATTTACAAATTCAACATCTTTGGTCAAAGACCTCATTTCTTTAATGTCATCCATACTAATTTCCCACTGCTTAAATTTAGGAGTTCTTGCTACAAGATGCCACTCATGGTATCCTCCTGGACGTCTAATCCTATCTTCTATTTCACTTCTCAATTGAGGATTATTCCACATTTCATCATTTTTTTTGCTGCTAGATTATCAAACCATTTATTGAACTCGTTATTTCTTACTGATGGAATTTTCACATCACTTAAATGCGTCCTATTCCCACTAGTACTCTTACTAACTTCTCCCGCACCCTTACCACTAACCTTTTCAACTTTCTTTGGATTAGTTGTTTTCACAACTGGAGTTTTCCTCACAAGTTTGATGCCCGCATTACCCGCTTTTATCGCCTTCCCAAAAGGGGTAAACGAGGCTATTGCCAATCCCTTGGCCGCGAAGGAGGCATCGCGATTCGTGATTGTATTTAAGTCATCCAGGAACAAAAAGTTAGCTACTCCCAACCCGGCTTTATCAACGAGGCTCAATTCTTTTGGTCCGTAATCCTTTGAAACTCGGACGAGTCCTTGGTTCATCATGATGTATTCGCCTGTATGAGGATCGATTGCATAGTGATCAAGGTACGGTCTATACGTCGTATGCGTATCAACACGCCGTTAAAGAAAGGAATTACCATGAGCATGTCCCGCAAAGGTATGCCCGCTGATAATTCCCGAATTGAGACGTTTCACTCCCCACTAAAGTCTGAAACGTTCTATCTCGACGGAATTCATCGTACAACAAATGCACATGTCATCCAAATCGTCGAAGACTACATTGATTATTATAACAATATCCGTATTCAAACGAAATTAAACAGCCAGTCGCCGGTAAAATACCGTCAACTGGCTGCACTATAAGTTATTTTCTTACTGTCTCAAAAACGATAGGCAGCTTAAAATAGGTGGGCGCTATTTTAAGCTTACCTTTTAAAGAAGTGATTAGTCTAAAAGTATTGTTTTTCCACACAAACTTTTGGATTCAAAAACTTTGTTACCCGAAATTTAATCCATGTACTCCTCAGCAATTTGTATACTTCTCTTTAAATTTAAGTCTGGGTATCTTTGATCTAGGCAGTATAGTAATTCAATATACTTTTTACTTTGCAAATTATATGCCACTTCTTCAAAAACCTCACTTAAAAATGAAAGTTCTGTTTTTGTACAAATCTGTAAGAAATTCAAAGTCAAGTTTTCATCTTCACTAAGTAAGACAATTAGCTCTTCCCACTTTTGCTCAGTTCTTGGGTCATTATCATCTAGTAATGCTCGTGCACCTAAGACTGCTCTTACTTTTTCCTCAAACATTGTTAATACCTCCCTTTAAAACTACGGTTGTAACATATTATCCGGAAAAATAGTTCCTATCTCTCCATTTGTTTTGATTACACCTACCCTAACACCATTGTAATCACCGAATACTGGTACACCATCAGCAATATTCTTGTGTTCAGGTATATTCGTTACATATTCTCCAGCTTTCCTTATATCTTCCTTAGACCAATTTCCAGGAAACCATGCTTGACCAGTAACTATTCGCTTTCCTTTAGACTTATGGTCTGGTACATTGCCAACTCTCACCCCGTTAGGATAACTTTTTTCAATATTGTACTCGATGCCATCCTGTTTAAGAAACTCTATATTATCTTGACCATGACCACCACCACTCATTTTAGAAATTTTTCCTGTTTTAGGATTTCTAGTAAAGTCACCTACATTTGCATGGTTAAGGGATTTTTCACTCACTTGTATTTTTAGAGTTACATTTTTACCCGTACCCTTACCAGTAACATTTTCAACTTTCTTAGGACTTATCCACTTCACAACTGGATTTTTCCTAACAAGTTTAATACTTGCGTTACCCGCTTTTATCACCTTCCCAAAAGAACGAGGCCACTGCCAGTCCCTTGGCCACGTATCAACTATCGGAATTCGTGATTGTATTTAAATCATCCTTGATTCATCATGATGTATTCGCCCGTATGCGGATCGATTGCGTAGTCATTCACACTATGACTTACATGTTGTTCTTTTTCCATTGCGGCATAGAGTGCCTTCATTCTCTCGTCTTCAGACGTATTCGCCCCTACTAGATTGCCAAGTTCATCACCGGATCCTTATCCGGCATTTACGCCGTCCAACCCAGCCGTCTGTGAACAATCCTTCGATATCAGAAATCCATGTTTCCATCGTCTTCAGATCATTCTCTATCGGGTGAGGACATTTACGTTATAGCTTTTGAATGACATGAAAAACTGTAAGAACGGCAGGTGGCACTCCGCATAAAATGCACGGATCGCATCCCCCCCCTTGTCCTTTCAATAGATCTTCCATCGTAACAAGCCCTTCGACTGCGCTCTCGATTGCTTTCATTTCACTTTCTAAACGATTTAGCATGGTGCTATTTCGCCGCAAGCCATCGTGCAAACGGCTGATATTTACTACTCTCATAGCGCCATCAGTATATATGAAAAGGAACCTATCAATGACATAAATCTGTATCTTGTCTTTGATAGGTTCCACGGCGTTTTATATTTTTGAGTTTCAGATGAAGATCAGTAAAGTCTACATCATTTTCTATGAAAATCTTTGTTAGTTCATCCAGTTCTTTATAGTGGTGCATTCGACACTAGGTATGCCCTCAACAAAAAAACCTTGAAAGGCACTTGGCCAATCAAGGTTTTACTATCACATTATATTTTAGGAATATCAACTAATTCACCTGGTGATTTACTAATAAGCAAATCTGATATATTCGGGTTATTTTTTCTAATCCTATATATCTGATTTTTTTAATTCAGGCTCAAATGATATATTACGTGTCTTAAAATTTAGGTTTATTAGTTTATTATAAATATTTAATAAAAAATCCTTCCACTCTTCTAATGCTGAATTTGAAACTTCCTCCGGGTTTTCTAACATTCGAAATCCATCTGCGTAATGAAACATTAGTAATCCTGTTCCTAAATCACAATACTCATTTTCAATGAGTGCTGTTGGACCAACAAACCCACTATTCCAGTTATAATTTGCTGCAAAAAAATGGAGTATTAGTGGATTGTCTATATTACCTAATTGACTGATTATATAATTTTTATCCGTATAATAAAGCAGTTCTTCCAGAAAAGTAATTTCTATGTTACCCATCAATTAAGTCTATTCTCCATACTTATAAGTGTTTTCTTACTCATAATTTGTAGTAGTAATAAAGTCAAAAGTATTAGTTGAAGTAATTTCATTGTTATACTCAAAGTTATATATCAGAATTACTGCATTATATGATTTTTTTAAGTCTATACTTTTCTTAATTTGTGGGATGATAATTTCTTCATACGAACACCCAGCTAATAATGTGGAAATATCACTACTACTATTCTTATTGACCGCTTTTTCTATAGTATCCTCATCTGTTTCATCCATATCAATATTAAAATCGATAAAAAATTTGGAAGGTACAGACTCGCCATCCTCATCATACGTTAAATCTACATACTCTCCTATAGAGTCCTCTTCTTTAATATTACCTAACCAAAAAGAAACCCATCCTTGTTTTTCCATTATAGTATCCTCCTACTTTAATCTAAGACCTTCCGGTAAAGATGAAACCCCACCCTCTAGCCTATAATTAGCCCAATTATTAAGTCGTCTTACAAATGTATTATAGTCGTTAGAAGTATCTATTATTGCTAACAATTCATTATGTGCTTTAGTTGAGCCTAAACCTCCATGAACACCGTTTGGATTGACAAATTGAACATCAGATATAGATGTTCGTAAAACTTTAATCTCTTCAGCACTAATATTCCAATGCTTAAATTGCGGAGCCCTTGAAACTAAGTGCCATTCATGTAAACCTCCAGGTTCTCTAAGCTGACGTTCAATTTTCTTTCTAATCTTTTTATCTTTCCAAAGTTCGTCTAGTTCACTATTTGTAAGGGAATTGAAGAATTTATTAAAGTTCCCACTCTTTGCAGTTGGTATATCATCAACAGTTAATTTGGTTATATCTTTAGCATTATCTATACCCTTACTAGTAACATTTTCAACTTTCTTTGGATTAGCTGTTTTCACAACTGAAGATTTCCTTACAAGTTTGATGCCCGCGTTACCCGCATTTATCGCCTTCCCAAAAGGGGTAAACGAGGCCACTGCCAGTCCCTTGGCCGCGAAGGAACCATCGGGATTCGTGATTGTATGTAAGTCATCCAGGATCAAGAAGTTCGCCACGCCCAACCCGGCTTTATCAATGAGGCTCAGTTCTTTTGGTCCGTAATCCTTTGAAACACGAACGACTCCTTGGTTCATCATGATGTATTCGCCCGTATGAGGATCGATTTCGTAGTCATTCACAGGATTATCTACATGTTCTTCCTTTGCTAACGCGGCATAGAGTGCTTTCAATTGCTCATCTTCAGAAGTATTTGCCCCTACTAGATTGCCAGGTTCATCTCCGGATTCTTGTCCGGCATTTACGCCGTCCATCCCAGCCGTTCGTTGCGCTAAATCTGTCTGAAGTGTATTTTCCGCCGATAAAGCTGCCCATTTACCCATCGGGAAGTTTATGGCCGTCGTGCCGTCCGTGAACAATCCTTCGGTATTAGAAATCCATGTTTCCATCGTCTTCAGGTCACTCTCTATCGCTATTAATGCCCTCGTCTGGTTCGCATCAAATTCATACAAATCGGCAATCGTTTGATCCCGTTTCCTCCGTGCATCTCGAACCCCATCCTGCACATCACTATCATTCAAATGTGGAAGGGCAACGATATCCGCGACTTGATTCATAATGTCGTTGGCTTCGTCGGTGAGACTGCTTGTCAGTCTAGAAATTACCGTAAGTCCTTCTTCAACTTCTCCTTCAAGAAACGTTTGACGGATGAACCCGTTCGCATCCGGCTCCAGTGCATCGAGTGCGGAATCCATTTGTGTGAGGACATTTGCATAATTGCTTTTGAATGTCATGAAAAACTGTAAGAACGGCAGGTGGCACTCCGCATAAAATGCACGGATCGCATCTCCCCCTTGTCCTTTCAATGAATCTTCCATCGCAACAAGCCCTTCGACTGCGCTCTCGATTGCTTTCATTTCATTTTCCAAACGATTTAGCATGGTGCTATTTCGCCGCAGGCCATCGTGGAAAGGGCTAGCATCTAGTACTTTCAATATAACATCCCCTGCTTCGGTCCGGATAATCCACTATGCAAGACGGATGCTATTTTCCCACTCTTCACACCCATGAATTCAACGGAACTGGTAGTTGTTTTAATGCTCACATCACTTAATTGGTTTTGAACCACTGTATAGACCATCTTCACTTCGGTCGACATGGTAGTCCCCCTTCCCTTACGCACTTTTTTGCCGCTTCCTTAGCAAACCGACGCTCGATAGTCTGTTGGAAAGACTGTATGATTTTTTATTACAAACGTCAGAAGGATCTTAAAAAATAGTATTATTCATTACTATTATAAATAGCATTCCAACCCTGGGTTTGTCAAATATATCCAACAATATGGAATGTTTATGCGAGACTATTATCCCTATGTCTATTGTCGTGTTTGTATAACTAGCGCATTATTACATCTAATTCTTCCACCTCATTCTGTGATGTTACTTCTTATGTAGTAGATAATCCGGTGGGGAATTATAATTTCATGGCTAAAGATTCATCTTTAGATGAATTCAAAAAAGGAGCTGACAACCGATATGGTTTTAGCTCCTTTATATATATCCCCTTATATAGTCATGCAGTTTTTTTATTTCTTCCGTCTGTTCAAGAAAGCTTTTGTTCGTCTTTCTAATCATGTCATATAGTACAAGCGTAATTGCATTGATAAACAACGAGTCTATATCTACACCTTCTTTATATTGGATGATAACTTTCATTAAAACGATGACTTCTTCCTATTTTACAAACTATACTCAGTCAACTACAGTAACGCCCCGCAAATCATGACAATTCAACTGTATCGGTATTCTTTTGGCATCTAATTATTTACCCAAAAAACGGACTACATGATTAAGTGATTAAAATCGGGGTATATCAAAGACATGCTTCACTTAAACAACTAGACAAACTTTTGGAGGAGATTATAATGGCTTTGAAACTAACAGGAGACAAGAAATGGTTGAAACTTGGTGCAGCAACATTCTTATCGGTCGGGATGCTTGCAGCCTGCGGAGACGGTGAAGACGATGATGTCGACGTGGATGTTAATGATCCTGTAGAAGATGTCAATCCTAGTGACAATAAGGATACAGATGTGGACGTAGATACTGAGGATGGTACGGATACAGATGCCGACATTGACGATGGTGGTGAAGGCGTCAATGATGATAAGACTGACGACGGAGATACCGAAGACGGCAACGAGGGTTGACCAGCAAAACCACTAAGCGCTTAGCTCACAAAAGGACTGAATGGCACATTGGCCATTCAGTCCTTTTTGGTAACTCAAAGTTTATTTTTCAAATGAACATCCCAGCGATTGCAGCACTTAATAACGAAGCTAACATGCCTGCTGCGACTGCACGGATACCAAGTTTAGCAATGTCCGGGCGACGACTTGGTGCTAGAGAACCCAATCCGCCAATAAGAATGGCCAGCGAGCTTAAATTCGCAAAGCCACACAGCGCAAAGCTTACAACAATGACCGTTTTAGGACTGAGAGAAGGTATTTCAGGTGCAAATGACGCATAAGCGACAAACTCGTTCAACACAAGTTTTTGGCCGATGAATCCCCCTGCAGTAACCGCTTCCGACCATGGAACGCCGATTGCAAACGCGAGCGGTGCAAACAAAACGCCAAGAATCCCCTCAACCGTCAACGACTCAAAACCAACCATTTTACCGAGCCCGCCCAGCATTCCGTTCATTAAAGCGATAAGAGCGATGAACGCCAGTAACATTGCACCGACATTCAAGGCAAGTTTTAATCCATCCCCTGCCCCGCGTGCCGCTGCATCGATGACGTTCACCGATTCCTGATCTTTTTCCATCTCAAAGGTTGTAACTTCCGGGCTTTCCGTTTCCGGGAAAAAGATTTTCGCCATTACCAACCCTGCCGGTGCAGCCATGAAACTTGCCGCAATCAAATACTCAAGAGGGACGCCTAAAAGCGCGTACCCTGCAAGAACAGAACCTGCGACAGACGCAAGTCCGCCCGTCATGACTGCAAAAAGCTCTGACTTCGTCATATTTGCGATAAACGGTCGAATGACAAGCGGAGCTTCCGTCTGACCGACGAAAATATTTGCGGCCGCTGACACCGATTCAGCCTTGCTCGTGCCAAGTAATTTCGATAATCCGCCTCCGATCAGTTTAATGATCAACTGCATAATTCCGAGATAGTACAATACGGAAATTAGGGATGAAAAGAAAATGATGACCGTCAACACTTGGAATGCGAAGACGAAACCGAATCCTTCCAAATCCGCTGCCGGACCGAAAAGAAATGCAACCCCTTCGCCAGCATAGTCAATGACATTTTGCACGAGGTCGGAAAACGCTACCAAGCCCGCTCTACCTGCCTCCCACTTCAAGACGACGAATGCAAACGTCACTTGTATGATTAAACCAACGACGATAGTCCGGTAATTAATCGATTTCTTTGAATTAGAAAAAAGAAATGCAATTCCTAACACAACCACTATCCCTAAAAGTCCCCACAATAAATTCAACAGCTACACCTCATAATGGCAATTTCCCATTTTTAATTTTGTTAAAAGTACATCTATTCACACTAGGTAACACCTAATAACCTCGTCAGACGTCGGACAACTAAATGATTTTATCAAACGAAATGGCATAAGTAAATTAATTGTATGAAAAACAGGAATAACTATGTTTTCATAATGATTCAACGGTTAGTATTCCACTTTTTTTTGATATTACTCACCTTTATTTTGACGAGTTTCTTATGTATCTGCGCATGAAAATATTTCAACAGTAAAAGGCATACAACTGTTGATTTAATGGGTTCAGTTGATGCGGGGAAAACGCTATTGACTGTTTAAACATCATATTAATCTTTGTTTAAACAGCAAATTCACAATGTAAATGGCAAATAAAAACGCCCAGAAATCTGAGCGTTTTTGGACACATATTTATTATCCTAAATTATCTAATGCACTCCAGTTCGATGAGTATGCCTCACCGATTTTGTTGGTGATTCCACTACTTCAACCAACTACATGCGTCCAGGCGACCAAATTTCAATGCGCCTACCTATATCCTCTACATTTAAATTTTTTATAGTTGTCTCCTTTCCCCTACTTTTCTTCTATATAAAGAATAAAGGGGATATTCTTTATGACAACTTACTTAACGGAATACGCACACTTCACAAACAAACACGATTTGGACGCAGCAACAAGGCAACACGTACTCACACACTGGAACGGAATGAACCAAACTGAGCGGGCCGTTCTCGAAATGATTCGTCGCTACTCCGTTAAATATGGCGCTGCCCACTTGAAACACGAAACCATTGAAAAGGCCATCAAGAAATCCAATGCAACTGTACGACGCGCCATTCGCAAGTTAGAAAAGCTTGAAATCATCGAACGCATTCACTATATCCGCCCAGTCATGAGCGGTCTAGGCGCTAACATTTATGTCATTAAACCTACTAATGACCAGTCGAATTTGAACACCCCGAAGGATGACGAAAAGCCTTCTGGCAGTGAGGCGGAACCTTCTAATCTGCAAAACGAAGCTTTTCTTTCTAAAGCGCTAAGTACTAAAGATCTTAAAAGAACGTCTCCTTCGGAAATTGTGCCTACTACACTTTTTGGTAAGATGAAAACGCTTCTTTCTTCAACAATCGGAGAGAGTAAATTAGCACGCAATTTTTACGGTGTCTATCGAAAACAGTCCCTGCAAATGCTGAAATTCAGTATCCACGAAGACAAAGGGGACCTGTTCGAGCAATTGGCTATGCAAGCACTTCGTATTGCGATTCAAACGACAAAAGTGAAAAACATTCGAAATCTGCCCGGCTATTATTCAGGCGTATTGCGCGAACTCATCGACAAAGCTTTATTCAGCGAGGCTTTCATGGATTATGACGTGCCATTCGAGGGGTTTTTCTACCGGTAGTTGTCATTCAACACGTGGAATAGTCGGTCCAGAACTTTTGACCATGAGAAAGGCACCTATTCTTCAGGTTCAAAGCGTTTATATCTGGTTCTGGTTCTTTGGATTTCTGACGCTCCAGATACTTCTGGTTGTGAATCCTTAGGTTCCGGATTCTTGGGTACTTCTGGCTTTGGACCTTTAGGCTGTGGATTTCCAGGTATTTTTTTAGACTCTACAATTTAATGATCTGGATAGTCGGTAGTGAATTTTTTATAACATCTTAGTGTTACAGCTAAAAATAGAAGGGTAGCCACTATCGCTAATCCAGGAGGGCTCTTTAGAAAACTTACTATGTACCCGGCTTTAGGTATATGAAATTGTAGAGATCCAATAACCAATTCTTTTGGAATCAGGTCTTGATCGCTACTATTATTTGCATCTCCTTTTGTTTGAAAAAAAACGTCATTATTTTTGTCAACGACCTCTACAATTCTGTGCGTGATTAACGTATTATTGCTATTTTTGAACGTGACTATGTCATTCACCTTTGCTTTCTCTGCGTTAAAAGTCTTAACCACTATTAAATCCCCAACTTTAAGCCCCGGTTCCATACTCCTCGTTAAAACGGTCATACTGATGTATCCAAATACAGTAGGAGGTTTTCCGGGTATCTTACTCGAATGCCATAATGAATAGATAGATGCAAACGCTACGATTATTAGTAATGTAGCAATACTACTTCCTATCCTTCTAAAATATTTTTTCACTACCAATAATCCCCTTTTTTAATTCATCAAGTCATTTTTCAATCTCCTTTGGATTCATAAACTAACAAAGAAAGTTAAATTTTCATTGCGGTAGTTGAAGTATTGAAGTTTGTTTTGAAACGGGGGTATGGAGCATGTCCCACTTAACGCCTGTAAGTCGTTGGTGACATTACTTTATGATGAATACGAATCTTTTATTCCACCGACCTACAAAAAACAATCTTGCACCCGAAAAAATTATAAAAGCGCACTCCACGGAGTGCGCTCAATGTAATCTCTTTATTTGAAGTAACAGCATACAGCTATTCTTTCAGACGTTCCTGTTCTTCTAAATGCTTGCGGAGCCGGATCAAATAATCCGGTGCATCCATAGGGTCAGTGACAATCATTTCAATCATGCACAGTTGGCTTGTTTGTGCTTGCTCCGCTGCTGCAATCGCTTCATCCAGCTCTTTGTTGGTACGCACCGCAATCGTGAACGCCTTACCACCAAAGGCTTCAGCTAGCTGCGTATAATTCCAGTCCGGAATCTCGTTGTACTGCTGGTTGGACGTTAAAACATTCAAATACTTCTCAATCGTGTAGCCGCTGTTGTTGAGGATGAACAGAATCGGTCGGCAGCCATTATCCAGCATTGTGCTGATTTCCTGAACCGTCACCTGCAGCGAACCTTCTCCCGTAAACAGCAGCACACGTCTATCCGGTTCCGCGATGCATGCCCCGAATGCGGCAGGCGTTGCATAGCCGATGCTTTGCCAACCTTGCTGGCTAATGTATTCAACCCCTGCTGGAAGTCGTACTTGTGACATGCCGTATGAAAAGGTTCCAGTCTCAACCACAACAATGTCTTTGTCCTTCAACATCCGCTGGAAGCGTGGATAATAAGATTCCGCCCGGATTGGCTGCTCCGGCTCGCCAGATAGTTCATCATAAGGGAAGGTAACCTGAGGTAAAGCGCCACTACGGGACCAACCACATGCGCTCAAGGCAGCAATGAGATCTGCCGCCATCACCTGCTCGTACATGGATTCCCCGACTCGTACAAACTCGGGCTGAATGTCGATGAGACGAAGACGATCAAGCTTTGTCGTTTCTTTAGCGGAATTCGTGTCGTTCCAAATCATGCCAACCGCAATCACACAATCCGCGCTTTCTACGATTGTACTGACCTGTTCACTTCCTAATGCTCCGCCGTATACGCCGATGTAATTCGGATGGCGTTCATCGAAGCTACTCTTGCCCATCATAAGCGAAGCAGCCGGTACGTTTAAATTCGACGCGAGCTGGTGAACGGAATCTCTGAGTCCATAGCGGAGCGACAGCATATCCGATAAAAGCACTACATTGTTCGTCCCATTCAACAATTTCGTTATTTGCTGAATCGCTGCCTCAAGCGCAGGTTTGTATGTCGTGATTTTTTTCACTTCCGGAACAACGCGCTGGACGATGGGCTTTGTGACCAAATCCATAGCTACCATCAAATAAACCGGCTTGCGTTTTTGTTTAGCTATACGGATTGCTGCTGTAATCTCCTGTTCGGCATTTTCCGGCGTCACGATTGCTGTGTAGGCGCTCAGATGCGAATACACTTGCCGGAATACGTCAAAATCGCCGTCCAGCAGGGAATGATGCGCTAGTTTATGCGCCTGCTGATCCATTGATTTGGGCGCTCCGACGATATGTATGAGAGGTACATATTCACTGTTCGCACCCGCAATAGAATTGCAGGCGCTCATCTCGCCAACGCCAAAAGTTGTAATGAGCGCCGATAGGCCACGAAGTCGTCCGTAACCATCAGTTGCATATCCCGACCCCAGCTCGTTGCGTCCATTGATGAAACGGATTCCATCATATTGCTCCAATGAATCCAGAAGGCTGAAATTGTAATCACCGGGAACACCGAAAACTTCGGTAATGCCTTCCGCTTTTAAGCTGTCGAAAAGATACTGTCCGAGTGTGGGCGGGTGTGTTGGTATGGGCAGTTGCATTTTATCCATTTAAATATATTCCTCCTTCACGTTTTTCACAGGATAGCTATTTCCGTAACCAATTGAGCGTTTCGGTAGCTACTCTATATATCTAAATTACCCCAATTCCTCATGCCTACTCCCAATTTCTCGTCGGTTCTATCCGTTCATACGAAAGAAACACTACAACAAGCCGCTGTAGTGTTTCTTTGCTGTTTTTCTTCCTATTTGAAGGGGTACATTAAACTAGGTGAGTAAGACGAGAAATGAATCACACTCAAAAGCTTTGCGAAACCTGCGGGGGTAATCGCTTCATCATATTACTGCTCTTTCACAATCTCATTGACTGCATTTAATTGCTGCTTCATCAAATCTAGCTGTTCTTTGTTTTGCTGGACTGAATTTGCCGGCTCATCCTGCTGTTCTGCATGTAAGAACGCCTTGTCCGCACGTGATAGCGAATTGAAAGCATGCTCAACTGCGATTTCTTCTGGATGTGTCATTGCTTGCTTCACCGAACGATCCGCCTTTTGAACAGAGTTGCTTAAAAATGTGTTTGGATTATCCTTTTTCCAACTTGTTTCAGAGCGCTTAGCCATTTCTACCTCTTCCCTTCCTCCAAATAAATTTAGTTACAGCGCGCTTAGTATTGTGAATTATTCTTAAAGTATGCGCGGCTCAGGCTATTTCAATTTAAAAATAAGGCATTAATTTAACCTCAAAACAATGCATACCTTCATCCGCCTTAGCTAATACTACCCTCGAACAGGAGGGTACAAAATGGAGGAAATTACGTATTCAGAAGCCGTATTACAGGAATACAAAGTTGGCATGGGCAGTTTCGCAGAAAAATTGCCGGATGTGACCAAGGCTTTTCATGCATTCACTGAGTCGTGTTTCGAAGACGGCAAATTGAAGCAGAAAGACAAACAGCTAATCGCACTCGCCATTAGTGTGCACGCTCATAACGAATATTGCATCCTTTACCATACAAAGGGTTGCCTGGATGCGGGTGTTACTGAGGAAGAAATGATGGAGGCAATCGGAGTGGCTGCAGCTCTAGGCGGCGGTTCCGCAATGAGCCAAGGCGTAACCATTTGGCAAGATGCCCTCGAAGACTTTACAGGAATCGTACTATAACAATGAAAAGGAACAAATCCTGTCAAATGGATTTGTTCCTTTTTTAGTATGATAACTATGAGTTGAGTAAACCCTAAACTATAAGCCCCAATCCAATTTCAGAAAGTCTTTAAGAATTTTTAACTGTCCAGGATCTAACTTATTTGCAATTTCTGTTTCTAAATTTGCCTTCAACGACTCATTTTTTTCATAACACTCTTCGCCTAATTGAGTTAATCGTATGCGTTTGTTTTTTTTGTTATTTTCCATGTTGTTAATTTCAACTAAGCCTTTTGCTTCCAAGCTTTTAATGACTTTATGGGTGGCTTGCCTGGATATATCCACATGTTTGGAAACATATGCAATCGTAGACTGTTTTTTATAAACTCTCGCCATGATGAACCACTCGGAATTCGACAAATAAATATCACTGCTGGCATTCCATCGTTTTTCTGTTATTTTTCTCAGTTGAAGATGTCGTTCGCTTAATATATCTATTAAATCTAAGTTTTTTAATTCCAAATCCAACCATTTCACCCCTAAAGATATCTTTGCACCTACTATATAAAACCACTACTCCATTGTCAACCAAATTGACAATTTAGTGAATTTGGCGTAAAATGAAAATTGTAAACTAAATTGACGATTGTAGAGTTGGAGGCTAACAGGTATGTTTAATATTGGAGATGTAATTATTTATTCGTCACATGGATTATGTCAAATTGACGATATATGCGAAAAAACCTATGGTGACAGTACGGGAACCTATTATGTATTGCATCCACTTGATAATGCGAGATTAATCATAAATATCCCTATTGATAGTGAAAAAATTGTCATGCAGAACGTCTTAAATAAAGAAGAGGCGGAAGAGATTTTGCATTCCTTCCAACAGCCAGGCATCGAGTGGATAGAGAATGGCAGAGAGCGTACGAAAAAATATAAAAGTCTTGTAAACACAGGAGACCGTACTGTAATTGCTTCAGTGGCGGTTACGTTAATGGAGAAAAAGCGTGAGGCGGATGCAGACGAAAAGAAACTCGATGGAGATGATCGAGTTCTTTTGGCAAACATAGAGAATATGATGTATAAGGAATTAGCGGTGTCGTTGGATACTTCTTATGAAGAAATATCTAAAAAAGTTAAGCTCCTGGTTAGTCAATAAGCAGTAAGTGATCGCTGCGCAAGAAACAAACGTAAAGCCCCAGTTTCCCAGGGCCTTACGCTTTTTTCGTGTGCTTAAGTAAAATACTCCAACTTCGCATTCGGGAAGTACTTTTCCATATAGCCGTATAAATACATCTTTATTTCATCCTCTTCGTCCTTTTGATAAATATACTTACCGATTCCGTACTTGCCCCATTTGTAGCGTCTTTTTTCTTCATCTAACTCCAGTTTTGTTTTCGGATAGTTCTTTTCAATCACTTTTTTCGCGGGCTTCGTAAACCGGTGTTGAATGAATTCAAATGTTATGTCGTCTCTTGCATCTTGCGGTAATTCCTCGTCAAGTCGCTTAAACAAGTGGTGGTAGCCTTCCTCCCAACCTTCGTGAAGATAGATCGGCGCAACGATAAAGCCTAATGGGTAGCCGGCTCTTGCCACTTTCCCTGCAGCCTCGATTCTTTTATCCAGAGGAGAAGTGCCCGGCTCGAAATTCTTAATGACGTAATCAGCGTTTACGCTAAATCTGAAGCGCGTATTGCCATTATGCTTGGCATCCAGCAAATGGTCGACAAAATGGAATTTCGTCACAAAACGCAGCCTACCTAGTTCTGTTTGGCCAATATGTTCAATTGCTCTCTTTAATGAATGCGTCAAATGGTCAATTCCCACAATATCGGATGTACACGCAGCTTCGAACCGGGTAATCTCGGGTGCACGTTCTTCGATGTATTGATCAGCCGCTTCTAAAATTTCCTCCACGTTAACGTAAGTTCGAATATAAGGTTTGCTGCCCATCGTTGTTTGAAGATAACAATAATGACAATGCCCCATACACCCCGTCGCAAGTGGGATTGCATATTCAGCTGAAGGCTTGGACGTATCGAACTTTAACGTTTTTCGAATGCCTACAACTAAGGTGGATTTCGCGATACGGTATTTTTGAGCGTCTGTATCACCCGGTAAATCCCGAATTTGATTATGTGATGTCGTAAAACGCGTTTCAATCCCCATGTTCTCGAACTTTTCCTTTAGTTCTTTGCCAAGCGGATAATCAAGTGCATTTGGCTCAAAATAAACAAGCTGTGGTGTAAAGGGTTTATTCATACCGCGAACTACCTAATCCATAATTAGTATCCATATGATCACCTTTCTCCTTTTTGTATAGCTTGTCTTAAAAGTGAGAAATTATGAAAATGGACTTGATGAAAGGTACCCGTGCTAACATAATTCGAAATTGTATCAGAACCAGGTACCTTAAATTACAGTGATGAAGGTAATTCATCAGTTGAAAGAAGTGTCAAGGAAATCGAGTTATTCTTTGACGCTCCTTTTAAAAATGACTTTGTGCTCACATCTGGTACGGTTCCCCGTGATGGAGCTAAGTGAGGTTTTGTCAATATACCCGATGAAATTAGACTCTATTCCATAGTAGAATCAAGTCCTATAATCGAGGAATACCAAATTAATTTAGTTCTTTTTAGATAAATATACAAATACTGAATACATCTCTTTTATTATTTTCCCAATAATCTTTTTGCTAGCTGGCGGTCTTCTTTATCTTTCGTCGTATTTGCAATATTTTTAATACTCCCCTGCAAAGCAGGTTGTTGCGAAATCGATGGAGACCATCCTTCTAGTACACTGAGTGCATGGTATTGCAAACTCCCATTATCTGATGCAAGAGCAGCTTGAATCAATGGTAATCCCACTCCTTCGTGTCCATACAAATCTTGAACAATGCATTGCAGACAATGTTGTTCTTCATCTGACAGACTTGATAACGATAAATGCGTTTCCGCAAATGTGCAAATGTTTTCGATATACTTACGATTATTAGTATCCATAACCGCTACATATAGTTCACTGTTTTCGGGATATTTCTCTAGCATATCAAACAAATTCTGCGTAACGTCTAATTGATAAAAGAGAGCGATTTCAAGTGCTTTCATATTGTTTTCTTGCTGTAGTGCATCCATGACAAGCTGTGGCCATTTGGGTTCATTAATAAAGGGTTGAATCGCTTGCTGAATAGAAGCGTACTCTTGTTTTTTCCACTGATCGTTAAACCGTTCTTCCCAAACTTCACCATCGGCATTTAAATATTCACTTATTTTCATTAACGGATAAAAATCCTCAAGTGTTTTACAGTGCGTACTCGCATGATAAACGAAGCGCGAAAGAACTAAGCTTGCATATGGATAGTCTTCGATGCTTTCTGAAGCACGCTCATTAAGAAGGGCTTGGATGATAAGACCTGCTCCATCATATAGCTCTTTCGAAATCGCTTCTTCGTATAGAGCTACATCAAGTTCTCCTTTTACGGCACAACTATAGGCTAAATACTCATCCATAATTATATTTCTGCAGCCCTTTGTCAGTAACCATTGTTTTATTTCTGGCGTCGTTGCTTCCAATTGTTCAACAGCCGCAATCTTACCCCAACCATGGACGGACTGAGCAAGTTGCCAAACCTGGTTGTTTGCCCGCATTGTGCCATTTTTCAATGCAAATAGGACAAAGGGTGTAAACTCTTCATGCATGCCCAATGTGAATAATAGCTCTTTATATTTTTCACAATTCGTACAACCAAGTACGGTGATTGAAAACTTTACAACCTCTCTATGTGCTGCATGCTCTAGAAGCCATAATGCCTCTTGTTGTACACGGGATTCGTCAAATTGAGCTTGCTGGAATCGTTCAATGAATTCATCACTGTAGTTAGCCATATTGTCAAAAATAATTTTTTCGTATGTTACTTTTCGTGTTTTGGTAGAAGGGTGATTTAGCTGTTCTTCAAAAAGCTTCAGTAGTTTTTTTACGTAAAATGGTGTAGGTATGTCATCTGCAACATTATCGAACATACCTGCAGCCAATCGTGGATGATTTTCATCATACAAATATTCTTCATCTGGTAAATGATCATCTACTATTTTGTTGTGCGTTTGAATTTGTTGTTGAATAAAGGGAACAATTTTTTCTTTATTATCCCATGGAAGAAAGTCTAACTTCAGGGAGTCGTCTAAAACCGTTTCATTATCTATTTTTACAATACAATTAAGCCGTACATATCCACCGAGTTTAACGGAAATGACATGCTTTGTGCCATCTGCCAGATCAAGTATCCCTGATAACTTGGAATACGGGATAATATGGGAAAATAAAGATTTTCTTTTTTTCCTATCAACTGTTATACCATCAATGATAAGTAACTCTTCTTTCATCTGGTTTACAACTTCAATACGATGCCCTCTATAATCCATCTCCCACGTTTTATGTACTTCTTTTTCTACGTCTTTCTTTAGGTTACGCATCTCACGTTTAAATTCGTCTTTAAAGCCCATAAAGTCCTCCCTGAAGTAGGAATCGAATACAGTATAATTTGTACTCGTTTCCGATTCCTTTTTGCGAATCTATATTATTAATGTTATAAAAGGTGCCTTAAATTTTCCTGCACAGCCTCCCAACCACTTGTACACTCACATTGAAGAATAAACAAGGCGGTCGCCTACAAAAATCCGACAATGCATTCTCACGATTGAACCTATTGAAACCTTTATATCTTCATACTTGTCAGCTTCAATCTCTACCTTTCCAAATAATCTTGAACTGAACCGAATTCCTATTTGTTGATCTTGTAAAACCCCGTCAACAAACAGTTTTTCACCACCAAACCAACTGTTTTCCACACGAATACTATGGCCAGCGTGCATTACTTCCCACGTCTTTTTCATGTCCCCGCCTCCTTAGTTAAAACTTTCTGTCGGACAAACAGTCACGAATATTTGAACCTTCACGGTAATTTCTTGCGCGAGTAATGCAAATCCGCGTAGCGCATCTGAAGGTTTATCCCCTTTAAAATCTCTTCAACTCTATATTTATAGAGTCGATAGCAAAATCCTGATAACGCTGCATCCGTCCCCACTCAACCATATGCTCATAATCAGGGTGTTCGGGATTAGCAAGAATCTTGAGGAATTCTTCATAACCATACGCACCGCCTACATCTTCTGGCGGTGTATTCCCTTCACCTTCTAAGCAAACAGGATAGTTGAACTCATAGTTCTCTATCATACTTTCTACTTCGATATCATGGTACCAGTCATCACCAAAATCATAATTGTATGTCATTTTTTCGTATGCAGGGATATATTCCGATAGCTTCACGCCTTTTTCATGCTTCATGCTAACTTCCCCTGGATAAGAAAAAGCCTCTTGGTCACAAACAAGATGAATGATTGGTTTATGGTTTTTTTCTTTATGTCCTTCAATGATGTGATTCCCTGCATTGACCGCCCTACCATAAACGTGAAAATCATGAAGATGATAATCTTGCCATCCAAAGGCCGTCTGTAAAACTTTGTGCAATTGGTTAAAGGTTTTATTTACAGGGACCACAAGTCGCCGCCATACTTGACGATTTTCAAGCCTAAGTGTCACTTTTATTATTGCTGCTTTCGCTTCAAAAATGGATTGGTCCACAAAAAGGGTAAGATCCTTATACATCTCTTCATTCGGTACAATATAGCTTTTTTTCCCATCTCCAACTAGAAAAGCGCTGATTCTGATACCCATGTCCGGCTGAAAAATAGAATCTACATCCCATAAATCATCAAGGAAGTATACATTATCACAAGCCTTATTCATCCTTGCCACAGAAGTCCGATCCTTTGTTTTCGTAATGGAAACTTCCCCGGTATGAAGTAAATACTGGTCAATCACCTTGTCCGATATCCCTTCTCCCTGAAATGTTTCACGGATTCCTTGCAGGGCAATTTCAGTGAACCTTTTAAAGTCTTTAGCTTTCAGGCCGTACAACACAACGGCATAACGATTATGATCATTCACTAACACAACCACTTTCTTACGATTGACCACGATTATATTTGCATGCCAAGAGAAAAGTGAATTTTCCTCCTCAACTGATTCAGGTTCGACTTTGAGTTCAACTAAGAGTTTCTTCGTACAACAGATTAGCATAACTGACAACTCCTTTAATGAAGGATACCTAAGTTATCGGCGTCTGTGCAAGGAAAAACCACAAGCAATTCATTTAATTCCCGGTTGATGAGTAAGCCAAGAACACTCGTGACTTCAGTCGCGGGAGGTTCATTGTATGAATTGAATAATATCTTGCACCGCAACCTAAAAAAGACTAGCAACTGGTTCGCTAGTCTTTCTAATTGTTTATGAGGCACCGGATGTTTATTAGACAAGTTTATGTTCTTGGATAAAATCTTTCAAAATACCTTTTAAGTTCGGACCGCTTATTTCATCTAAATCGTAGTGTACACGTGTACACGGTTTATTAATCGAAATGATGCGTGTTAAATCGATTGGTGTGCCAATAATCACTGCATCACAGTCGGCATTATTAATCGTTTCTTCAAGATCTTTCAATTGCTGTTCGCCGTATCCCATCGCTGGAATCACGTTACCAATATGTTGGTACTTGTTGAACGTATCAGCTAGTGTACCTACTGCAAATGGACGTGGGTTAATGATTTCCGCCGCACCCAAACGTTCAGCCGCAACTGTACCCGCGCCAAGTTTCATCTCTCCGTGTGTCAACGTCGGACCATCTTCAACGACTAACACGCGTTTTCCAACAATTCTCTCTGGAAAATCGACTGTAATCTTGGATTCAGCTTTAATGATTGTGCTATTTGGACTTGCAAATTTAATATTATTTTCGACGATTTGAACAGCTTCCTCTGGTGCACTATCCACTTTGTTAATGATGGCCACATCAGTTGTTCTTAGGCATACTTCGCCAGGATAGTATTTCAATTCATGACCTGGGCGATGTGGGTCCAAGACAGTAACAGCTAAATCAGGCTTGAAGAATGAGAAGTCATTATTTCCCCCGTCCCATAAAATAACGTCACAGCCATCTGGATCATTTTCAGCTGCAGCCAAAATATCTGCATAATCCACGCCAGCATACACAATATTTCCTCGTGCTACATGTGGTTCATATTCTTCCATTTCTTCAATTGTACAATTATGTTTCTTTAAATCCTCAACTGTGGCAAAACGCTGAACACGTTGTGCATTTAAATCGCCGTAAGGCATCGGATGTCTCACTACAATGACTTTTAAATCATTCTCCAGAAGCGTTTCGATTACTTTACGTGACGTTTGGCTTTTTCCAGTTCCAGTTCGCACAGCGCAAACAGAAATGACGGGCTTATTGCTTTTTAACATCGTGCTTTTTGGACCTAGCAATGTGAAGTTAGCACCCGCTGCATTCACGATTGCAGCTATGCTCATTACATCTTCGTAACGAATGTCACTATACGCAAAAATACATTCATCCACTTGTAGCTCTTTAATCAGCTCTGGTAATTGATCTTGTGAATAAATCGAAATTCCTTCGGGGTAAAGTTCACCTGCTAATTCGCTTGGATATTTTCGTCCATCTATATCTGGAATCTGTGCCGCTGTAAAAGCAACAACATTAAATGCCTCATTCCCGCGATAATAAGTATTAAAGTTGTGAAAGTCTCTTCCTGCAGCACCTATGATAATAATATTTTTTCTTTCCATAGCAATCTCTCCTATACCTACAATGTCTTAATGTTGTTATAATTATAACAAGTAATGCATAATAATACAACTTTATTTTCATAAGTGCTAAAAAATAAAAAATATGGAGCTCAGAAAAAGACAATCCCTACGTATTGTTCTTGTACGGCAGACACGCTTTTCCTTGCCTAATGCTTGCTGTGCCTCCCTTTATTGTATAGGGAGGTGTTTCCGGCAAAACATTCAAGACCAAGAGTCGGATTGAATGTTCTCTATAAAATATTTCATCAAATGAAGGAGTTATAGGCGGTTCTGTATTTTCATATATTCTTTTTTGTAATTCTTCTATATCTACATCAAATGGAATCCCCAATAAAACATTGTCTAATCCCCGCACTTTGTCGGCCACACCGAAAACAACGCTGCCCCCGCCGCCATTTGCCATACAAACTGCATATTTAATCATTTTATTGATATTTTCCTCCAAAGCACTATAATTCCATTGCTTAAAGTCTAGGTCCTGGGCTTCAAAATTATCTGCAATATGATGATCCAATTGCTGAATAATCCTCATGATTTCGCTTTTTTTCTTCATAAGAATATCCTCCTTTCCAGCAAATATATCTATATGCATGCAATTACGTGAATGAATGCTTATACAAAAAAGGCAGTCCCTTATCACAAATGTACTTGTGGGAACTACCTGTTCTTATAATTATATGTTTGTTTAGGCATGGCTGTTTATATTGATTTTTGGAATTGTATGGTGGTCTGTTACTTGCAGGAAGCCCCCGTGGGTTAATGATTCATTTAACCTCCCTTTCTAACCAATTCAGAGCTATCTTCAGCATTTTTAATTACTAATTATTGAAGCAAAAAACCTCACTTATTTATGATAGGGTTCCCCGTGATACACCTAACGTTTATTTTAACTTTCTGTTTTTCTTTCTTTATAGACTTCAATTTTATCTTGAATCCATCTTTATGCCTCAAAAGTTTAATTCCAGTTAAGCCCTTATCCATTATGGAAGTAACAGACAGGTTAGTTGCATAAGTTTTAATTTAAAGAGATTAAAGTTTTATTTGTAATGAGGAATGTTTTATATTTTCGTCTAAATCATACTTTAACAACAATAATATTGCTAAAATTAATAAATATTTATTGATAAACAATAAATAATGTATTAAAATGAAACATACCATATATATGTGAGTTGCTTTTATGAAACCAAAAATGATTTAACGATGTGCGGTGTAATCAACGGCTAACCTTTAAAGGCAAAAGCCATTCGATTATTAAATCTAGAAAGGTTTGTAAGGCTTTAGAATGTCAGCCTGGAGATATTTCAGAAACAAAAGTGACGAAGACATTTAAAGACAATGAAGTTTGGTTATAAGCAATGTGGAGGATAGTAGGAATTAGTAGGACATTTATTAGAGGAGGTATAACCGTGGAAATCGACAATTCGATTAGTAAAAATATTACTAACCCCCGTGAGCTGGAGAGAATGTTTAGAAATGACCCCAATGCCTTTAAAAAGTCATTCTCATACGCATGGGAACAAAATCCTGATTCGCCGGTTCTTGCCGCTTGGTATGAAAGATTGAATTTCAAGGAGACGGCACATACAGAAAAAGCTTCCTTGCTTCAGAATGGTTTCTTATTCATGGGCATTTTAGCCATTCTGGCCGGGATAAGCACCAGGATCATTTTCCATTTTGTCGAACAGCAGGCAATAGCCCCAATTAACCTTGCTTTTGGGATTCTTCCTTTTATTGCAGTTTATTTTGTATACAAAAATAAACCCCATAAAAAGGTTCTTTACACACTTGCATTGATGTTCCTAATCTCCGGTTTGCATCTTAATATGCTGCCATTAAATGATAATGACAGTACTATCCTTGCTTATTTACACCTTCCCATATTCTTATGGGGATTGATAGGGCTTGCATTTACAGGAAATGAATATACAAAAGGCAGCACAAGATTAGCCTATCTTAAATTCAATTTGGAACTTTGCATACTCTACGCCAGCATGGCCATTAGCGGAATGCTGTTAGCAGCATTAACTATGCAGTTGTTTAGCTTTGTCGATTTGGATATAGAAGACTTCTATTTTAGAAATGTTGTGTTATTTGGTGCTGCCGCTCTCGCTATTGTGGCTACATACCTGGTATCGATGAATCTTAAACTTGCTAAGAATATTACACCATATATCGCTAAAATTTTTAGTCCTCTTGTCCTGGCCACATTGTTGGTCTATCTTATAACGGTTATTTGGGTCGGAAAAAATCCATTCTTGGATCGCAATTTCCTGATAGTCTTCAACGGAATACTATTTAGTGTATTGGCTGTTACCATATTTTCCATTACTGAAAGCGGTACAGACAGGAAAAAGAACATTTCTGATTATATAAATTTCGCCCTAATTATTCTTGCTCTTATCATTGACAGTGTGGCTTTGTCAGCCATCGTGTTCAGACTTTCTTCTTATGGGATTACACCAAACAGACTCGCTGTTTTAGGTGTAAACATACTTATCTGGGGAAATCTAATTTGGATTATGGTCTCCTATATGCGTTTTCTACAAAACAAGACCGGACCTTCACCCATCCAAGATGCGGTTACTAAGTATTTGCCAGTCTACGTACTTTGGGCGGCTTTTGTTACATTTACTTTTCCTTTCATTTTTAATTAGAAAGGCTTTATTAATGTAACGAATATTGATCTTCCTTATGAATGCCGAAAATGAACAGGTTCTATCCATAGCCCGTACATTTTCGGCTTTTTGTTTTTCTAAAAAAACTCATTTACTTGTGATACGAGACGAATACTTTCAAGGTATGACCTTTTGTATCTTCAGTAAGTAACGACTATAAAGGGGATTAAAATAAAAATTGACTTCTAATTCGTTTCAAAATTTGCAGCACAAGAAAATTATTGACTCAATCCCTTAATAATTAACGTCCCTAACCGTCTAGTATTATGAGGATTTCCTTTTCCATTAAGAATAGACACGGAAATCAAACCAGCTATTTTCTTTAAAATAGGATATGCAGCTGAAAGCTTCTCTCCGTCCTCATAAACTTCAATAGTCCCACTTTCCAACTCTTGGATGACGTAGTTATGATAAGCTGCTTTTCTGACTATCAGAATCTCGCTATCATTACGGATTTTCTTGTTTGGTTTATAAATCTTTGATAATGTAATAGCCAATTTCCCATTCCCTTGTTGAGTCATTAATGTTTTAGCTTCATCAATTGACTTATCTAAGAGAATTTCCAACTCCATTTCCTTATCATCAAATCTCAATATGACAACGCGATCTACAAAACTCAAAGTGTTTGGATTAAAAGATACATGTCCTTGGCCATTTGACATTGTTGTCGTCTTCACTGATATCTTTTCATTCTCTTTTGTGACAACATCATATCCTTTTTCCTTTACATGTTCAGCCAAATTTCCATTCGTATACAGGGCAACATACAATTCGCCAATACGTCCTAAGAGATGTCGTAACTCAGCTGGATTCGCTCCCCAACTAATCTCCCTTTCCAACCAATTCATTGCCTCCCCTAACGATTGAATAATTTGCATTTGTGATAGTGCCAAATTAAATCTCCCCTTTCAAATGACGGTTACAGTCCAAATTTCCTTCTATCCCTCCATTATAAACAGAAGTTATACACCTTTTATCTTATAAGGCGACCACCGATACTAATATAATTCGGAATTGTAGCAGCACCAGTTACCTTAAATTATCTCATAAACTTTCTGACAAATGGATTGTTATAAGCAACTCGGCCCGTTATGTTTAATTTACAGAGAAAGTTTCCGGAGGGATAGTCATGCCAAACTGGTTGGATGGATACGCGATATTGACAGGTAGGATTGAGGATATTTTAACGTTCATTACAACGCGAACAATGTATCAAGAGAAGCCTGTACATGCAATAGTAGAGGGAAATAAAATCATGTTCCCCGCTGGTTTTGTTCCAGAAGATCTATATGTATTAGATTCATCTCGTGCATTTATTGGCTTTTGGTATGAGCATGATATAAAGACAACAGATACCCCAGACGTTTATGAAGTTAGTGTTACTTGGGACCAGGCACGTGGTCTCATTACAGAGGAATTATCAATCTTAGCTAAGCAAAACAACTTGTCTATTGAAGTAGAAGGCATCCTATTTGAGTTAGAGCTTAAAGAGCACATCATCATTAATAACCGGGGAGAAATATTATTGGACGATTGCATTGAATATCGTCATCAAGACTATGATCCTTATGATGATTTCAGGAAAATAAGATAGTACTTGAGTATTTGATTTCGAGAAAAATCACGGGAAAGTGAGGTAGGCGTCGAAGCCATATGACTTGTTTTAGAACAAGGGACCTATTTTATTTCTTCTTAAATTATATCGATTTTAATTTGCCATAAAATAACTAATCACGTATAATATTAAGGTTACTCTTGATCCTAATCCACAAATAGTGTATAATGATTAAAAGAAAGCGAAAGGGTGTTCGCAAATGTCTGATAACAAAACTATGCGCGTTTTGGAATTATTCGCTGGCGTCGGCGGGTTCCGTCTCGGATTGGAACAAGCTAATCCCCATTTTTTCGATGTTACCTGGGCAAACCAATGGGAACCTTCCCGAAAAACTCAAGATGCTTTCAACTGCTATTCACGTAACTTCCAAAGTGGAACTCACAGTAATGATGATATAACGAAAGTAACCGACGAAGACTTCCGACTAGCCGCTCCTGATTTGGTGGTCGGCGGTTTTCCTTGTCAAGATTACTCCGTGGCCCGTACACTTTCCGGTGAACAAGGAATTCAGGGAAAAAAAGGCGTTCTATTCTGGGAAATTAAGCGAGTTATAGAAAGTACAAAACCAAAGTATATCCTTCTCGAAAATGTGGACAGGCTTCTTAAATCTCCATCTTCACAAAGAGGAAGAGACTTTGCGGTCATGCTCGCAACATTTAGGGATCTTGGTTACAGCGTCGAATGGCGCGTAATTAATGCTGCTGAATATGGCTTTGCACAAAGGAGAAGAAGAGTATTCATCTTTGCCTATAAAAATGGCATAACATTCGAGAAGGTTCAAGATAAACTTGACGATAATGAAGTGATTTTTAAAGAAGGATTTTTTGCAAAACCATTTCCCGTCTATGAAAAACCATACAAAAATCGGATAACTGCAGAAGCTCTGCCAGAGGATATCATTGAAATCTCCGATAATTTTTCTTTCAATTTCCATACTGCTGGAATTATGAGGTATGGAAAAATATTAACTGCTCATGTTGATCCCATTTTAAAAAAACCGACTATTTTACAAGATATTCTTCTTGATGAAAACATGATTGATGAAAAGTTCTACCTCACACCAGAAAATGAATTGAAATTTAACTATTTAAGAGGACCTAAGAAAATTGAAAGAACTACAATTGATGGTCACAAGTATGTTTTCTCCGAGGGCGGTATGTCTCTTACCGATGATCTAGAAAAACCTGGAAGAACTATGTTAACAAGTGAAGGTTCTATTAATCGCAGCACGCATGTCGTGGAAGTCAACGGTCGCAAAAGATTTCTTACCCCTATTGAATGCGAACGAATGAACGGATTTCCAGACGACTGGACTGCTTGGATGACGGATCGAATGAGATATTTTTGTATGGGGAACGCATTAGTCGTGGGTTTAATCGAAGTAATGGGCAGACGAATCGAAGAAATCGAAAAAACTAACAAACCTGCCGAAGTGCAAATGGAACTATCCCTTTAAGCTGATACTTATGTATCGGCTTTTTTTATTTGTGGTAGAGTATTGGTAATAGTCTGTTTAGAGGGAGTGTATGAATGATTTATAAAAGTGAAGAAGAATTAATGTATAAAGCCAAACAAGCAGAAGGGCAATCTTTTGGTGAAATTGACAAAACTGGCCGTATCGTAAATGAACGAGCCAAAGGACAGCTTGGACAGATAGTTGAAGAAAGTTTCTTTGGATATGAAATAAACTCTAAAAGTGAAGCAGACTTTTCAGACCTAGGAATCGAATTAAAAGTCACCCCTGTAAAGAGAAACAAAAATGGCACATTATCAGCAAAAGAAAGATTAGTCCTAAATATTATTAACTATAACAATGAGGTCAACTACTCATTTTCCGAATCCAGCTTTTGGAGAAAAAACGAACTTATTTTAATGATGTTCTATGAGTGGATTCCAGATCTTAGCAGAGCAGAATACAAAATACTCAAATCTCACTTACATAGATTTCCCGATGAAGACCTACAAATCATTAAGCATGATTGGAAGTTGATTGTCGATAAAATCAAAGCCGGTCTCGCCCATGAAATTTCAGAGGCGGATACCAACTACTTGTCCGCATCGACGAAAGGCGCAAATAAGAGTTCCTTACGCACACAACCGTTCAGTAATGAAATGGCAATGCAAAGGGCTTTCTCATTTAAACAAAGCTATATGACTGCCCTTGTGCGGAATGTGATTCGTGATGAAGACTTAATAAGGTTCAGTACAACTGCCGACCTCCAACAAAAAACACTGAGTCAATTACTAGAAGATAGGTTTGCACCTCACATCGGCAAATCCCTAAATGATATCGCTTTTGAAAATAGTTTGAGTATAAATTATAAATCGAAAAGCTTTTTGCAAGAATTTATTAGCGGTTTACTTGGGATAAAGGGAACAAAACTCAACCAAATAGAGGAATTTGCAAAAGCCAACATAGAAATTAAAACAGTAAGATTAGAACCTGATGGAAATCCGAAAGAGCATATGTCTTTTAAAAATATTAATTTCATCGAATGGTCCAATGAAAAGTGGGATGATAGCTGGCTTAAAAATCATTTCGAAGAAACAAAGTTTCTTTTCATCATTTTCCATTACAAGGAGACCAAAAAACAAAATCCGAATCGGCAACTTTATTTTAGCGGCATAAAACTATGGAATATGCCACTAAAAGAAATCGAAGGTAGGCTTAAAGAATTTTGGGCTCATTTACAATCTTTGATTAATAATGGTATTGATTTAAAACCTGTACAGCAGAAAAAACGAATAATTGTAAGTAATAATCTTCCGAAACCGGGTAATAATGGACTTTGTCATATCAGGCCAAAAGGAAGAGATGGTAGTGACAAAACCCAATTGCCGGACGGTCGGTTGATTGCTAAACAGGCTTTTTGGTTGGACAAAGAGATAGTTAGTAAAATCATAACAACGGGCTCAACTCACTGAATTTAAGTGTTGTGCCTATGTCAATATCTTAGACACAACAAAGTTAAATCCCTTTCATAGCATATAATTATACGAGAAATGGTAGTGATTACTTATGGATATTAATTTATGGAAATATGAATATAAACATAGTCTACGGAATCTAGAACAATGGATGCTATTCGCTATAGCTATTGGTCGATTTTCCAAGAAAAATAGCCTTGTAGGAAATAACATCCATATATATCTCTCTTTACCTAATAACCTGATTTTTTCATATTTTGTAGCTTTGGGCGTTTTCGATGAAAATATGAAAAAAGAAATTGCAGATGACACTATTTTATCTCAATTTAAAAAATTGAAACACGGTGATTATATTTACTATTACAATTTTGAAAAGTGGGTTCGCTGTTCTGTAATAGATTTACTTCATGGTGAGTTTTCTAACGATTCCTGGTATTTGAAGTTTTATAACTTACAAAAAACTACACATTCAATTCCACAAAAACAGTGGCGAGAGCAGGTGATAATTGCTGGAAAAGGTAGCGAACATATTAAATCAGCAAGAAGTATTAAAGAATTAGATCGATTAGGTTCGACCAACTTACGGTATATTTACGACAGTTCGACGCTTCAAACACATGAATTATTAAATGAGCCTTGCATTAATATTGCAGGAACAAAAACAGAATTTAATGATAATTTACGTGTAATTAAATTTAATATCTCTGGTCATAAATTAACGATGAAAGATTTTTTGATGGATGGAAGTATGAGCGATTTCCGAAATATTCATTGGGTTACAAATTCAACTAGTGCTGATACTACAGATGACAAAAGTTTACCTATATTATTTATAGGAGCCAATAAAGCTCTTACACACCTGAACGGTTTTAAGAATAATTGTCGTGTTATTCTAGATGATCGCCATGAAAATACCGAAACCTCAGATCTGTTGCGTGCAACAATAGAGCAAGAAATCGTTAACACAAAAAGCACAATTGTTACAAATCAGATTGTCCAGTATCTAAATGAGGGAAATATCACTTTACCCAAGGGGGTTGAAATGCTTGGTTGGCAATCGAAAAACTCATATCGAGCTAATTAACTCACACTATATGGAACCTAAAAATATTGAATTTCTTCAGATAGAAAATGCTGAAATTTCAAGTCTATATGTGTTGTGCAGAGAATTATCGAATGAAATTAAAAAACATTACGAATCGGAAGATCAATTAATAGAAACATTCACCGCATTCAGGAAAATAATTAATCGATTTTTCACCTCATTGGATATTTACAATAATATTTTCGACGAGTTTTTAGAGGATATTTTTATACTCCTTCAAAATATTCAAGCTCGTTATCCTGACTTATTTCAGCAATATTGTATTCCCATTGCTAAAATTCTAAAAACAATTCAAACAGACTATGGAGAAATAAATTTCATGAGAAATTTACTCTTGGAAAAATCACAAAGTATTATTACAGAAAAAACATATATTTTGACTAAGTTTTTAAGTAACACCCCATTTTTATTATTAAATGAAATCCGTGTTCCTATTATGAAAGCCAATGAATTTATTAGGTTGGGCATTGTAGCTGACAATGTTATTTTTATTGGTTCACCATTTAACTATGACAATAAATATTCGTCATTATTTTTTGCGAAAGACACTTATTTTGTAACGTACTCTATTTTTAATAATAAATTACAAGAGGTTGAAAACTTCAAACAACTTAGCACTTCGGATACTGTGACTACTATCTATGATTACATTCAATTATCGGAAGGTCATAATGGTGCTATTTTCGAAGTAGATTTGGGGAATATTACAGATAGTTTGAATGAAGAGGAAATTATTAAGCACTATGAAAGCAATACTAACTCAATTAAAGTAGCAGATAGAGTTGAGTGTAAACTTATTTTATTAGAAAATAATTATTACAGTCTCATTCCAAATACCTCCAAAATACGTCGCTTAGAACCTAGTAGTTTACAACTCGATTCTGTTGGATTAAAGCAAATAGAGTTAGGGAATTTACTGCTCTTCCGTAATCATAGCTCAGTAGATTTAATTATAGAAATTGCCGATTCCCTATTAGGAGTGAAATCCATTGGATACCGCAGTAATCAAAGAATTTGGAGAAAAAGACTTACGAATCAAATAAAAAGTCATGGTATTCGAAAGCTTACCCAAATTTTAAAAACCCAAGGTATATCGACTGCTACAGAGCAAAATATTAGAAATTGGATTGAGCCTGAACGAATTGCCCCTAAATGTCTACCTGAATTACTAAGTCTTTTAGATTTTAGCGAAAGAGAGAGCCGCATTATATTACGTTCCACTGAAAAAATTCGTTCTGCACATTTAAAAGCAGGGAGATTTGTGACAACACAACTACTTGAATCAATAAAACCAGATTTAATTAATGATGTAGAGAATCAGGGCTTCGCTACCTTCTCTGCTGATACCTTAGTAGGAGCATCATTCAATATTGAAGTCGTAAAAAAAATTCATGAAAAAACAATTGTTGTAGATAAAAAAGATATTTTAAAAGTTTGGAGGGCATAATATGGTTGTTAAAATGGAAAATGCACTTATTAATAGAGAAAAACTTATTAAAGCCGTCGAAATTGAAATTATTGGTCCTAGTCGTATACACGAGAAGTCTAAAGCATTTAAAGAAGCTGGGAATATTGTGTTAACAGCGGATGAGGCAAAAAATAATTATTATCGGTTACATTGTGGAGAAAAAGAAGAGGTTTTGCAAACAGATTTCCCTTCTCGAAGATATTCTGCAGGTATGCTTTACCCTATGCAGGCTAAACAAGAAGAAATTGTTGCATTAGATGGGCTTTCCCCGAATGAAGATGAAACAGACATAGTTATTATAAATCCAGATTTACAACACAAGGAATTGAACCAAACTAGAAATGAAAACTTAACTACAGAAGGAACAAAAAGTGTATCATCAAATGATTTCTTACCCTCAAGCTTAGGTTTTACTTGCCGTATTGCACCTGAAACAACAAAACTTAGAGTTTCTTTTAAAGGGGCAAACTATAAGGCACATAAAGTAACTATTGGAGAAAAGAAATATTCGAAATCATGGTGGCTTCGAGAAACAATGATTGGCGAGTATACGATAGATTTGGATTCGTCTCCTGACAACTTTCAAAGAAGTGTAACACTTCCTCTATATAACTTAGATAAAGAATTAATAAATAAGTTTGATATTTCTCTAAGTATTCGTTGTAGATTAAAAAACAATACAAAACTCATTACATTAACAGTCACAAACCGTACTTCTACACAAAAAAATAAGGGACAAGCAGATGAAGCAGTTGTTTTCCAAGCAGAAATTTCTGCACAAGTGTTAAATAGCTCATTTTTGAATTATCCAAAACATTATCAACGCATGTTACCTATGACACCTGAAGAAACAAATGACGAGCTACTTTACCGTAATAAAATTAACTATGCGTTTGGACATGGATGTTCTACTACTTGGGACCAATTTTCCGATAGAATCACAGAAATTAAGACCACGTTCGTTCCAACCTATGAAACAACTAGTATGACACCAGATGTTACGATTGTAAAAGATGGTATAGAATCTGAATTGAAAATTAGTATGATTGACTTAGCGAACTGCATAAGCTATGAAAATATTGCCACGATATTAGAACCTTTACTAAATGGATATGAACAATGGATTCGAGCTTGCGAACAAGAAATCAATGCACTTACTACCGTCCTTCAGCCTGCAGCTATTCACAATATGAACCTAGGGAAAGAAAGTTTAAATCGAATGCGTCGTGGGTTAACCCATTTACAAGATGAAACAATACGAACAGCTTTTATACTTGCTAATAAAGCAATACTATTACAACAAGTAAACGGGAAAACAGAGCGTGTCCCTGAAACAAAAAATCTCGAATTACATTACGCACTATCTTATTCAGAAGTTGTAAAACTATTACCGCAGCTCTTACAAAGTCGAAATAGCTGGCGTGCATTCCAAATTGCATTTTTCTTAATGTCAATTGATTCTATCGTTAATGATGAATCGCCTGAGAGAGAAATCGTGGATCTTATCTGGTTCCCTACTGGTGGCGGTAAAACAGAAGCCTACTTAGCGGTAGGCGCCTTCCAAATGTTCTATCGTCGACTAGTTAACCCAAGTGATGCCGGAGTCGATATTTTGATGCGTTATACATTACGATTATTAACGGCTGATCAATTCCAACGTTCTTCCCGCTTAATTTGTGCAATGGAGTATTTACGCACGACCGAGGACACGACACTAGGTTCTAAACCATTTTCAATTGGTATGTGGGTTGGTGGTACAACATCACCAAATAATCATAAAAAAGCTCTTGCTCAATTAAGAGAGATGAATAATGGTGTACGATCTGAAACATTTATTTTAAATCGTTGTCCTTGGTGTGGCAGTACGATTGGTAGAATCAAATCAAAAAATCAAAAGGGTAAAAAAGATACTTCCATCCATGGTTATACAAGTGTAGAAAATAAGCTAGTTACTTACTGTCCAGATGTAGATTGCCATTTCCACGAAGAAATCCCAGTGTACTTTGTAGATGAAACTATTTATGAGAAGCGTCCAACTTTCTTAATTGGGACTGTCGATAAATTTGTCCAACTTGTATGGAATCCTCAGGCACGAACGCTATTTGGCATAGGTAAAAATGGAGAACAGTTATACACTCCACCTAACTTAATTATTCAAGACGAACTCCATTTAATTTCTGGACCACTTGGCACTTTAGCCGGTCTTTTTGAGGGATTAATTGAAGAACTTTGTACCAAAAAAGTAAATGGTAAATCTATTAAACCAAAAATCATTTGCGCGACAGCGACAATAAAAGATTTTGAAGAACAGGCACGTTGCTTGTTTGCTCGTAAAAAGGCAAATCTATTTCCTAGTCCTGGTTTAAATATAGATGATTCTTTCTTCGCAAAAATTGCTCTAGATAAAGGGACTAACCGGCCAAAGCCTGGACGTAAATATGTAGGTGTATTTACATCAAACGTAGGGTTAATGATGGCTGAAGTACAAACATTCTCTGCAATTTTACAAGAAGCTTTCCTCCTACCAGAAGATGAATGTGATCCATATTGGACATTACTTGCTTTCTATAACAGTTTGAGAGATTTAGGTGCAGGCATTAACCTTTGTAACATGGATATTCCAACTTATATTAGTTCCATTAAAAAAAGAGAAGACTATGATCAACAGCGTTTTATTAAAGAACCTTTAGAATTAACATCTCGTTTACAAAGTCATGAAATTTCAAAAACAATTGATGACTTGAAAAAAGAATTCAATACAAAAGTTAAAAATAAACCATTAGATGTTTGTCTTGCTTCTAACATTATTGAAGTAGGTGTAGATATTGATCGTCTGTCAGTTATGGCTGTAGTAGGGCAGCCAAAGACAACAGCTCAATATATTCAAGTGACAGGTCGGGTTGGGCGTAGAGCAGATGAACGTCCAGGAGTTATTTTCACAATCTACTCCAATCGAAATTCTCGTGATAAATCTCATTTCGAACATTTTAATGAGTATCATCAAAGGCTGTATGCACAAGTAGAAACAACAAGTGTAACACCGTTTTCTGATGCAAGCCTTGAACGAGGTCTTAGCGCTGTTGTAATCGGTTTTGTCCGTCAGCGATTCACAGACTTACTCGCTAAAACACCAGATGCCGCAGCATTTGCGGATATTATGGACTCTGAAGAATTTACACACTTTGAACAGAGTTTAGTTAACCGTTTAAAAATAGTAGATATCGAACAAGCAAATGTATTCAAAAATACAATGGATGCCATTTACAATAAAATTTTAAGTGGAGACTTTAACTCTTGGGATGTTGGTAATAACGTACAGGGATTAATGTATAAAAGCGGAGATCCGATTGCTAAAAATAATTCACCCAAATCTATAGGAGTTATTAATTCACTCCGCAGCGTAGACGCTGAAAGTAAAGGCGAAATTTCGTTAAATATTACATCAGAATCAGTAACTCCAAAAACAAAGAGAGATTGGGGAGTTTTTAATATATGAGAAGGTTACCATTACGCCGTAGTCAATTAGTTGGCTCAAACGGTCCAGGTTCTTTAATTGTTAGCCCTGAAGGGGAGACTGCTATTGTTGGCGCTTTAGATTATTGGCTTCAGGATTCTAAAGGGAACAATATAGATTCTAAAGCTGAATTCGAAATATTCGAACCACGTCTTAAAGGTTTTTTAGGCGTTAATAAATTATATTTACCACCTGACTATCGAGATGTAGGGGCAGATGTAGCAAATGCAAAAATTACGATTCCCCTTTTACGATTCCCAAAGTGGAATTATTGTCCATTTTGTCACACTATGCATGAATTAAATTACACAATTGAATCAGCGAGAAACTACTGTGCCGAATGTGAAAATTCTCGCTACTATAAGCAAGTACCATTTATTATTATTTGTGCCAAGGGACATATCTCAGATTTCCCCTGGCGAGAATGGGTACATCAAAGTGATCAACCGACTTGCAGAGGAAGGATGAAGCTCATTACAGTGGGTGGAGCAACACTTGATTCTTGGAAAATCACATGCTCATGTGGCTCTGCTAGAAGTTTAAAAGGAATCACTTCGAATAATTCTCAGAAACCTGGCGGAACAGTTCTTTCCGAAAAACTGAATTCTACGAATAAAGAATTTAAATGTAATGGCCATAAAGCTTGGTGTGGGGATGAATTTGAAGAATGTAACGAAAATCCTGTGGCAATTCTTCGTAACTCAATCAATGTTTATATGCCACAAAAAATTAGTATAATCTCATTACCCGGTGAAAAAAATCAAAATGTTGATCGCTTACTTGATATACTCCAGCGGAATGTTGCTGTATTGGGAGCTTTAGAAGCTGCAAATACTTTTGAAGGAAAAGTAGATATTTTGTACAACGCTTTAAGTACACAGATTAAAGCGTCCCGTGAAGATTTTGAAAAAGTTGTCCTTTATTTAGAGGATAGCATCGTTGAAGATGGCAATACAATTGAAGTAGGTTCTCCATTATTATTACGCAATAAAGAATTTGAGAAACTTCAGGATGAATGTACAGAGGATTATTTGAAGGTTCAAGTAGAATGGACAAATACAGATAAGGATACAGATAGTATACAATTTTCCGATGTTTATAAGTCTTTTTTTAGACGAGTTAATCGCGTGACAAAACTAAGAGAAACTACTGCATTATCTGGTTTTAAGCGTTTAAGTAGAACAGATGAAAACGGTCAGTACTCTTATACTTCTTCTTATGACCTAATGTATCATAAAGAAGTACCCCATAATCAAAAATGGCTTCCTGCATATACAGTATATGGTGAAGGTATCTTTATTCAATTTGACTTAGAAAAAATTTCACTTTGGGAACAAGAAGAACTTGTAAAAACATATTTTGAGGATTATAAAGAACGAATTGAAAATATGGATCATATAATGCCTGAGATAATAGAGGCACCTCGTAATATTATGATGCATACACTAGCCCATTTGATAATTGAAGAAATTTCGAATACAAGTGGCTATAATATGGCATCCATTCGTGAACGTCTTTATATGCATCCTGAACAAGCATCCATATTGATTTACACATCCGCGGGAGATATTGAAGGTACTTTTGGAGGTCTTGTACGTTTAGGACGAAAAGATAAATTTTTTAAGCTAATCGATAATTCCATAATGAATTCACAATGGTGTAGTTCCGATCCTGTTTGTAGCGAACTTGCAATTTCTCAGGGACAAGGGCTCCATGGTGTAAATGGGGCAGCATGTTATAACTGTGTCCATCTACCAGAAACATCTTGTGAAATCGGCAATATGTATCTAGATCGGAAGCTGATTAGCGATCCAACAATTGGATTTTTCAAATCTATATTTTAATTAACAGGATGATTGAATTATTGTTTTGGATTCAAAATTTAGTGTATGGAACTTCTTTGGTTCTAGAATTCATTCCGACTGAAACCCCTCCAAAACGGGTAAAGAACTAGTAACATATGTCGCAAAGGAGTTTTAGCCCCCATGAATCCCCAATTCGAAGAGATGCAGAAACGTATGAATCATATCGGAAACCTGAATAATTACTTGGAGGAGTTGCTTGCAAAAATCCCGGGTAATTTGTTGTCGGGTAAGCAACAGGCGAAATTGATGGATGTTTTGCTAGATGATAAGGATTTGAACAAGCTGCTGGAAGGTTTGAAGGATCCACGTCCTCCCCGCTTTGTGCTTGTTGGCAGGACGGGTGTCGGTAAAAGTAGTCTAATCAATGCGATGAGTGGGAGATATCTTGCGGAAGTGAGCGACGTTGAGATTGGGACGAAGGAAGCGCGACGGTTTACATATGAATCGGATGGTCAGGTGTATTTTGAAGTCATTGACACACGCGGAATAGGTGAATCGGAGTCGTTTACCAAGTCGGCTGAAGCTGAGCTTACGGCTATTATTAAGGAATTCCGGCCGGATGCGATCCTATTTTTGCAGAAGGCGACGGAGCGGGCGCATATCGATATTGACGTGGACAGTGCGAAAAAGATCATGCTGAATGTGGGATATGATTTGCCGATGGTTGGCATACTTACGCATGTGGACGAGCTGAATCCTTCTCGCGCGAAAGACCCCGCGGATTATCCGGTGGGCAAGCTGGACTTGGTGGAGGAGAAGAAAGCGCAACTGCAACGAATCTTCAAGGCCCGTGATGCGCACGTGGAGGCGATTATTCCTGTTTCTTCTTATATCGAATGGAATCGGAACCCTGATGAGTTGTCTGATGCTGAGCGCCGTGCGTTGACGATTGAATTTGACGGCCGTTACGGCATTGAGGAACTGCTGGATTTTTTGGAACAAAGTATCGACATACGGGCAGCCATTCACCTCGGCATGACGATACGAATGAATAAAATCTCTGAAAAGATTGCGCTGCGGTTCATTAAAGTGTTTTCGGCACTTTCAGCGACAGTTGCACTGAGTCCGATTATCGCGACGGATATTGCTGTTCTTCTGTCGCTACAGACCGTCCTTCTGATGATCATTGCCTATTTGTCTGGCCGCGATTTGGAGTTTAAAACGGCAAGGGAATTACTGGTTTCGCTCGGCGGAATTGGAGCGACTGGTTTCACGTTGCGAATGATTGCGCAGCAAGGCAGTAAGTTTGCGAATCTGGTGCTGCCAGGTGCGGGGTCTGCGATTAGTGCAAGTATCGCGAGTGGCGGAACGTATGCGATTGGAAAGGCTGCAGTCGCTTACTATTTGAAAGGTGTTCCGGAAGATGAGTTGAAGCAGATCGTGAAGAAGGCGCGGGATGAGTTTGATGCATCACGCCCCTAATGCAAATCTCCACTTCACCATGTATATTGCCGTTTGAAGCGGAGACAATACGTTTAAGTGGAAAGGAGAGATTGGATGACATTTGATAATGTTAAAGTAGCGGACTTGGACGTTAAACAATTGGAGGAACTACTTGCCCTTGAAACTAAATTAGGGGTTACGCTCGTCGCGTATGAAGGTTCAAGCACTACGGCTTCTAAGCGCGAGTAATACACTACTTTTGGTATCAATACTCTATTACAAACAAGAAAACGCCATTGCTGATGTAGTGTCAGCAATGGCGTTTTTCTATGCGTTTCAGTTTATCCGAGTTTATTACAATAACAAGGTTCTAGACGTTTTAAAAAACGCTTTTGCAGTGATTTTTCACCAATCAATCCCTGTCACAGCACCAAAACCTAGCGCTAGCATGATAACGAATGCTGGATGCCAATTCCACTTTTGAAGCATCAAGAAACTTGCCAGGGCGATGCCGCCGGTAAGTAGAAACCCTACCCCTTCGACCGCTGTCTCCACAAACTGGAGAGTCATGAATAACAAAAGAATGGCGATGACTGGACGAACAAACTTCGTTATACTTTTCACTTTGGGATGGTCCTTGTATTTCATGAGAATTGCCATTAATCCGATCATCAATAATAGAGAAGGTGCAACGGAAGCGAATAAAGCGACCACCGCCCCTAGGATACCGCCTTCTGAATAGCCGACGGATGCAGCCATTTTCGTCGCAATGGGTCCCGGCAAGGAATTCCCGATAGCGACGACCTCACTGAATTCTTGGGTGTCCATCCACCCGTAGGTACCGACGACTTCGTTTTCCACGAGCGGAATGCTAGCCGGTCCGCCCCCGTACCCTAGTATTCCAGGTATAAAAAACGCTAGAAACAGTTGCCAATAAATCACGCTTTTCCCCTCCTATTTCGAATTGGAAGGAAGATGAATATAAGAACGAGCAATATAACAAATGCGGGGTGTATGTTCAATGCTTCCAATAAAATCCCCGCGGCGACCAACATCGTTAATGCCTTTTTCCAACCGAGCGTATCGCCGGATTTTTTGACGAAATCCCAAGCCAGTATGCCTAGCATAACTGCCACGACTGGCACAACAGAAGCGGACATGTTTTTTACCCATGGAATGTCTTTGTATGTCTGCAAAATGCCGATTAACAATATCATCATTATGGACGTTGGGATCACAGAGGCAATTATGGCATTGAGACAACCTAATTTACCGCCCACTTTGTAGCCAATATACCCAGCCAACTTTGTCGCAATCGGTCCAGGCATTGTATTTCCGAGCGCAAGTGTGTCGCTGAATTCGTCTTCATCCATCCACTTGTATTTGCGTACAACTTCTTGATGGAACAACGGAATTGCAGAAGGTCCTCCACCAAAACCCAATAAGCCTACTCTGCAAAAGGCGGCGAATAAATCTTTTTGTAGCTTCCACTTTCCAGAAACGGCCGTTTTCTCGACACTTCGGGTAGTCTCGTTAACTTTTACCAAGCTGCTAGCGCCCCATCCGTACGAGATTCAGTTCCGCCCTGAAGTACGCCTGTTTCTGGGTCTCGCCATATGATTTGGCCACGTCCAAAACCTCCGCCATCAATTGAGACTGTCACTTCATGGCCTTTTCTACTAAGTGCCTGCACCAAATGATTCGGGAACTCTGGCTCCACTCGCACTTTTTTCGCTTCAGTCCATTGCCACCTAGGCACGTCAAGCGCCGCCTGGGGATTTAGCAAGTAATCGATTGTGTTTACGACGACTTGGAAATGACCTTGTGGCTGCATATAGCCTCCCATTACACCAAATGGACCAACCGCATTTCCGCCTTTTGTGAGGAAACCAGGAATGATTGTATGATAGGATCGTTTACCTGGTCTCAGAACGTTCGGATGGTTTTCATCGAGCGAAAAGTCGTGCCCTCGATTTTGAAATGCAATCCCTGTTCCTGGAACAACAATACCCGAACCAAAGCCCATGTAGTTGGATTGGATGAAAGATACCATATTCCCTTCTTCGTCTGCTGTCGCGAGGTACACAGTTCCCCCCTTCGGCAATTCGTAAGGCTCTGGATCGATTGCTTCATCACCAACCAGCTGTACCCGTTTTTCCGCGTATTCGTTTGATAACAGGTGTGCTGTTTCGACTGGCATATCCGCTTCTTCCGTAATGAATGCCTTACCATCTGTGAATGCTAGTTTCATACTTTCGATTTGTTCATGAATCGATTGAGCAGATTGCCACTCGGGTTTACTTAGTTTCTTATAAATATTTAATGCCATAAGTGTTACCATCCCATGACCATTTGGAGGGATTTCCCACACATCATAGCCTTTATAGTTCACTGAAATAGGTTCAACCCATTCCGGTTTGTAGGTAGCTAGGTCTTCTTTCGATAAAAAGCCGCCATGTTTTTTCATGAATGCATCAATCTCATCGGCAATTTCGCCTTCATAAAAATCACGTGCCTCAGTTTCTGCAATGGCTCGAAGTGTCTTTGCATGACCTGGTGAAGACCACATTTCACCTATTTTAGGTGCACGGCCATCTGGTGCAAACGTTTCGAACCAAGCATTGAACTCATCTCCGCTGAATTGCTTTTTAAACTCTTTATAGGCTGATTCCCAGTACTTGCCGAGGATAGGTGTGAGCGGGAAACCTTCTTCTGCGTAACGAATGGCTGGCTCCAGTACTTCCTTCAAAGGTAGCTTTCCAAACCTGCGCGACAGTTCTACCCATGCCGCGGGCGTCCCAGGCACTGTAATTGGAACCATCCCGTAAGTCGGCATCTTATCGTGCCCCAGTGCTTTAACTGCTTCCACCGTTAACGTCGCTGGTGCAGGTCCAGATGCATTAAGTCCGTACAATTTATCCTTCACCCAGACCAGTGCGAACGCATCGCCCCCTATGCCATTTGAAGTTGGCTCGACGACTGTGAGTGCTGCCGCTGTTGCAATTGCAGCATCAATGGCATTGCCTCCTTTTTGTAAAATGGCCAATCCTACATTCGCTGCAAGTGGCTGTGATGTAGCGACCATTCCTTTTCGAGCAAATCCTGTATGTCGCTGTGATTGAAACGGATGATATAAGTGATCCATGAAAGCCCTCCTCGGGTAATTTTATTTTCAGCTAAATTGTGTTTTTTAATCACTTGTTAATCAAAAATCAATTTTCACTTAACAAATGTTATAAATATGGTTGTCACGAGTATAAAACAAAAATTCAGTTAAAGCAATACATGGTTTTTCAAAAAAATGTATAACCATTTCGATTCACAAAATAAAAAACCTATCCAAGAATAGGTTTTTTCTGTCCGATTTACAATTTCAGTCCCGCTCGACTTTTAAATCTCCGAAGTAAGATATGACTCTCCACTCTCGTTATTCCATCAAGTGCATATAATTCTTCATTGATGAACTTCTCCAGGTCGGTAAAATCATTTACCAATACGTGCATATGAAGGGTTGATGGGCCAGTCATTTGATAACAGCTTGCTACAGAGGGATTGTCAGCGAGCGCTTGTGCAACACTCACTAGGGACGCGGGTTCGCAGTCTACTTCGAAGAATGCTGATACACCCTTCCCCACTTTTTCACTATTCACGACGACTGTGAAGCGCTCAATAATCCCATTCTCTTGGAGATTATGAACCCTTTCACGTACCGCAACACGTGATAAATTAAGTTCTTTTCCTATATCCACGTAAGATAGGCGTCCATTAGCTATAAGTAGCTCTAAAATTCTTTTATCAGTTGCGTCCATTTCCGGTTTCCTCCCTACCTATATGTCTAATATCTATGTAAATTACGTACAATGTGATCCGAAATGTATAGTTCCAATATGCACTTTGGGTAGATAAAGGTCAAGTGCTGCCTTTCGGGAGATACGCTGTATGGTCAGCATTTCAATCAGACTTCCAACTTGTTTACGTTTTTGTTTGGCTTCATGGAGTACTAGTTGAGTAGAAGACGAAATGATCGAAAGCTGAAGCACAAAAATACGTTGTTTGGCAGAGCAATATGAAAACAGGACATACAAAAACCTCACTCTACAGTGAGGTTTTTCATCAATTCTATTCTCGATTGACAGGCATTGAGCAACACCTGAAAGAGCCGCCAGATTTAATGATTTCATCGAATTCGACTTCGATGACTTCAAAACCGTGTGCACGGATTTGAGCGTTGACTTGTTTGTTTTGTGGGAGACTAAACACTTTTTTGTCACCAATGGATAGGACGTTTGTGCCCATCGTGAATTGTTCTTCTTCGGAAACGTCAATCAGTTTATAGTTTTCTGCAAGATAGTCAATAATTCTCTGGTCAAATGCTTTCCTGAAAATCAGCGCGACCTTAGGTGAAAGAATGTTAAATACGCAATCGAGATGTAAATACTTTTCATTGAAAGGGACAGGGATAATCGTGTAATCCGGTAGATCCACCTTTAGTTTCTCAGCGGCCTCAATCGAAGTTCGACTGCTAATACCGACAAACAACGTGCCGCGATCTACAATGACATCTCCGCCTTCAACTTGACTCGTAGTGGTTTGGAACGAAATATCTTCTTCATCCAGCCATTCCTCGAGTGCTTCCTCTTCCCCTTTGCGTATATCGCTTGCCATTTCCGCTACAAAAATATCTTCACCCACAGTAAAACCGATATCTCGGGTAAAAACTTGCTCTGGAAACTTTTCGGATGAAGGCAATTTAATGACTTCCACTCCATGCGCTTTAAGGAGTTTTTCAAATTCATTATGCTGTTTCATCGCTAATTCAATATTTATATTTTCATCTTCATACTTTCTTTGTACGTCATTGATGACTTCTTCAATAGCCATAAATTTCGGCTGACATAGGATGACACGGAGAAGCGTATCATATTCAGTATTGCATTGAGTTGTCGAGGTATCTTCCATAGGGGAATTCATCATCGTTCCTCCAATTGATTTTTTCATTTTCTATATTTTCGTCTTCTATACGTTTCCCTAATGCTTCGTTTTCAAACATTTTTTGTTTAATTTCTGTAACTAGAGGGAAGATGAAAGATTAAAGAATTAGTAGATTGGGGGAGAAACAATGATTCAGTTAGATAATGCTTTATTGACAAAAGAGGATTTTGCGGAGCGAACGGATTTACCTGATTGGTTGTTGAAAGAATACCAAACATTCCATGAAACGGTGACAGACAAATCGTTTCCTTGTTATTTCGGTATGGGTGGAGAGTTAAAGGGTGAATTGCGTTATGGATATGTGACACAAGACGACTGGTCCAACTTGCCAGCGACTTTAAAGGCATTTTTAGCACTATTCGAGAACCCCGAGCATAAGCGACATGGTCTCTTCGTTTTTGTAGAACCGTTTAAAAACGAAGGCTCTTTAGAGGATTATCGGATGCAGTTCTGGGAAATATTACAGTATTTGCATGGAGCAGATGACTTTGAATGGCCTGCCGATAGTCCCCGAGATCCTGCGCATCACTTATGGGATTTTCGTTTCCACGGTGAGCCGATTTTTGTTTTTGGCAATGCACCAGCTTACAAGCAACGGAAAACGCGAGATCTTGGCAATGCGATGGTGCTCGGTTTCCAGCCGAGACGAATCTTCGAAGGGCTGAAAGGAACAGAAAAAGGCGGTGTGATGTCGCGTGAAAAGGTACGCGAACGCGTAGAAGTTTGGGACCAGCTTCCGAAACACCCCGACATCAGTCATTTTGGCGATCCCGATCATAATGAATGGAAACAGTTTTTCATTGGCGATGACGTGGAACCGATTCAAGGTAAATGTCCGTTTTCACATAAGGAGATGCAGTAAATACCATACAAACCTAAAAAACCTCACATTTCTGTGAGGTTTTTTATTCTCTGCAATTATTTCCCGAATAATGTCCATTTCCCGGGAAATAGCTCGAATTATTTCCCGCTCATTTCCGCCATCCCATAGTACAGATTCATTTCAGATTCGGGCACCATACTACCGCCTGTTCCCCACACGAGATGAGTTGTGTTTAAGGAATTTGCGCCTGGAATATTCTTGTTAATGACTTGTATCGGGCCAGTCATCCCCGCAAGTGCAGATGGTTCAAGTCGAATGCTTTCTGTATCTGCAAGTAGCTTCAATAACTTGAACATTGTTCCGTCTGCTATTGTGTAACAGCCAGCTAGTAAAGGTTCCATCGTCTTTCCGACAAAACCAGATGCTGTGCCAACCGCGAGTCCGTCAGCGGCCGTTTTATTGTCGAGTCCGAAGTCTTGAACGGAAACATTATCGTGAAGACCGGTCATCATGCCAAGCATCATACACGGGGAATGTGTTGGCTCTGCAAAGAAACAACTTACCGCGTCACCGAAAGCGAGCTTCAATCCAAACGCTACGCCTCCAGGTCCTCCACCAACACCGCATGGCAGGTAAACGTAAAGTGGGTTGTCTTCAGTAACGATTGTACCTCGAGCTCTCAACTGGTCTGCAACGCGTTCTCCCGCCACTGCATAACCTAAGAACAGATCGAGTGAATTTTCATCATCGACAAAATGACATAAAGGATCTGCATCTGCCTGACGACGTCCTTCTTCAACAGCTTTGCTATAGTCGTCCGCGTATTCAACGACCGTTACACCCTTTTCACGCAGCATGTCTTTCTTCCACTGCTTTGCATCTGCAGACATATGAACTGTGACATTGAAACCTAGTTTAGCGCTCATGATGCCGATACTGAGACCTAGATTTCCCGTTGAGCCAACAGCAATTTTATGTTTGGCAAACAAGTTACCGAATTCAGGTTCTGCAAATTTACTGTAGTCTTCCTCTGTTGTTATCAATCCATGTTCAATCGCAAGTGTTTCGGCATGTTTTAGTATTTCATAAATACCTCCACGTGCTTTGATAGAACCTGAAATAGGAAGCGCATTGTCTTCTTTCAGGAGTAGCTCTCCCTTAATTGTTGTTCCGTATGCATTGGAAAGTGCATCTTTCATATTAGGCATGGCGGTAATCGGCGATTCAATAATGCCATTAGATGCTTTGGTTTCCGGAAAAACGAGCTCGATGTACGGTGCAAAACGCTTTAGACGATCAGATGCGTCTTTCACGTCTGCTGCTGTCACGCCTGTTTTCACAAGGCCTGTTGTTGACGATTCGATTAAGGGATTGAGCCACAATACTTCTTCTCGTGCCGCCATCTGCTCGATGAGCGGTAATTTTGCTATCCATTCATTGACTTGTGTTTTATCCATCATGTTTATCGCCTCTTTTTTTCAATTTTGTAACAACAGTATATCATGATGTGCCAGTTAAAATCGCCAAACAAATAGCCCTTCCACGAGTGGCAGGGCTACTCTTCTTTATTTTTTGGATTGATGATTGAGTTTGCTTTTCAGTAAATTTGATTTCTCCCCATTATTCCATAACTAATTTCTCAATTAGCTCTCTTGTCAGATCGAATCTTGGGTTCGTCGTATCTTCGCCATTTGCTTCAACATCCATGACGACCGAGATAATACGTTGCCCATTAAAGACGCCCGTGCTCACAAAGCAAGATCCTGCTTGATCTGTGTAACCGGTTTTCAATCCGTCAATCCCTGGCATTGCTTGTGGCATACCCGCCAACATTAAATTTGTACTCCACAATGTAGCGCCGGCACTTGTTTTAAAACTCGCCATCTTTGTAAAGTCGAGCACCTCAGGATATTTGGCAATCAGCTTTTGTGCAATGACTGCAACGTCACGGGCAGATGCACGATTCGTTTGTTCAGGTCCTTTGCCAATGTAATCGCCATCCAGGCCACTCGCATTGAAGAACGTTGTCTCTTTCAGCCCGAAACTGTTGGCTTGTTCATTCATCAATTCAACAAACGCTTCTTCCGTTCCACTAACCATTTCAGCTACCGCTATTGCAGCGTCGTTCGCGGAGTTTACAGTCATGGCAGTAAACAGTTCTTTCAATGAATAAGTACTGCCTTCAGTCATCCCAAGTTTGACCGCTGCGGATTTTCCCATGACTTTTTGAATTGCTTCACTTGGATTGTATGTACTATCCCATGATAGCGTGCCGTTCTTCACGGCGTTAAGGACAAGATACTGTGTCATCATTTTGGACATGCTTGCGATTGGTAACGATTCGGCACTATTTTCTCCATAGATCACTTTCCCCGTGTCGGCATCCATTAAAATGATTGCTTTTGCGCCAACATTTAACTCTACTATTTCCGGGGTTGCTTCCTTCGTTTTCAATACAACCGTTACGCTAAGTATAACTAGCACTAGTATAAAAATTAATTTCTTCATCTTTTTCCGCCTTTTCAGTCGATAGGGTTCATTACCTTAATATTGAACCCTAATCATGAAGATTCTCTTAGCGTGATTATGAAGATTTTCTTAAGTTTCGCTATACATGCGATCTATAGGAATCGACCAATTAGCCATACCACAACTAAAATCGCACCAAATCCAAACCAAATAAGCGCTAGTAGTTTCTCCCTTTTCTTTTTATCTTCCATATTTTTTGTTAAAAAACGTACAAAGAATTCTAACGCGATTGCCAATACAATTATTAGTATCCAACGCATTTCTAGCCCCTCTTTTCTAAGTGGTTATCTCAATACATTAATCCTACCATTTAACACTTCAAAAGAATGTTCCATATACAGTTCCTTTTCCTTAATAAGTCATTTCAACAGCACACACCACACCCGTTCTTCGCGAATATGCTACTAGAACTACTCAGGTGATGGCGGTGCTTAAAATGAAACTAACAACGATACTTGCGGGCCCTATTTTGCGAAGAGTTGAAGCCGATTCGGTAACAATTTGGATCGCAACGAGCCAGCCTTTTGATATTGACGCTTCCATTTACGTTATCTCTACCGATGCTAAGCTTCCTACAAAGACGCGCACCTCTTCCATTCGAGCTGGACAGCAGCTTTTCATCTACCTCGTACACATAAACGGAAACTTCCCGGTAGATACGTTGCTCGGGTATGACCTGTTTTTCCATAATGGTATAGACTCTTACACCTTTGCAAGCCTCGGTTTAACTTCAGCCAATAAAGAGCAATCCATCACTTACGGTGATCTTGCTTATCCCTCATTTTTCATCCCCGCCGGTAAAACCTCGAACTTCCTCTATGCTTCATGTAGAAAGTTACACGGGAAAGGCGAAGATGCACTTGCGGCAGGGGATGAACTTATAAAGAATACCCAGCTAGACTTGGAGAAACGACCAAGCGCTCTGTTCCTTCTCGGCGATCAAATCTATGCGGATGATGTAGCAGATCCTTTGTTCCCAGTTATCCAGGCAGTTGCAGGGAGCTTAAATAGACAAGAAGATTTAACTCAGCTGGACAGCCGGCTTGCAGATAAACCATTCAATACTTCATCCGTGCAAGTAAACGGCAGGCAATTCATTATGGAACAGTTTTGCCGATTTACAGCTACAAATGCCGGCAATCATCTAATGACATTCGGTGAGTATGCCGCTATGTACTTACTGTCCTGGAGCCCAAGCTTATGGGAAACCGCTTGCATCCCTTCATTTGATGAAATCCTTGAAACGGATGGCTATCATTTTATGTTGCCGGATGATGAGGCGGAATGGGCGCGCTGCAAGGCGAGATACGACCGGCAAAGCGAAGACCTTCTCCAAACAATCGGAGCGCTCCATCAGGTTCGAAGATTACTTGCGAATGTTCCTACGTATATGATCTTTGATGACCACGATGTAACGGATGATTGGAATTTATCGGCCAATTGGCGTGATCGCGTAGCACAATCACCTTTAGGGAAACATGTAATCACAAACGGATTGTTCGCTTACTGGGCTTTTCAAGGTTGGGGCAATGAACCACAACGGTTCGCGGAGGAGTTCCTACTGTCGATGGGCAATCATGTCGACGGGTTTATTGCCGATACACCTGCGTACGAAGAGTGGACGGAACACCTTTGGGATTTCCGTTATTGGCACTTCGTAGCGCCTACCAATCCCGCTGCCTTGTTTCTAAATACGCGTACATTGCGTTCTTTTGACGATGCGCCACAACCGGTAAAAGTAGGCTGGATGGTCAAAGAAAGTGTCCGAAGTCCTCGGCTGATCGGTCCCGAGGGGTGGCGTTTTGTGTCTGAGACGCTCGTCGCATCCGGTTGGAAAAAGGGCAACCCACTAATTATCATCTCTCCGACGCCTTTTTACGGCATTGGTCTGATTGAATCTATTCTTCATGCATACGTCTATCCCCTTCGTGCACTAGGGATTCCGGTTAATGAAGGATTCGATTTTGAAGCATGGAAATATAACGGGAAAGGGTTCAATGATTTTATCCGAACCATTTTCAAATGGCAGCCTTCTCGCTGTATTATTTTATCGGGTGACGTCCATTATGCTTCTGCAGTCACTTCACATATAACGTCTAAAACCGGTACAGTTGCCGATATTGTGCAATTTACAAGCAGTCCTTCAAATAATATGAGTTTTAGGGGTGTATGGGGATTCTGTATGAGAATGGCAATTTTGCTAAATGCTCAAAAGCGAAAAGGGAAGAAAATACAGCGCTATTGCGATGAAAACTTGAAGATTGTCAACGGGAAAGAAGGTGCTAAATGCCCGGACAGTGCGGAGTGGCAAGAGGAGCTCCGTTATGTGTCGATGAGAAATGGCGCGATTGTTGAAACAAAGAATAATATTGGATTTCTATCGATTCATGAAAATTCCTTGCAGAATTCGCTTCTTCGAGTGAACGAAGAGAAAATTTCATTTGAAAGATTGGAGTGACATCTACTTAGTTTGATTGACCACCCTATAAAAAAAACTCCGCCGACAAAAAATAGTTGGCGGAGTTTTCCCATTTACAACTTTGTCCGTACATCCCATAGCTCTGGGAAGAACTGGTGGTCGAGAACAGCCTTTAAGTAATTGACACCCGACGAACCGCCCGTCCCCATTTTAAAACCGATGATTCGTTCAACGGTTTTCATATGACGGAAACGCCACTGCTGATGGCTGTCTTCAATATCGACTAGCTTCTCCGCCAGCTGATATAAATCCCAGTGATCATCTACATTGCGATAGACTTCAAGCCACGCAGCAGCTACCGACGCATCCCCTTTGTACGTAACAGAGAAATCGCGGTCGAGTAGTTCTGGATTAATGGCGAAGCCGGCTCTCGCAAGCGCACGTATCGCTACATCGTAAATACCCGGCGCACGGAAAGCCGTCTCAAGGCGACTCACAAGTTCAGTATCTTTCTCGTAAATCTTCAAAATATGCGATTGTTTGTAACCGAGGGCAAACTCGATAAGCCTATTCTGGTAGGACTGGAAACCCGATGCACGCCCCAAACTGTCCCGGAATTCCATGTATTCAGCAGGCGTCAACGTCGACAATACATCCCATGCCTGAATAATTTGCGTCTGAATTTTTGATACGCGTGCCAGCATTTTAAACGCTTCCGGCAGTTCGTCTTTTTCAATCAATTCAATACCTGTGTTGAGTTCATGCAAAATCAGCTTCATCCACAGTTCGCTCACTTGGTGGATAACGATGAACAGCATCTCATCATGATGGCCGGACAAGCGTTGCTGGCTCGACAGCAATGTATCCAGATTCAAATACTCCCCGTATGTCATCGTATCTTTGAAATCCGTGTGAATTCCTTTTTCCGTCATAACGGTTTTCGACTCCCCTCGATTGCACGCAGCACAGCACGAACAGGACTGCCGTCACCTTCTTTTATGGGAAGTGGCAAGGCAATCAGATCATAATCGCCAGCATCCACTTTGCTGAGGTCAATGTTTTCCAAAATCATGACGCCATTGTCATTGAGCGCATGATGCGCACTGACCGTCTTGCTCGTTTCCGGGTCAACAGATGGCGTATCTACACCGATAAGTCGAACGCCTCGTTCTTTCAATAACGGCCCAATATCCGTCCGTAAATACGTAAACGTCTCTGGGAACACGTTCGGATCAGGACGGCTTCCTGTTTTCAATAAAATCCGTTCAGCCCCGCCGAAATCAATGCCTTCCAGTTCTGCACGACCAATGCTTTCTTTTCCTGAAACATCAACGATACGTGCACGTCCGATGTATAAATCAATCGGTAAATCAAGCACTTTCAATCCATTATCGTCAAAATGAAAAGGCGCGTCGATATGTGTTCCCATATGCGTGCTGGTAGATAGTTTCCCAATATTGACTGATCCTGTTTCATTCTTTGAGTACTCGACCTGGTAAGAAAACGGCGTGTCACCTGGCCATTCGGCAATCTCATTATGCAATGGTTGCGAAATATCAATCCACTTCCCAGTCATGCGACAACACCCCTTTTGTTCTCAAACTTTTCGTAGCGTTTTTCATCCATGATGACTTTTAACTTTTGAATCGTATGCCAGACGTCTTCGAAAGAATTATAGAGCGCAACCGGCGAAAGTCGAATGCCATTTGGTGCACGAAAATCCGGAATAACGCCGGCTTCTTTCAACGCTTTACAAATGCGCGCCGCCTCAGCGTGTTCCAATAAGATATGCCCCCCACGCGTATCGTCAATTGGATTTCCAATGACAAAACCATGCGCAGACAGTTCTTGTTGAATGAGTTTCAGCATATAATCCGTAAGTTGAAGCGATTTTTCGCGGATACGCTTAATGCCTATTTCGTCAAACAGTTCAAGCGCACCAATAACCGGTGCCAGACTAAGTACATGCGGCGTCCCGATTTGATAGGCCGCGGCATCCATCGCTGGATCCATTGTATGATTCATATCGAATTGCGATTCCTTTTTCGAACCAAACCATCCCGCTAATCCAGGCGCTTTACTGAAATGCTTGTCATGAACGAACAATCCTGCAACCGAACCAGGCCCCCCATTCAAATGCTTATACGTACACCAAAATGCGAAATCCGCTCCCCAGTCATGCAATTCATGTTCAACCGAACCAACGGAATGGCATAAATCAAAACCAATTGGGATGCCTCTTGCGTTCGCCGCCTTTGCGAGTTTTTCCATGTCTAGAATTTGTCCGCTTCTGTACAAAACAGCCGGTAGGACAATGAGTGCAATGTCATCTGTCATCGCTTCGATAATATCGTCTTCACGCAAAAATCTGCCATCCTCACTCTTCACTTGGACAAGGTGTTTGGCAGGGTCATATCCTTTAAGCAGAAGTTGGCTTTTCAATGCATATATGTCTGAAGGGAAATTGAGTTCATCCGCGAGAATTTTTGTTCTCGTTCCGGAAGGTTTGTAAAATGTGGCCGCCAACTGATGTAAATTTGTCGTTGTAGAACCAGTTGCAATCACTTCATTGCTCAATCCGCCTACAAGTGGTGCCATTTTCTCCCCAACCGACTCAGACAAATAAAACCAAGGATTGTCCCCCTCCGTCCATCCATCGATGCCTAAATTTCTCCAAGAATCCAGTAAGTCATGCAGCGTGCGCTCCGCTCTTTTCGACAACAAACCGAGTGAATTACCATCCATGTAGATGGTGTTTTTGAGTAAGTAAAATTCACTTCTGTAATGAGCCAAACCGTCTTTATCGTCAAGCCCTCGTGCATATTCGAACTCAAACATGTTCGATTCCCCCTTGTGAGAAGTTTCTGTTATTAGTGAAAGTGTAACATATTGGGTGGGGTGTGTAATGAGGGGATAGTGTTGGGGGTTTGGGCGTTTTGCTTCAGTTTTCGGGCGGTGCGCTCCGGGATTTGAGCGGTTTGCTTCGGATTTCGGGCGGTCCGCTCCAGGATATGAGCGGTTTACTCCAGCATTCGGGCGGTCTGCTCCAAGCTTTGGGCCGTATACCTCGGTTTTCGGGCGGTCCACTCCGGGATATGAGCGGTTTACTTCGATTTTCGGGCGGTTTGCTCCAGGTTTTGGGCGGTATACTCCAGTTTTCGGGCGGTCTCCAATAAAAAACAAAAAAACCGACATCGCTGCCGGCCTCCTTCTTCATATGTATCCACTTACTTAAACCAGCCCTTGTCTTTAAATCGAGAAATGGCTTCTATCCGGTTACCGACGTCGAGTTTATCCAAAATCGCAGAAATGTAATTTCGTACTGTGCCCGGCGTTAAAAATAAATCCCCTGCTATTTCTTTAGTTGTCTTGCCGTCGGCGATGAGCTTAAGAACTTGGGTTTCACGTTCCGTCAGCGGATTTTCAGTTTCGTCCCCGTCACCGTAAGCGATGTCGACGAGTTCAGGCGCGTAAATCCGTCTGCCGTCCATAATTGTCCGAATTGAATTGACAAGCTCTTCAATCGGACTATCCTTTAGCAGATAGCCACGAACACCCGCTTTTCGGGCACGTTCAAAATAGCCAGCTCTGGCAAACGTCGTCAAAATAATGATTTTACAAGACTCGCTTTTCAAAGCTTCGGCGGCGTCGAGTCCCGTCATTACAGGCATTTCAATGTCCATGATACAGACATCTGGCTGGTGCTCCCGCACGAGGGCAACTGCTTCCTCACCATTTTTTGCTTTACCAACCACTTCCATATCCTCTTCCATATTCAATAAGGAACCGAGTGCTCCGAGCATCATCCCTTGGTCTTCCGCTATGACAATACGTATCACGTCAATCACTCTCCATAATATGTTGTATGACTGCAGGAACACGAATCGATAATTTCGTTCCTTCGCCACCCTCCACTCGAAGGCTTCCGTTGACAAACTCAAGTCGTTCGCGCATTCCAGTCAAACCATTACCAGGCGAGGTTTCTCCGCCTCTCGTGATGCCAATTCCATCGTCTGCTACATTGATAACGAATTCATTTGGCAACTGTTCAAACGATACACAGCATGTCTTTCCGAAACTATGTTTCACGACATTGGTCACCGCTTCTTTCAAGCACATGCTTAAGACACTTTCAACAATCGCAGGAATATTGGTGAATGATGGATTGCCCTCGATTGTATAATCCATTTCAGCCGCCTTCAACATCTGCTCAATGCGAATCACTTCATCTTCAAGTTTCATCGACCGCATGCCCGCCACTAACTCACGGACTTCTTTCAATGCTGTACTTGCAGTCTGCCTGATATCCCGCAGTTCTCTTTCAGCCGCTCTCGGATCACGAGATACCAGCTTTCCGGCCAAATCACTTTTCAAGCCAATCAGCGATAACTTTTGACCGAGTGTATCGTGCAAATCACGGGAAATTCGTTCGCGCTCCTCCAGGATAATCAGCTCTGAAATTCGTTCGTTCGCATTTTCTAATTGATCAACCAAGTTTTCACGCTTATTGCGATTGTAAAGATTAAACGGCAACAGCACTGTACCAATTACGCAAATAAGGATGAAATGGATTTGTGAGATGAACAATTCAATTTCAATGAAAAATCCTATGACAATCGCAAAAATTGTAATCGCAATATGTAACCCGTATATGACAAAAAAACCAATTGGATTTCGTATATTACCAATGAAAAATGCAGTGAATATGGACAAATACACATAACCGAATAACAGCGTCATCGCGACGTTAATCACAATTTCAAAACTGATCCACATATAAACGATTCCGCTCTTTGATTTGAATGAAAACATGTAGGACAGGAAAAATAATAATAGCAACGAAATGCCAATCGTTATTTCAAGTGGGGAAGATGATCTAAAGATGAAAAAGAACGGAAGAAAACAAAATACAGCCCATGCGTAAATACTGACCCATGGATTTTTTGGGAAGATACTATACCAACTTTGCATACCGTTCGTTCACCATCCTGTCTATACTTACCATTGTACCAAATTTCCGGATAAAAAAAACAGCCATCCTCTGAAGAGATGACTGCTTTCGCTATTATTTCTGGTCGAAACTTGTGCGTTTCGGTTTCAGATCAATAGAAGGACTTGCTGATTTAATCATATGCTTTACGTCTTTGAATGCGATAAATCTTTTCTTCTCCGGATCATACAACCGGTAACGGATTGACGAAATACTTTCTTTGATTGTAATCGTTGTTGCCACATGAAGAGGTGGTGTCGATTCATGTGCCATTTCCAAGTTGTAATTGGGAACACGCGGTGACAAGTGATGGACGTGATGGAAACCAATATTTCCTGTAGCCCACTGCAACACACGTGGCAACTTGTAGTATGAACTGCCGTCAATAGCAGCTTTCACATAATCCCACTCAGATTCCTCTTCGAAATATGAGTCTTCAAACGTATGTTGAATGTAGAACAACCAAATTCCAAGTGCTCCTGCAACGAACATAATTGTTCCTTGAATAAGGAGGAATGCCTGCCATCCAACAAGTAGAATCATGCCTGTGTAAATGACAACAAGTGCTGCGTTCGTCAAATACGTATTGTTGCGCTCTTTCTTACGCGCATCTTTACGGTTGAAACGGCTTGAGATAAGTACAAGGAAAAGCGGTCCAAAACCGAACATGACGATTGGATTTCGGTATAACCGGTAACCAAAACGATGCCATTTCGATGCTTCTACATACTCTTCAACCGTCATGACCCAAATGTCACCTGTGCCGCGCTTGTCGAGATTCGAGCTTGTTGCATGATGGATTGAGTGTTCACGTTTCCACTTTTCATAAGCAAACAGTGTAAGGATACCGGTAATGGTACCGACGATGTCATTTGTTTTTTTGTTTTGGAAGAATGAACCATGCGTGCAATCATGGAAGATGATAAACGTCCGAATGACGAATCCTGATGCAATCACAGAAATTCCAAATGTTAGCCAGATCGAAACCGACAAACTCTGGTAAGCCAAGAACCATAGGATTAGAAATGGTGGGACTGTATTGATAAGTTGTATAATACTTTTCTTTTTATCTGACTTCGCAAAAGGGGCAACGTCTTTGTGTAACTGCTTCGTTTTTTCTTTAGACATGTTGAGTAATCCTCCTTCAATCTGATGTTCTTTTTCTGATTCACTATCTTGAATCTAATGATAAAGAAATATCCGACTTTACAGAAGGCATAGATGTCATGATTATCGATATGACAAGTGTCACTTGTTGTGAATTAATTCACAAGGATAGATTTCCTTCCTATTTCTGAATCATCGGCACAAAACTTGCATGTATTTATAGGTGTAAAGATTTTTTTCACCTATAAATACAAAAAGAGGAGCGTTAACTACATGAAAATTGGAAACGAAAAACAGATTGTTACAGATAACTATCATGGCACTCTTGTCGAAGATCCTTTCAGATGGTTGGAAGACGATAAGAGTATTGAAACAAAAAACTTTGATGAGCAACAAACAGCCAACACACAAGCCTATTTCAAAACAATTCCCGAAAGAAAAGAACTAAAAGAAAGACTATCCCGACATTGGAATTACGAAAAGTACTTTGTTCCTCAAAAAGAAGGGGACTATTACTACTACCAAAAAAATGATGGCCTGCAAAATCAACCTGTATTTTATCGTTCGAAGTCACTGTTAGATTCCTCACCCGAAGTTGTAATCGATCCAAACGCACTAAATCCGGCTGGAACAACAGCTTTAACACATATCTCTTTCAATAAAGAAGGAACAATAATGGCTTATGCACTTTCAGATAACGGTAGCGACTGGCAAGAAATAAGTATCCGTGACATGGAAAATGGCGTGGAGTATCCCGAAAAGATTTCACGTTGTAAATTCAGCAGTCTTGCCTGGGTTGAAAACAGCACAGGCTTCTATTACAGCCGCTATCCGAAACTTGGTGATGTGGACGCTGTCGATGAAAGTAACTATAACCGACTTTATTTCCACGTTGTGGGTACTCCGGGATCTGAGGATAGACTCATCCATGAAAGACCCGATGACAAGGAGCTGGCATTTGGCGCTATCGTCTCAGATGACTATAACTATCTTTTACTCGAGTCATGGAAAGGGACTGAAAACAAAAGCCGGCTGTATTATCGACCTATCGATAGTAGCGAGGATTTCATCCCTCTAGCCGCTACCGGAGATGCCTATTATTCATTCATTGGAAATAAGGGCACTACTTTTTATATTTATACAAATAAAGATGCAGCTAACGGAAAAATAGTTGCCATTGATATTAATCGTTTGGAAGAAAAATACTGGAAAGAAATTATTCCTGAACAAGAGGGTGTCATGTCCTTTACAAAAATAGTAGATGACCAATTAGTAATAACGTATCTGCACCACGCCAAGGATTTGATCAAGTTATATGATCTTTCTGGAGCGCTTAGCACTAAACTAGATCTCCCTGATACAATTACGGTGACGAATATTACGACAAATAAAAAACAAAAAGAAATGTTTATCAGTTACACTTCCTATTTAAGCCCGACTACTGTTGTGAGGTTTGATTTTGAAACGAATCGGCTTGAAACAATATTTTCCTCACAAGTTGCGTTAGACAGTTCTGCTTATGTAACGAAACAATTTTTTTATCCTTCGACGGACGGGACGAATATCCCCATGTTCATTACGCATAAAAAAGACCTTAAGTTAACGGGAGATAACCCTGTACTATTATATGGGTATGGTGGTTTCAACATCAGTATAACGCCTGCCTACTCTGCGTCCAATGCGATGTTTATCGAGGATGGTGGCATCTATGCGGTTGCTAACATCAGAGGTGGTGGCGAGTACGGTGAGGATTGGCACCAAGCTGGTACTTTTGAAAGGAAACAACAAGTCTTCGATGATTTCATCGCTGCAGCTGAATGGTTAATCGGCAATGATTATACGAATCCTGCTAAATTGGCGATAATGGGTGGTAGTAATGGTGGCTTGCTGGTTTCAGTATGCATGAACCAGCGACCTGATTTATTTAACACGGTCATTTGCCAAGTACCTGTAACTGACATGCTTAGGTATCAACATTTCACTGTGGGACGCTTTTGGACATCTGAATTTGGGAATGCAGAAAAAAATCCGGAACACTTTAAAACAATCTATGCCTATTCTCCACTTCATAATATTTTACCCAATCAAAAATACCCGGCAACACTAATCACAACTGCAGATACAGACGACCGTGTTGTCCCGCTCCATTCGAAAAAATATGCGGCAACTTTGCAAGAATCTCAAGTTGGTGAAGCACCTATTCTCCTTAGAATCGAAAAAGACGCTGGACACGGTCTTGGTAAACCGACCGTGAAAATTATCGAAGAACATACCGATATTTTTACGTTTCTTTATAAAGGCCTAGGCATGTTTTCTAAAAGTTAAACGGAGAAACAGAACTGCCCTCAAAATGGCTTTCATTTTGAGGGCAGTTCTGTTTAACTTCCTATTTCATTCACTTATTTTAGGATCAAACGCATCACGTAATCCGTCACCTACAAAGTTAAAAGCAAGAACAGTAATCAATATCATAAATCCTGGAAACAGCGGGTACCACCATGCCCCAAGCATGATTTGGGGATTTTGAGCGCTTTGTAACATATTCCCCCAACTTGGTATTGGCGGCTGAATACCGAGTCCAAGGTAACTAAGACCCGCTTCCGCTAAAATGACTCCCCCGATACCGAGTGTTGCCGAAACAATGATTGGCCCCATTGCATTAGGCAAAATGTGCGAAAAAATAATCCTAACATTTCTAATCCCCAAGGTTCTTGCCGCCAATACGAATTCAGCCGATCGAAGCGATAAGAATTCGCCACGCACTAAACGGGCGGTTCCCGTCCATCCAAATATTGCAAATACACCAATGAGTGTCATCACACTCGGTTCAAATATAGTCACAAGTGTGATTAGCAGAAACAGTGACGGAAATGATATAACGGCGTCTACAATCCGCATCAGAATCGCATCCAGCTTACCTCCATAATATCCGGCCACCGCACCAACTACCGTACCGATGAAAATTGAACCCACTATTGAAACAAAACCTACAAGTAGAGAAACTCTAGCTCCGTATAGCAATCGGCTCAACGTGTCGCGACCCAGATTATCTGCACCTAAAATATACTTCTCACCTGGAGGGCTCAGTTTATCCATCAAAACTTGTTTACTCGGATCTTGTGGCGCTATCACTGGTGCAAAAATCGCGCAGGTGATAATAATAATCAACATAATTGCACCTACGACAGCTAGTTTATTCTTCATAAATTTACGTAACATGACTCTCCCAATAGATTCGTGTATATAATCCTGCATACCGTCTGCTAACAATGGGTCATTTACTGGTGGATTTAATCCTGGTGGTGTCACTTCTTTCCCCTCCTAATACTCAATTCGTGGATCGAATATGGCGTATAGTATATCTGCTAGTAAGTTGCCGATTACAACCAAAGTTGCTGCAATTACAACGACCGCCATAATTACCGGATAATCCCTTTGGAATGCGGCTTCAACGAATAGCAAACCAATTCCCGGCCAGGCAAAAATACTCTCAATTATGACAGATCCACCTATAAATGACGGCAACATTAATCCAATAATTGTAATAATCGGTATAAGTCCATTACGAAGTCCATGCTTGAAAATAACTGTCATATTTCGAAAACCATTTGCTTTTGCTGTACGAATATAGTCCTGTCGTAACACTTCTAACATACTGGAACGCGAGTATCTTGTTAATCCTGCCATGTCCGCTGTTGCAAGTACAAATGCAGGCAATATTAAGTGATGAATACGATCCCAAATACTAAAAGGTTCTCCAAGAGTAGAGACGCCGCCTGTCGGGAACCATCCCATGTGGACTGACATGAACATGATTAGGACAAGACCAATCCAGAAGTTAGGTGTTGCAATCCCTAAAAACGAAACAAACGTAATTGAATAATCTGTCAATGAATTCCGTTTGGTAGCCGAGAAGACCCCGAGTGGGATTGAGATTAGAAAAGCAATGATTGTTGACACAAGCATTAAAATCAACGTATTTGGAAGCCTTGCCACAATCAAATCTTTAACAGGTACGCCTTGCCGAATCAGGGATTCTCCAAAGTTTCCTTGAGCCATGTTACCAAGCCATCTAAAATATTGCACAACTACGTTGTCATTTAACCCATAAGCTTCTTTATATTTCACTAGGTTTTCTTGCTTGATCATGGGATCCATCATTAACGCCGTGGGATCACCGGGTGCCATTTGCATCATGGCAAATGAAATGATAGTAATAATAAAAAGTAATGGAATAGCCATTAAAATTCTTCTTACTATATATGTAGTCATTTCCAGTCCGCTCCTTCATTTAAAATTTAGTTAACCGGGGCTTTCTGAATATCTAAAGAATACTGCACTGGAAATCGGTCCCATACGTAAAGATAAGAATTCACCCATTAGATTTGTTTTTTTAATAGTACGAACATCATCTGTCTATTTCACAGGTGATGTTCGCTATCAGTACAAGAAATCATTTTTAGTTATTCGATGTACCATTCATGTATTTTGTAGTACGTGTTCGCTGCATTGTATTTAGGTCCCTTAAGATTAGGTGCATTTGCTAAACTACCCGCTACATAATATAGGAATGTATTTGGCTGATCCTCAGCAACAATTGCATCCGCTTCAGCAATGATTCTCTTTCTTTCGTCTAGATCGGAAATTTTCGTGTTCTCAGATAGCAGTTCGTCAACTTTCTTATTTGAATAGCCGTTGTAGTTCAAGCCGTTTTCAATTTCGGATGAATGCCAGAACCAAGTCGGATCCGGGTCACTACCGATAGACCAACCCGCTACAATAGCATCAAAGTTCCATAGTGGCGGACTTGTTTGTTCTACGTAGGCACTCCATTCAAGTACTTCTATCGATACTTTAATGCCGATTTCGTTTAGTTGTTGTTGAACAACTTCTGCGATTTGCTGACGAACTTCATTTGCTGAAGTCGTTTTCAAAACAAATTCAAATTTCTTACCGTCTTTCTCTAACACACCGTCTGAATTTGGTTCCCATCCAGCTTCTTTCAATAATTCCTTTGCAACTTCGGGATCATATTCAAACTTCGGCATATCCGGATTAAATGCCCAGTTAGCAGGGCTACCTGGTCCATCTGCAACAACTCCAGCTCCATCCAATAAAGCTTCTACGATTGAGACTTTATCAATTGCATGTGTTAATGCATGACGCACCTTTTTGTCCTGGAACAATTCATTTCTTAAGTTATAACCAATGTATTCAAATGCATTTGCAGGTCCAGAACTTACTTCTATCTTCCCTTTCTCCTGAAGTTTGTTTGCAGTTTCAATATACTGAGGAGAAATACTCGTCAAATTAACATCGCCAACTTCCAACTGGGCCATTAGCGTATTCATATCAGGAACAATTTTGTAAATGATACCATCTAATTTAGGTGCTCCTAGGAAATAGTCATCGTTCGCTTCGAGCTCAATGTACTCTCCCTCTTTCCATTCTTTAAATTTGAATGGACCTGTTCCAATCGGTTCTTTTGTATTGAACTTGTCCTTACCAAGGTCAGCAATAGGAACATCTCCCAGAATGTGTTTTGGCAGTACTTCAAATTGAGCTGTAATTGTTATGAATGGTGCGTACGGTTCAGAAAGAACAAACTCTACCGTGTAATCATCAATTTTATTTATTTCATCAATAATTTCAAATGCCAATCCACGTGGTCCGATGTAGCCTTCATCCAATGGAATGCCATAAGAAAATACAACGTCATCAGCCGTAAAGTCTTCTCCATCATGCCATTTTACATTTTCTCTTAAGTGGAAAGTCCACGTTAACCCGTCATCCGAGAACTCCCAACTTTCTGCCAGGTCTCCCTCAGGGTTAAAATCTTCGTTAACTGTTACTAATCCGCTAAACATAAATCCTTCAAGCGTTGAACTTGAAGTATCTGTGGAGAAATATGGGTTGAATAATGTCGGTGCAGCTGTCGTACCTAGTACTAATTTGCCACCTGACGCTTTTTCTGTTTCTGATTCTGATTGTTTACCGTCCTTTGTGTCACTCTTTTCTTTAACTTCTCCGTCCGAACATGCAGAAACTATAAGCATTAATACGAAGATAACTCCCAATATAAATCTATTTTTCAACATACTTTTCTTCCCCCTTTATTTTCCTTTTAGCCGCAATACCAACAAATAATCCCTTTCCCCCCTCTGTAGAATAAAAATCTATTTACCCATTTATAGACTTGCATCATATAAATGACAGGCAACGAAATGATTTGGACGTGGCTCTTTGAGTTGTGGAATCATCGTTTCACAAACCTTCATTTTTGCCGGACATCTTGTATGGAACACACATCCCGTCGGCTGATTAACTGAACTCGGAATATCGCCTTTTAAAATAATTCTCTCCCTACTAGCAGAACCTCTACTTCGAATAATAGGTACGGCAGAAAGTAGTGCCTGTGTATATGGATGGAGCGGTTCAACATATAAATCATTTTTATCGGCTAGCTCGACGAGTTTTCCTAGATACATAACGCCTACTCGATCTGCAATATGCCTCACCACACTTAAATCATGTGATATGAAAATATAGGTCAGATTAAATTCAGACTGCAAATCCTCTAGAAGATTAATGATTTGCGCCTGTATGGATACATCTAATGCGGAAACAGCCTCATCTGCAATAATCAGTTCCGGGTTTAACACCAAGGATCGAGCAATTCCAATCCTCTGACGCTGTCCCCCCGAGAATTCGTGTGGATAGTAATTAATGGATGAGGAATGTAAACCGACGACGTTTAGAAGCTCTTTTATTTTTTCATCCCGCTCTTTTTGATTTTTATATAGTCCGTGGGCTTTTAGCGGTTCATTTAACAGATTCCCCAATGACTTTCTAGGATTTAAAGAAGCATAAGGGTCTTGAAAAATCATTTGAATCTTTCTTCGGATTAATGGCCTTAATTCCTTTTCCGGCAAATTTGTAATGTCAATTCCTTCAAACAGTACGTTGCCGCCTGTTGGTTCGTATAATCTAATGAGAGCCCTACCCATCGTGGATTTACCACAGCCTGATTCTCCGACGATTCCAAGGGTCTCTCCTTTCCTTACATTAAAACTAATATCGTCGACAGCTTTCACATGGCCAACTGTACGTTGGATAATACCGGCCTTCACTGGGAAGTGCATTTTTAAATTCCGTACTTCCAACAAGGTTTCTTCTATTACTCTATCTACTCTACCGCCAAGCACAGTTGGTTCTAATAAATTGGTCGAACCCATCATTCCGCCCCCACTTCATCATATAAAAAGCACCTGACAGATCTATATTCATCTACTTTTTTTAAAGCTGGCACTTCTTTGGTGCAACGGTCAAACACTTTGCTGCATCTAGCCGCAAACCTGCAGCCTGTTATGATTGATCCGGGAGCGGGAACATTTCCTTTAATAGCTCGAAGTCTTTCAATTTCTCCGTCTATTTTCGGTACCGAATCAATGAGTCCTACAGTATAGGGATGAAGAGGATTTCCAAACAAATCATCAATGTAAGCGATTTCAACAATCTGCCCTGCATACATAACAATGACTCTTTCCGCCAGTTCAGAAACAACACCAAGATCATGCGTGATCAAAAGAATAGACGTCGAAAATTGCACGCTTAACTTCTTCATCAGCTCGAGTACTTGCGCTTGAATCGTAACATCCAATGCAGTTGTCGGTTCATCCGCTATCAGTAACTTAGGATTACAAGACATGGCCATCGCTATCATCACCCGCTGTCTCATTCCGCCGGATAAGCGATGCGGATAATCTTTAAGCAACTTTTTAGGATCCGAAAAACCGACTAAATCCAGCATTTCTATCGCTTTTGTTTCTGCTTGTTTCTTTGTAAGTTTTAGATGATAGATAATAACACTCATCAATTGATCACCAATTGTTAGAACTGGATTTAAAGAAGTCATTGGTTCCTGGAAAATCATCGCAATGTCTTTCCCACGAACTTTATACATTTTCTTTTCGGGCAATTCTACTAGATTAACGCCGTCTAGCAGAATTTCACCATCAACTATCTTCCCCTCCGGTGACGGGACAAGACCCATAATTGACAATGAAGTCATACTTTTACCGCATCCAGACTCCCCAACAAGTGCTACAGTCTCGCCTTTTTTTATCTCAAAGTCAATTCCATCTACTGCCCGTACGACGCGTTTATTCTTTTTAAAGTGCGTTTTTAGACTTTTCACTTCCAACAAAGTTGACATTCATATCCACCCCACCGTTTTCAGCTTTCTTTTGGTGCTAATCTATATAACTTCATTGCAAGTTTCATGCCATTAATCAAACTATTTCAGTACTCAAAAGAATATCCCCACTGCGACTTAATGTCAGTGAGGATTTGGGTGTAAACAAATATTTAGGTTATTCTTTCTCTCAAACTTTTATTCATCAGATAGGTGTCTAAATAGTTAGAATAATGTAATTCAAGTGTATAGTAACTTATACTCTATTCACAACCTAATCAATTCTTTAGGAGACAGTGTCAAAATCTCAATACTATTTTCTTTAACCAAGATGTCATCTTCGATTCGAACACCACCAAGGTCAGGTATATAGATGCCTGGTTCAATCGTGACAATCATACCGGGCAGCAATTCTTCCGTTGAATTACTTGAGAAGAAAGGGTCCTCATGAATATCGAGTCCGATTCCATGTCCAAGACCGTGTCCAAAGTATTGACCATAGCCATTTCCATCTATATATTCCCTTGCGATAGCGTCTATTTCATTTGCTGTCATTCCTGCTTTGATTGTCTCTAGTGTAAGTTGTAGTGCATCATAAACAATCGTATATATTTCAACCAGTTTTGTATCAGGCGTTCCGACAGCAAGCGTTCTAGTCATGTCTGATCTGTAACCTTCGTACAATGCCCCATAATCAAGTGTCACCATATCCCCTGATTCAATCACTTTGTCACTCGCCACACCATGCGGGAGCGCACCACGATGTCCGGAAGCGACAATTAGAGAATGCGATGAATTTCCGCTTGCTCCCTGCTTTTTCATGAAGTGTTCCAACTCAATGGCAACATCCAACTCCGTTACGCCAGGCCGAATAATGCTTTGAATATGATTGAATGCGGCATCTCCAATCTTGGCAGCTTTCCTGACCTTTTCAATTTCTGATTCAGTTTTCACTAAGCGAAGCTTTTCAACAACTTTTGTTGTGGGGACAAGATTTACATCGATTCCATTCTTTAATTCTGAATAGAAATTAAAAGTCATATCTCCAGCTTCAAACCCCAGGTTTTTAATACCCAACTTGTTTACGTTTTGAATAATGTTGTCCATCAGGAATCGGGATGATTGGTGAATGTTTATTCCATAGCCTTTAATTTGTTCCTTTGCCTGCTTGTCATAGCGGAAGTCCGTTAAGAACAAAGCTTCAGTTTGGGTGATTAAAACAACGCCGGCACTTCCCGTGAATTCTGTTAAATAGCGACGATTCAATTCATTAGTGACAAGTAGTCCATCAACGCCAAACTCTTCAAATAATCTTCTAACTTGATTCAATTTATCCAACAATATCAATCCTCCTCTTGATTGTTTGGTAGTCCCTAGCTAGTCGTTTTACTGTTATAGAATAACTAATTCCTTTGTAGACGGCGACAATACCTCGCAGCCCTCTTCTGTAATGAGGAGCATGTCTTCAATGCGCGCCCCGCCGATTTCCGGTAAATAGATGCCCGGCTCAATTGTAATGACCATGTTTGGCAATAAAAGCTTTTCCGAGTCTACGGAGAATAGCGGCTTCTCGTGTACTTCTAGACCGATTCCATGACCCGTTCCTGTTCCAGAAAATTCATTGTAGCCTGTTTCGATCAGAACCTCTCTCATGTACTCGTCCACTTCACGATCCGTCAACCCCGGTCTTAAATGAGTAGCACAGTTGGTGAATGCCCGGAGAACTACTTGCTGAACTTCTTTCATCTTCTCATTTGGCTCACCCATTGCCACGACACGGGAAATATCGGACCAATAGCCATTGTAGTTTGTCCCAAAGTCAATCGTGATCATGTCACCTTGTTCAATAACCTTGTCGCTTGCTCGGCCGTGCGGAAGCGATGCCCGTTTCCCCGATGCCACAATCGGGCTGAACGTCGAGGTGATTCCGCCGTTCTTTTTGATGAAGTTTTCTAATTCGCCGGCAACTTCCAATTCCGTCAATCCCGGACGAATGAAGTCCAAGACATGTACAAACGCATCATCCGTAATTTTTGAAGATATGCGGATGTTTTCGATTTCTTCGAGCGACTTAACCATACGCAAATTTTCAACGACATCATAAGTAGGGATCATTTCACAATCGATGAGCGCATCCAGTTTTGCATAGTTCCCGAAACTTAAGTGCTGTTGTTCGAATCCAATTCGTTTTATGCCCATCTTATTGATTTGCTTCGCTACTTCATCATAAATCTTATGTTTATGGCCCGTATGCTCTGCATGTAACACAACGTTTAAGCCTGTCTGACTTTTAGCTTGTTCAAAATAGCGGTAATCTGTTATGAAGATAACGTCGTTTTTTGTGATGAGTACAATGCCATTACTACCTGTAAATCCGGTTACGTAGCGTCGGTTCCAATCCCCATTAATCAGCAATCCTTCAATATTTAATTCATTTAACTGATCTTGAAGCTTCGCTATTCTATTCATTTTTCTCCCCCAATGTAAATTATTATTGTTGAAACTGATTCGTATTATTAAAAGAGATATACAGAAAATATTGTTGTAACAACTATGATTGTTATTCCAACGAGCAGAAAGTAGCTTGAAAACGTTGCAGTCTTAGCAACTGACAGTGCAAACTCACCTTGACCATTCACTTCCGCTACGTATCCTTCCACTTTCGAAGAGGTTTTTAAAAACTTTTTAAAACTGTAAAAGAAGAAGTCAAACACCCCTTTTTCTAGCAATAAAAATACGCCCCCCAGCATAAAGATCACTAAGCCAATTAGAAAGAAAATATCCCAAAAAACAACACTTACATTCAGCATGAGAAAGGCCATCGCCAGCAAACCAATACCACTAAAGGTGATGACTAATTTCTTTTTCATCTTAAACAGTCCTTTATGGAAATGTATTAAACTAAAAGAGCAGTAGCTTCTGATTTCCTTTTATATGATTCAACTTCGTCCTCCGTACACGCGACCCAGTGTCCTTCTGTAATCTCCCTCAGTATGCAATCTTCAACGTTTATAGCCCATTCATCCTTATGCACCCTTTTTCTTCTCTTCTCAACTTCAGGGTCCGGAACAGGAATGGCAGATAATAATGACTTGGTGTAAGGATGTAAGGGATTGTCATACAGTTCATTACTCTCAGCCACTTCAACCAACTTCCCTTGGTACATGACACCAACCCGATCGCTAATATACTTCACCATCGACAGATCATGAGCGATAAACAAATACGTTAGGTTCTTCTCTTTTTGAAGTTTCTTCAGCAAATTTGTAATTTGTGCTTGAATGGAGACGTCCAATGCGGAGATTGGCTCATCCGCAATGATAAATTCCGGTTCTACAGCAAGAGCTCGTGCAATACCTATACGCTGTCTTTGTCCTCCACTGAACTCATGTGGGTATCGATTGGCATGCTCTTCTGACAGGCCGACCGTTTTCAATAACTCATAAACCTTTTCCATTCGCTCAGCTTTCGAGGTATACAGCCCATGAATATCCATTCCCTCGGCTATAATATCTGCCACAGTCCACCTCGGATTTAGTGACGAATACGGGTCCTGAAAAATCATTTGAATGTCTTTGTTCAAGTTCAATTTGTTTTTCTTATGAATGTCGACACCTTTAAAGTGAACTTCACCTTCTGTAGCGGTGTACAAACGAATCAGTGTCCTCCCTGTTGTTGACTTCCCGCATCCTGATTCTCCAACCAAGCCAAATGTTTCGCCTTTATAAATATCAAAAGAAATTCCATCGACAGCTTTAATGACTGAGTTTTTACTGCCTTTAAAGTGCTGTTTCAAGCCTTTCACTTCGAGTAACTTCTCCTGACCAATTTCTCTGGCCGGCACTATTTCACTAATTATTTTTGTTTGCTGCTTTGTCTCCACTTTCTTCGCTACTTTTGAGGCCTTTTCATGCAATAACCATGTTGCTGCAGAATGTGTTTCAGATACCTTGAACATCGGTGGATCATGCAGAAAATCTACTTTTAATGCGTATTCATTTCGTAATGCAAATGCATCTCCAGTTGGAGGATATAGTAGATTAGGTGGTGAGCCTGGGATGGTTTGCAATTCTTCTTGATCAATTGTCAAATCTGGCATCGCAGCCAATAACCCTTTAGTATAAGGATGTTGTGGATTATAAAAAACTTCTTCGGTTTTCCCGATTTCGACTACTTTTCCTGCGTACATGACAGCAACTCGATCAGCAATATTTGCAACAACACCCAAATCATGCGTGATGAAAATAATAGATGTCCCCATTTTCTTTTGAATATCTTTCAGCAACTCGAGTACTTGAGCTTGGACAGTAACGTCTAGTGCAGTTGTCGGTTCATCCGCTATTAATATCCCCGGGTTGCAGGCAAGCGCCATGGCGATGACGACACGCTGCTGCATTCCACCGGAAAATTGGTGTGGATATTGCGTTACTCGCTCTTCAGCATTTGTAATTCCAACTAGACCCAATAAATCAATTGCTTTTTTCTCAGCTTCTTTCTTCGAAAGTTTTTGATGGGCCATAATCCCTTCAATAATTTGATTACTGACAGTCATTGTCGGATTCAGGGACGTCATCGGATCTTGAAATATAATGGATATATCAGATCCCCGGATGCCCATCAATTCCTTATTTGTGAAGGTCGTAATGTCCCGATCTTGGTACCAGATATGCCCTTTCACAATTCGCCCTGCCGGTTTGGGTATCAATCCCATGATACTTTTCGACATAACGGACTTTCCCGATCCCGATTCACCAACGATGGCCAACGTTTCACCTTTATATAATTCAAATGTAACGCCCCGAACAGCTTGTACTTCTCCGTCGTATGTGTCAAAAGAGATATGTAAATCATCTACTGATAAGATCTTCCCCATTTTATTCACCTCTATTTCTTCATTTTCGGATCAAATGAATCCCGAAGACCATCACCAAGCAAGTTAAAACTGATCATTATTAAACTGATAATGATAGAAGAGAACATGAGCATATGTGGATATATTTTCAGCATCTTAAAACCATCATTTACAATCATCCCAAGTGAAGCAATCGGCGGTTGAAGTCCTAAACCGATAAAACTAAGAAAAGCTTCGGTAAATATCGCAGTTGGAATCGTAAACATTGTTGTAATAATGATCGGTCCCAATGAATTGGGAATCAGATGTCCCCAGATGAGCCTCTTATCGTTTGCTCCCAACGTTCTAGAAGCAAGAACGAATTCCTGTCCCTTCAATTTCAAAACTTGCCCCCGTACAATCCTCGCCATACTTACCCATCCCGTAATAACCATAGCCAAGGTTATCGAGACAATTCCAGGCTTTAAAACTAAGATTAGAAGAATGACTACAATCAGATTTGGAATACCCATCAGAACTTCAATGATACGTTGCATCACGTTGTCGATTCGGCCACCGTAATAGGCGGAAATACTGCCGTAAGCTACACCAATCACCAAATCCAATGTCGCTGCCAAGAAAGCAATAAATAATGAGATTCTTGTTCCTTCCCAGATACGCGTCCATAAATCCCGGCCCAAATCATCTGTTCCGAACCAGTAGTACTCAGATACACCTTTTGCTGTGTATTGATCCGTTCCTCGGATATCCACTCCACTTAAACCTAAAAATGGTATATTTTCCAATACCGGTACTTTGGGCGGCATATTTGTTCTCGTTAAGTCTTGTTCATCAAATCCATGCGAATTCATAAAAGGTCCAAAAGCAGCTAGAAAGATGATTAGTACGATGAGGATTAACCCTGTAAACGCACCTTTATTCTTTCGCAACCGTAGCCATGAATCCCTCCAAAAAGTCGATGATGGACGATTTACGCTTTTGTTCTCTATGAACCCTTGCCCCGCCTCTTCAAATAGGTCATCGGCTAATTCAATTTCATTTACCTTCACGATGCCCACCTCCTGAAAGTCGGATTCTCGGATCAATGACGCCATACAACAGATCTACAATGAGGATTACGATAATGAACAACAAGCTATAAAATAATGTCACACCCATGATGACAGGATAATCATTGGTCAAGATAGACTTGACGAATTGCTCTCCTAAGCCGGGTACGCTAAATATTTTCTCAACAACCAACGTTCCAGTCATTAACGCGACAGTTAATGGACCTAAAATCGTAATAATAGGTATCATTGCATTACGCAAACCATGTTTCATAACCACAGCTAATTCACTGATTCCTTTCGCTCTAGCGGTCGTAATGTATTCATTCCCTAGGACATCAAGCATTTCAGTCCTCATAAAGCGGGCCATAGTAGCAACTACAAAAGCAGCAAGTGCAATTGTTGGAAGGATGGAATACTCAAACCCTTCCCAAAACGCAACGGGCAACCATTGCAGACGTACACCTACCCAGTACTGGAGAAGTCCTGCCAATACAAAGTTTGGTATCGACAGCCCTAAAACCGCTACAACCATGGCCCCATAGTCAATGAATGTATTGTGCCTCAATGCAGCAATAATTCCCAAAAAGAGCCCAACTATCGTCCCCACAATTAAAGACTGCGCTCCTAATATCGCCGAGACACCTATTCTTTCCCCTATAATACTGGTGACGGATCTACCATCAAATTGAAAGGATACCCCAAAATCACCTTTTGTAATGTTGACCAGGTATTTGAAATATTGGACAGACAACGGTTCATTTAAGCCATATCTTTCATTTAAAACTTCTTTTTGAGCCGACGATAAACGTTCATCATTAAACGGCGAACCTGGTAGCGTTTGCATTAGAAAAAATGTGAACGTTACGATTATAAAGAAGGTAAATAACATATATCCTATTCTGCTAGCAATATACTTTCTCACGCAAGCCACCGCCTATATCGTGATGTAGTGAACATAAATCTGCCAAACCTCTCAAAGTGAACTTCATTCCTTAGAGAGGTATTATGCAGATTTTATATGGTTAATCAGTTATCGATAGTTACCCATTGATAAGAATAAGTAGAGTTTGCGTGTGCAGTAAATCCTTTGACCTTAGGTTTAATAAGACGCGCTGATCCCGCTTGGTACATTGGTGAAATTGCAGCCTCTTGCCCAATCAGAATTTCTTCAGCTTCCTGCAACTCAGCAAATCGTTTGTCAATGTCAGAGAAATCAACCATTGCCTTCTTCACGTTTTTGTCAAATTGTTCATTTTTAAAGGCCTGCCAGTTATATGCGCCATCTGATAAGAACACGGATAGAAACTCAACTGGATCCGCTACATCATTTCTCCAGCCTGAATGTGACAAGTCATAATCCAATGCGTCTTCCAATGCCAATTTTTGTTTGTTCGGTTGTTGATTTATCGTAATTTGTAAGCCCGGGAGATTTTTTTCCAATTGATTTTTCATATACTCAGCTACAGACTTCCTTTGCCCGTCATCATAGCTTAGTAGATCTAGTTTAATTTCCGTTACACCTAGTTCTGCAAGGCCTTTGTCCCAAAGCTCTTTCGCTTCTTCAGGTGTCCCCTTGTTCAAATCTCCAAAGCGCTCCCTGAACTCTTCACCGTCCGGTGATTGTACAAAATCAGGGAATACTAACCAGTAAGCAGCTTTTGAGCCATTTTTCAGGATGGCATCTGCCGCCTGCTCCTTATCCCACCCCATGTCAATCGCTTTGCGGATATTCGCATTACTCAAGTATTTGTTAGTCTGATTCATCCGTAAAAAGTAAATTTCAGACTTCAATGAAGTTGTATATTCTTCATGGTCTTTGTAAACATCAACAAATTCCGATGACAAATTGGCAACGTCAATTGTATCCGTCTCATAAAGGTTCACTTCAGTAGAAGTGTCTTTTGCCACTTTGAAATTGATTTCATCCACATTCACATTGTCTGCATTCCAGTATTCCGGATTCTTTTTCAACGTCCATTTTTGGTCATGTTCCCATGAATCCAATGTAAATGGACCATTGAAGACTAGATTTTCGGGTTCAAGCGCGTATTGGTCTTTTTGCTCTTCCGAAAACTTTTCGTTTTGCGGATAAAAAACAGGGTTTGCCAAAAGTTCTGTAAAGTAAGGCACCGTGTTCTCCATTTCCACTACTAATGTAAATTCATCCGATGCTGTAACGCCAAGTTCATCCACTTTTCCATACATTTCATGATCAGGGTCTTGGATATTTGCAGCACCTTTCACAGCGCCCATCAAATAAGCATGAGGAGAGATAGATTCCGGGTGTAATGCTTTTTTCCAAGCATAGATGAAGTCTTGTGCTGTTGTTGGATCGCCGTTACTCCAAAAAGCATCTTCTCTCAAGTGGAACGTGTATTGTTTGCCGTCCTCACTTACGTCATACGTATCGACGATTCCAGCAATAATTTTGTCGCTTGCATCTAATCTGAAAAGCCCCTCAAAAATGTTCTGCATTATAGTTTGCGATAACCCATCCAATGCGCCATTTGATTTAAGTGTTGGAATTTCCCCTGCTACCGCCAAATGCAGAACACTCTTTTCAACGTTCTCTTCTTCCTTGGTTTCACCTTGTGGATCGTCCTTTTTATCGGTTTCTTCAACTTTCTCTCCGCCATAACATCCAGCTAGTAAAACTAGACTTGCAAAAATCAATGTAAATAACCACATGGTTTTCTTTACCATAAGTTGTGCCTCCCCGTTAATATCATTGCGAATTCAATTGTATATAATTCTTTATGTGTTCATTTTTTTACAGCTCATTATCATTTAGTAGAACCACTGTCTAACTTTCTTGAATCGAAGTTCAAAAATATCAATAGTGTAAAAATTTTATTTACACTCCCCCCAAAAAATACTTCTACAGAATTTTAATTGACCAATTGTTCCGTCTATTAACTGCAGTAACTTATAACATGGATGCGATTATACAATGAAGACGAAACGGCTAACCCTTCTCCTTTCTTTATCTAATAGTAATTATTAATGCAATTCTCATGCCAACACTTTCGAATTTATCGTTTACCTATTCATTGACACAAAAAAAGAACTTTACGCTCTATTTGCTAACACGGCATCATTCTTGCATGATTAGTAGATAACACAATTTTAGGAGGGTTCCATATTGGCTACTATATATGAAGAAAGACGATCGCTTTTGACAGCGCATCTCATTGAGAACAATATCGGTGCAATTATGATTACTGCACCTGCAAATGTTTATTATTATACCGGGTTCAACTCAGATCCCCATGAAAGATTCATGTCTATGTTTATTGACACGCAAGCTGATAAAACCTATTTGTTCGTACCGGCTTTGGACAAGGATGCCGCTATGCTAGACTCCGATGTTACGACAATCATTGCGATTTCAGACGAGCAAGTCCCTTTCGAGGTTGTTCGTGAATCGATTGGAATGCTTTCGGAAACAGTTGGAATTGAAGCCAAAGCGCTGAGTTATGATCGGTACACTAGTTTGCTGGCGTTTTTCCCGGGTGTGCAAGTAGTCGATGTACAGCCTTTCATTAACAAACAAAGAATGAAGAAATCTAAAGAAGAAATCGCAAAATTACGGACGGCTATTGAAATCATTGAAAAGGTTTTGGAAGAAGGCATTAAGAAAGTGGAAATCGGAATGTCCGAATCCGAGTTTACGGCAGAATTAGAGTTTTTGATGAGGAAATTCGGTGCAGATGGTCCTTCTTTCTCGACTATCGTGCTTACCGGTGAAAAAGCAGCATTGCCGCATGGTTCTCCCGGTGAACGTAAAATTCAACAAGGTGACTATTTGCTGATTGATTTCGGCGTCATCAAAGATGGGTATTGTTCTGATATTACAAGGACTTTCATTATTGGAAAGGCTTCAGACAAACAACGAGAAATTTACGACATCGTTCTGCGGTCCAATGAAGCTGGCATCAATGCCGTCAAAGCAGGGGTACCAGTAAAAACATTCGATATCGCAGCGAGAAATGTCATCACCACTAGTGGCTACGGGGAGTATTTCAATAACCGTGTCGGGCACGGCTTGGGGATTGAAGTGCACGAAGAGCCTTCCATTCATGAAAACAATGAGCAGATTGCGGAAGCGGGGCTTGTCTTTACAATTGAACCCGGTATTTATATCCCGAATGTCGGCGGTGTTCGTATCGAAGACATTGTCTATATCAATGAAGACGGGAAAGCGGAAGTATTGTCTTCGTTCCCGAAACAACTGCAAATTCTATAATTTGATCATGTTCATAATTTCCTTGCATGTAGAGCAGCAACAAATCTATTGTTGCCACTCTTCACTTGCAAGGTTTTTTTACTTCTAGCATGTCTGAATAAAACTATTCTCTGCAGGGGTACCTATAAACAATTGTTTTATTACTTCATTCACGGCTCAAGTACGTCTCGAAGTCCATCTTTCCCTACTCGAACTTTTTTGTCTCTCAATTCAATAGATGAATCTAATTCCATCTCTTTGCATCTGTCTTCCCAGAAATCCGCACCCTTGATTCCTACTTTAATCGGATCAAACACAGGGTCTTTTCCGGCCTTCATCTGAACATCAAAATCCTTCAAAACTTTTAGCGTCGGCTTTGTCAAAAGTAAAATCGCGATAAGATTTAGCCAAGCCATACTTCCAAACCCTAAATCTCCGAGAGCCCACATAAATGACGCGGATTTGACGCTGCCGACATATACCATCGCTAGAAAAACAAGTTTCAAAACCGTTTTCAACCACTGCGCCTTTAGTTTTCGGTCAAGATACACAATTGTTGTTTCAGCGATATAGTAATAGGCCATCAGAGTAGTAAACGCGAAGAAGAAGATGGCGATGGCAACAAACAATGCACCATAACCCGGGAAAACGGTTTCTACTGCTTCCTGCGTGTAGATAGGACCGGCCTCAACACCCCTCATCGTATCGACAATTGGGTCTTTACCTTCCGGTGTAACGCTGTACATGCCAGTCACGAGAATCATGAAAGCTGTTGCCGTACAGACCACAATTGTATCGATGTAAATCGAAAACGCTTGTACTAAGCCTTGCTTAGCAGGGTGGGTAACTTCAGCCGCTGCTGAACTGTATGTTGCTTCACCAACACCTGCAACACTAGAGAAAATGGCTCTTCTGACTCCCCAGGCAATTGCTGAGCCGAGAATTCCTCCGAACGCCTCATTCATGCCAAATGCGCTTGAAAGAATCAGAGAGAACATTTTAGGCACTTCTGACATATTTGCAAATAACACGATGAACGTAACAATTACATAACCTACTGCCATAATTGGAACAACTTTGTCTGCGACACTGGCAATTCGCTTCACGCCGCCAAAAATAATTACCCCAAGCAATACAACCATTAGAATTCCAGTAATACTCTTATTCAAACCAAGTACATTTTCAAATCCAATCGCAATACTATTCGCTTGGATTCCAGGTACTAAAATGCCGTAGGATAGCGTAACAACAACAGCCATCACTACTGCAAACCACCTCATGTTCAACCCTTTTTCGATGAAGAAGGGTGTACCTCCTCGATATTCATTTCCTATTTTACTCTTGTATACTTGGGAAAGTGTTGATTCAATAAATGCACTGGCTCCACCTAATATTGCCATTACCCACATCCAGAAAATTGCTCCTGGACCTCCGAAGGCTATAGCCGTAGCCACCCCAGCAATATTACCGATCCCTACACGGCCTGCCAAAGCTAAACAAAAAGCCTGAAAAGAAGATATTCCTGACTCTGAACTTTTACCCTCAAATATTAATTTGATCATTTGTTTAAAATATCTTAATTGAACAAAACGCGTAACAATTGTAAAGAATAATCCTGCCCCCAGGACAAAGATGACCAATCCTAGACTCCATACCTGATCGACTAACCAATTCACTAGATTCTCCATATAGGTCCCCTTTCGAAATCGCTTTCATTTTTTTTTTGCATTGCTCTCATTTATAAAATGAGCACTACCATTACCCAATGCACCCTTATATCTCAACACCTCTCCTATATACATAGTTCTATTGCAATTTCCATGCCAAAAGCTTCTGCACTTCTTGTACTAGTGTCTTTGGGGAGCGACGGATGAACTAACACCATATGATTACTGAAAAAAGCAGGGATGCGACGAAGTCACATCCCTACTTAAGCAATAAAACTCTAAAATTAAACTACTAATTCAAATGTGTAAAACTTCTTCAAATGACTGTCAATATATTTTTACTACTCTTGTTGAATCAACCTCCTCAATATTTTTATCTAATCTGAAGATTCATATTTCATGTCGAATTTTATAATTGCCTATGCTATAATTAAGACTACAATCATGTAAGCGTATTCATTCTTTATCAGCTATAAAAGGAGGAATCGTCATGGAACTTGGGCTCCAGCAACGGCAGGAACTGAATCTATTAATGACTTTTGAATTAAGGCAAGCTATTGAACTATTACAATACTCCACTTATGAACTCGAACAATATATTAGGGAGCAAGAGCTTGAAAATCCACTTATCAAACTTAAAGAAAAGGAAGAGAAGCCAGTCCATGAAGAACGTTTGCATCGACAATCCTCCTCCTTCGGTAGTTCCGAGATGCCCATGGATGCGGTGCGAAGCAATGATAAAAATATGCGGGATGAATTACTGGAACAGGCAAAGTTCATGTATCCGGATATCCATACGCAAAAACTGATAAAGTATCTCCTTTACAATATTGATGACAATGGCTACTTACAAATCACCGATACCCATTCGAATGACTATTTGGCATTTGGAGAAGATGATATCGAAAAAGGAATCCACCTCCTTCAACAACTTGGTCCAATTGGGATAGGTGCCAGGGATTTAAAAGAATGTCTGCTACTACAAATCACGTATAGCTACCCTGAAAACAATTTAGCTGCTTGTTTAGTGGAGCACCATTTGAACCTGATTGCTGACCGTAAATGGAACGAAATTGCTTCAAAAATGAACATCGAAATGCACGAAGTGAAAGATCTTTTCGATTTTATACAAACACTCAATCCTAGACCTTGCTCCTTCACTTCTGATTCTTCAACGGAATATTTGACACCCGATATCATTGTCGAGTGGAAGGATGATGAATTCACTTTTCATTTGAATGATGGGTATTTACCAGCGATTCATATAAATAAAGATTATTCACAGTATCTTAACGTAAAAAATGACGCATCAAAATATATGAATACGCAATATAAAAATTATCAATGGCTTCTTAGCAGCATTGAACAGCGCAGAAATACAATCATTAAAATTGTACAGGTCCTTTTGGAAAGACAGGAGGATTTTTTCAAAAAAGGGTTCCATTCATTGAAACCTCTCACCCTCAAAGAGGTCGCCGATGAAATTGAAATGCATGAATCGACTGTCAGTCGGGCAACGACAAACAAAGTGATCCAGACGCCATTCGGCTCCTTTGATTTGCGGTTGCTATTCACTTCAAAGCTAGAAACGGCAGACGGAAATACCATTTCCCAAACGAAGATGAAGACACTTCTGGAAAGTTTCATTGCACAAGAAAACAAGTTCAAACCGTATTCCGATCAAAAAATAGCCGAATACTTCAATACTGAACAGGGAATTACAATATCCAGACGGACAATCAGCAAATACAGGGAAGAATTACGAATCCCCCCTTCAAGTAAACGCAAGGATATTCAAGTATAAAAGCGCCCTACACAAATAAGAGGAGGAATGGAGATGTTCAATCATCTCCATTCCTCCTCTTATTTCAAACTGCTATGCTTTTTCTGCTGAAAAGTGGCCAAGCCAGTATTTATTATAAAGGATAATTGCCCCACTCAATAAACATGCGTAGACTCCAGTGGTTTTCCCATAACCGTACATCAACGATAAAAGAATGATTAGCGCAAAAACAAGCGAACCTACTATTTTGATAAACGGTGTTATGTTATTCCGGAAAGTCATCGAAATCACTTTCTCACCAATCTTCATGAATAGTAAAGTAAGTATGATAGCGCTTACCATCAGTGCCATAAATTCAAATACCCCCATAGTTAAGCCCCTTTTCAGAAAGTTTTGCATACTCTTATTATATCCGAAGTGCTAACTCAATTGCCACACTATTCAAAAACCATGTTGATTTATCAGTTACAAAAAAGACCCTGGGTTAAATCCAGGGTCTTTTTTTCATCCATGATTCTAAGGTCTATTATTGTTTAATATTCACAAATACACTTTTCACTTCGGTGTAGTTCGCCAAGCCATACTCTCCACCCATTTCGCGACCAATACCGGATTGTTTGTAGCCACCGAATGGCATCGTTTCGATTTCAATACCGAAGTCGTTGATCCAGACTGTTCCTGCTTGTAACTTCTTCGCAACGTAATGTCCCGTTTTGATATTTTTTGTCCAGACACTTGCAGCGAGTCCATAGATACTATCATTTGCACGGCGGATCACTTCTTCCACCGTATCAAATACAAATATGGATAGGACAGGGCCAAAGATTTCCTCACGTGCAATCGTCATATCGTCTTCTACATCTGCAAAAATCGTTGGTTGCACATAGTACCCTTTATCAAACGCTTTGCTGCCGCCTGCTACAAGGCGTGC